>NZ_JBEOWQ010000043.1:0-43748 GCF_040296145.1 Micromonospora sp. NPDC002296
TCCCGGTTGACCCCTATCGAGTACGAGACCATCATGACCCCACCGGCCAGTCAGGCCGCGTGACTGCAACTGTCACCTACCGGTGCAGCAGACCCCTGCCGCGATGGGCGTACCGGCTGGAACCGACGTCGTAGTTCGACGGCGGCACCTCCATGACGAGAAGACCGGTAAGCCCGAAGAGATCGGCGTGAGCTACATCCCGATCGATCTTGCTGACGGGACGTACTTGGAAGAGCCCAGGGTGGTGCCCAAAGCTCTCTTTCTCTGCATTGAGGAACTCAGCGGCAAGCGCTACGCAACGGCCCGCGATCACTGGTTCTCTCGCCTACCCACGGCAGAGGAAGCGGCCGCACTGGAACTGCCGACCGGCGCCCCCGTCATGCAGGTGATCCACGTCGCCAGGGCCGATGACGGAACAGTCCTGGAGGTGTCGGAGTCTGTCTGGCCCGCAGACCGGATCGTCGTCATCGACGACTACCCCATAGAGGCAGAGCCGGCTCAGCCCGATGCTCCGTCCGAAGTCTGAGGAGGCCGGATGTCGCTTGTTGACCTTGCCCCGGGCCAGCACGCAGACGAAGTCCGCAACCATTGGTGGTGGCGTCCAGGGTGGCGCGTCGGCAGGCGCTTTTACGCCTTCCACATCACCTTCGAGAACCAGCGCCAAGTCTGCGATACCGCGACGGCCTACCGAACAGCTCTGGCAGGGATGCCGAGCCTCACCCTGATCCCGGATCGATGGTTGCACCTCACCATGCAGGGCGTTGGCTTCGCCGATGAACTCGCCCTGGACGTTGTCCAGGATATCGCCGACGAAGCGCGCTCACTGCTGGCAACCGTTTCAGCGTTCCAAGTCGAGTTCGGACCAATCGTCGTGGCCGACGAGGCGATCGTGATGCCAGCCGAGCCCGCCGAGCGAATCCACGAGCTACGCCACCTAACCCGGCAGGCGATCGGCCGGGTCTTGGGCTCCGACGAGGTTAGTGAGGACCCGGACCGGTTTCGTCCGCACGTGAGCGTCGCCTACCTCACCGCTGGCGGACCTGCACGGCCCTACATTGAGGCCACGAGCCGTACGGAGATTCAGCCTACTCACGTCGCTATCAGGCAGGTTGACCTGATCGAGATGCACCGCGACCACCAGATGTACGAGTGGCGTACCGTTGCCGTCCTTCCCCTGAGATAGGCGCGATGGCAGGCAGCGGAGGCAGATTCTTGAAAGGGAGGTTGCCGCCCTTGCCTGCAGACGGAGAGTCCGGGGAGCAGCCGGCGGCGACTATGGCCGGGCTGTTGGCATCGGTGGTCACACCTGCGCGCGGACTCGGCCACCGACACATACGCGCAATCACTTACGGCCGCTCGGCCATGACTCGACCTCTGCAGTGGGCATCAGGGCAGGATGCGGGTTACGGCTCCCCGGCCGAACTCCGCAACGTACACCGTGCCATCGTTTGAGCAGGCGAGGCTTCCGGGGTTGTCGAGGCCCGTGGCAACTTCGCGTGTCTGGGAGTCGCGGAGGGCAAGTACGCGTCCTTTGTGGAAGTCAGTGAGAAAGAGTGTCTGGTCGCTCATGATGATGTCGGTGATATCGAGCGATGCGGGTGAAGGGCTGACGTCCTCCACCTGCTCTGGCGCGTCGAGAGGGAAGCTCAGCAGCCGACGGGGCGTGCCGGCGGCGACATAGACACGTTCATCGTCTGCGGCGAGCGCGACCACGAAACCGCCTACCTCCGCCAATTTTGTCTGCTTACTGTCGGCGGCGACTTGCCACACTTCGCCGGTCTGAGTGCCGACGAACAGCGTGGTTCCCATCCAACACATGGAGCTGATCAGGTGGGCCTCAGGAAGTTCTATCAGGCGGCTGCGCCGGTATCGCTCGCCCGCACGCATAAGAAGAATGCCGCGCCGGTCGAGCATTCGTATGGACAGGTCGCCGTTCGGCGCGGCGGCGATCGTGTCTGTGCCGCCGTAGACGGGAGGCAGGAGGGGTACGGAGGTCAGGATCTCGTACTTGCCGTGCTCGACGACCCAGAGGGTGCCTTGACGTGTGCTGACTACGAGCTTGTCGCCAATGCAGGCGATGCCGGCCACTGGAGGCAGCCCTGTTAGCACCTCGGCTATCGCGCCGCTGAGATGAGCGCCGACTTGGATCGAGGCGGCGCAGTACAGCCCATCGTGGTGAAGCCGTAGTGTCGTTATCCCATCGTATTTGGCGGTAACGACGCCTCCTTTGTAGTGGGCCACGCGCTCGTCGTCTGACACAATGCCCAGGCTGTCTAGCGGCTCGGTCCAGCTCGCTACACCGTCGGTGACGTGGCGTAGGGCGCGTAGGGGCGCTTTCTCATCACGTCGAAGTCGCACCACTGGCGGCTCCAGCGAGAGTCTGTAAGTCCGTTCGGGCTGACCGGGGCCGATGACTGCTCCATTGAACAACGTCGCCCCATCGTGGATCTTGGTCAGTTGCGTCGATCCTTCTTGGTAGGCCCACACCGCTCCGATGAATCTGCCGCCCGACGGCCAGCGAATGTAGTCACCGACCCGGTAGAGCTCGTCGGTCGGAAAGATCCGGTGAAGGTGAAGGCCCTTCTCGAAGCTGTGCAGGCGCACTCCGTAGATATCTGAATGACGGGCGCCGGACTCGTCACGGAACAGTCCGATCCCGACCTCGTCCACGCGATGCCAGTTGTCGCTGCCTAGTTCGTGCGAGACGAAGACCGGCACCGCAGGACCCTGGCGTGTGCCCGTAACGAGGTATAGGTCGTGCGGTCCAGTCGAAATGCCATCGACATCGATCGTCAACGTCGCGGGCGTTCTCGCCCGGACACGGCATGGTTGATCGTCGAGCCACACCTGCACTTCCGGCCCGAGCCGCTGGACCGACAACTCCAGTAGATCGCCCTTCTGCTGGTAACCCACCACGGTCGGGGCAAGCTCGGCCCCTCGGTCTAGTAAGTCAAGCAGCGCACTGGCGTGTGCCAGCAACCGAAGACACTCGTTGCGCGATCGACACGGTAATGCGGGTTTGTCCTTGTGGGACCGATCGCCTTTGTGTAGGCCCACGGCGCCACCGAAGATTTCTACGAGCCGGTCGGCATCTCGTTGCCGGTCGGAGATGCTGATCCGGGGCTTACCGGGGCTTTTACCAAACGCCTCGGCGATAAGGCGGTCCCCTATCGAGTTCAGGCCGGTGCGCTGCTGAACTTCGTGCTCGATCCGGCGGAAGGCGGCGAAGATCGCATCGTCGAAATGGCCGCTGCGTAGCTGCTTCGCGGAGGCATCGATTATTTCGGGGCGCAAGATCGTGACCAGGATATCGAGGGGTGTCGCGTCCTCTTGCCCGTCGTTGCCGACCGTATGCGCCGGCAGGTCCATGGAGGACTCAGGGGCAGGCGTCCGTGCCTCATGGACCTTTTGCCAGAACTCTCGATCACGTTCAAGAAGTTCATCAACATCGGCGAGGCTGCGGAATTGGCGAACGCCGCGGCTCAGGGTAAGTGTCCACCTCCAACGCTGCTGCGATGCCTGGCCCGCGCTGTTCCAGAAGGTTGGCAAGGCTTGGGCAAGGACATATAACCGGATCATCCGTGCGCGAACATCGGCTACCTCCGGCGACCCCGAACCTTCATCGTCCCGCGCGTCGGCGTCAAGAGGAAGTCCGACATGCTCGGCGAACTCAACGCTCGACACCACGACCTGACCGTCACTCTCGTCGCCCTGTTCCCGCTCGGCGGCCCATCGCAGAAGTGACACCAGGAGATGCAGGTCATCCTGGCTGTTGGTGCAGGCCGCAACGCCGCGCAAGGTCAACCGAATCTCGTCGGTGTCCGAAAAGATCGCCCGGCTCCAGGAGCGCGGCAGGTACTCACCGGGAAGCGCGGCCAGCTCAGCCTGCGCATCCTCGATCCCGTACTGGCGATCAAGGACGCGGTCGACCTGTGTGAACGTCGGCCATGCACCTCGTTCGCGAAACTGGTCGTACAACACCTGCACGGCGACGCTGAGCCGCCCGTACTTTCCCTCAGCCACGTGGCGATTCTCCACGACCGAGAGCCTCGTCTGCTACACCGATCCACCGACACCAAAAGGCCGGACTTGCGCAACGCCCTCGGGTCGTGCCTCGACCCGGCATCGGAGTACCTTTGCCATCGCCAAACTCACGAGAAGCGGCTGATGCGTGAGTCCGGGCTGCGCGGGCTGCTTCGTGACAAGTCACCGCGCACGCCCCGGCCGGCCGCCGAGACCGGCAGGCCTGATGACCTAGTCAAACGTGACTTCACCGCGGCCGGTCCGAACCAGCTGTGGGTCGCGGACCTGACCTCTGTGCGCACCAGTGTGGGCTGGGTGTACGCCGCGTTCGTCCTCGACGTGTGCTCCCGGCTGATCGTCGGCTGGCAGGTGTCAACGAGTCTCTAGACCGGCGACCTGAAGCAGGGTGTGCGCTCGGTCGGAGTGCGACGCCAGTACACGGGAACCGCCGTCACGCTTCCGTTGTCAGCCTGCGCTCAATGGCCGGGGTGGATGACGTACCCGAGTTCGGCCGTGCGGTCGAGTTGGCTGCGCCAGACCAACTCGACGGTCCCGACCAGCCCGTCGTCGGTGGTTACGGCCAGGGTCAGTCAGTCGCCCTCCGCGCGCAGCGCGTCCTCGCCCGTCATGGCGAGCACCGACGAGCGCGACTGCTCGCGGGTGCGTGGCTCCGCGCCGAGCATCAAGCGGGCGACGTCGGGTCGGCGCTGGTAGGCGTACACCTGGTCGAGGTCGTCGAGCGTGACCGGGCGCAGGGTGAGCCGCGCGGTGCGGATCGGGCACGTCGGTCGGAACATCAGGCGATCGCAGGGGAGGCGGGGCCACCTGAGCCGTCGTACGGCTGACGGAGGCGTTCTTCGGGGATGAGGGTGTAGTTCAGGTCGTCGAGAGCCCGGTGGATTCGGGCGGCGTCTTCTGGGTGCGGCAGCCGCCAGAGCGAGCGTCGTCGGCGGCGGTCTCGCCGCTGGACGGCACCGCTGCCGACGTACGCTCCTCTTCCCGCCGCGCAGGGCGGTAGGCCACGCCGATTGCGGAAGCCAGGCAGATCGCGGCGGCCACGAGAAGCGTTGGGCGGTCGCCGAGCTGGACGGCGGCGGAGCCGAGGGGAATTGCCAGCACGATAGGACCGAACATCGCGGTGTTCGCGGTCCCGGCCACTCGGCCGAGCACCGCTGTCGGCGTGTGCGTCTGCACTGCCGTCACTGCGGCGACCAGGGCCCAGGGCAGGCCGATGCCAGCGACCACCGAGGCGGCCACCGTGCCGGGCCACCAGGGTAGGCAGCGCACCAGGCAGCCGACGGCGAACAGCGTCGTGCCGGCGACGCCCACGGTGACCGGGCCCCATCGGGCGATGAGCCGGCCCACGATGAGACCGCCGACGATGGAACCGGCGCCCTGCGCGCTGAACAGCACCCCGATGAACGTCGTCGGTAGGCCCAGCGTCCCGGTGACCATCGCGTAGTTGGCGGCGGTCGTGAAGCCGGACATGGCGATGGACACGGCGGCGAGCGCGACCGTGACGCGTGTGGCCCGCTGCGCGAGCAGGACGGCGAGGCCCGCGCGCAGGCCGCGTTGCCGCTCGGTCGGCAGGTCGGGGGGCGTCTGCCTCAGCCGTACGGCCGCGTACAGGAGGGCTACCAGAACCGGCATCGCCGCGCTGAGCAGGACGACCGCGTGGCCCCCGCGCCACGCATAGAGGCCCGCGCCGGCCAGGGGCGCCACGAGCTTCATGCCCTCCTGGGCGCTGGAACGCCAGCCGTTGACGTCTCCAAGTTCCGCTGGCGACAGCGCGGAGGGCAGCAGCGCCGTCTCGCCCGCGTCGATCAGCACGTAGCTGACGCCGTACGCGCAGGAGACCAGGAAGATGAGCCACGTCTGACCTGGTCCGCGAACCGTGAGGAGACTGAGTAGAGCTGCGGCCAGGGCGAGGTTGACCGCCATGACCAACGATCGCCGTGACGCCCGGTCGAGCAGGCCGCCCAGCCACGGGCCGGCGAGGACCGGGGCGTACACGCAGAGCCCGGCGAGGGCGGCGAGGCCGGTGGAACCGGTGAGGTCCAGGATCCAGATCCCGGCCACCAGCGACATGGCGCTGCTGCCGAAGCCGGACAGCAGCGAGATCGCCACGAACAGGCCGGCGTTCCGGCGCATGAGCCCTCCAAGATTGAGTCGGGACGACTCAGATCCTTGATGTTGAGCGGGGCTCAGGCAATACGTTCCCGGTCTGTCAAGGTTTCGTTGACAGTAGATCGTCGAATCGTGCCGCGACAGCCTGCACCGGCCCCGGCAAGCGTTCGCGTCCCGCTTCTGTCAGGTCGAGCGCGAGAAGCGACGCCAACGCGTACAGCGAGCCCGGGTCGGCGTCGAGGGCTGCCTCCGCGGTCTTCCGCACGAGAGCCGCACGCCCGAACCGGGTGTCCCACCGCCGGTCCGCGTCGATCCACCGCTGGAGGTCGAGGACCGCACCCCGTATCGCCGCGATCCGCGTCGAATAGCCGAGGTCCCGTTCGTGCCGCCGCGACCGTCGTACGGCTGCCAGGCGTTGCCGGCGTTGCTCCGCGGCCTGCCGGCTGCCGAGGCCGAGCGCGGCGGCGATCTGTCCCCAGGTCGCACCCGCGTGCCGCGCGCGGTCGATCAGCTCCAACTCGCGTTCGTCCAGCCGCGCGCGGTCGACCGCGACATTGGTCAGCTCGGTCACCTCGGGTGTCATCTGTCAACGTTACATTGACAGCGGGACCTGCCCACGCACGCCGTCGACGGGCGACCCCAGGGGCGGCGTCGCGGCACCTGTGGTGGTCCGGAATCCGTTACCGCTCTTCACTCTCGTCACCCCAGGGGAGTTGTTGCCAGAGTTCGGGGTGGCGGGTGAGCTTGATGAGCCGCCGTTCCAGTTGTCGGAATTCGGGGCCGCGCCCGGCCCCGCCCCAGAGCGGTGCGCTGCTCATGCCGTCGGCTGCGGCGGTCACCAGGGTCATCACGTCGATGGGGAGACCGTCGGCACGCAGCTCGGCAACGAGCTGCTGGGTGTCGGCCTCGACCAGTTCGGCGACTGCGGGGACGGTCATCAGTTGGGCGACCAGGGCAAGGGTCCGGCGGGTGGACATCTGGTTCTCGGCGGGGGTGAGCCAGGCCCGGACGTAGGCCCGCGTGAGGCGGCCGGGCTCGTGGTCCGTCGGGTCGAGCCGGCTGTCGATCTCGGCCCGGTACGCGGCCAGCAGGTCCCGGGCGAGTTCCAGGATCAGCTCGTCCTTGCTGGCGAAGTGGTAGATCAGGCCGCCCTTGGAGACGCCGGCCTGGCGGGCGATGTCGTCGAGGGTGGCGTTGACGCCGCGCGTACGGATGGCCTCACCGGCGGCGTCGAGGAGCGCGCGCCGGGTGTCCCCGGGTGACCGGCCGGCGGTTCGTCCCATGTGCGGTGGCCTCCTCGGTGGTGGCGGGGGACAGGTTATCGGGAGCCGCGCGGCGAGGGGATCAGCCACCACGCGAGGGCAGCCGCGCCGAGGGTGAGCCCGGCGGCGACCAGGGAGGTGGTCTGCATGGCGGTGAGGAACGCGTCCCGTGCGGCCTGTGCGGGTGCGCTGCCCGGTTCGAGCACGGCGAGGGCCGACCCGAGGGAGTCCTCGGCGCGGGCCCGCACCGTCTCCGGAAGCGTCTCGGGCAGGGTGAGCGTCGCGCGGTAGACGGCCGTGACTAGCGAGCCGAGCACGGCGATGCCGAGCACGACGCCGAGTTCGTTGGCGGTCTCGGTCACCGCCGACACGGAGCCCGCCTTGCGGGGCGGCGCGGCGGACAGGATCGCGTCGCCGGCCAGGGTCATCGACAGGCCGACGCCGAGACCGACCGGCGCGAGGCAGAGCGCGAGCCACACGTACGATGCCTGGCCCGCCGCGGGCGCGACGAGCGCCAGCCCCGCGGCGGCGACCGCGAGGGCGACGGCGATCGCGCGCCCCCGGCCGAGGCGGGTGACGGCGACGCCGACCAGGGCCACCACGACGACCGACGCGATGGTCGCGGGCAGCTCGGCGACACCCGCCTGCAGCGGGGAGAAGCCGCGGGCGAACTGGAGGTACTGGGAGAAGAAGAAGAGCAGGCCGACCAGCCCGAAGATCGAGATGACGTTGGCGGCCACCGCGCCGGAGAAGGCGGGGCTGCGGAACAGGTCGACGTCGAGCATCGGATTGGGCAGGCGGCGCTGCCGGCGCACGAAGAGCGTGCCGGCGATCAGGCCGATCACGACGCAGGCCACGATGATCGGGCTGATGCCGGAGGACACCAGGTGGGTGATGGCGTAGACGATCGGTACGACGGTGAGCATCGACAGCACGGCGGAGAGGGCGTCGAAGCGGCCCGGGTTCGGGTCCTTGGACTCGGGCAGGAGCAGGACGCCGGAGACCACCACGACGACCATGACCGGCAGGTTGATCAGGAAGACCGAGCCCCACCAGAAGTGTTCGAGCAGGAAGCCGCCGATCATCGGCCCGGCGGCGGAACCGGCGCCGAAGGCGGCCGACCAGACGGCGACCGCCCGGGTGCGCTCCGCGTCGTCCGGGAAGATGTTGCGGATCAGCGAGAGCGTCGACGGCATCAGCGTCGCCCCGGCGACGCCGAGCAGCAACCGGGCCACGATCAGCGACTCCGCGCTGGTGGCGAACGCCGCGAGCAGCGAAGCCAGCCCGAACAGGGTCGAGCCGGCCAGCAGGATGCGCTTGCGGCCGAGCCGGTCGGCGAGGTTGCCCATCAGGGCGAGCAGGCCGGCCAGGGCGAGGGAGTAGACGTCACCGATCCAGATGATCTGCTCGGCGGTCGGCGACAGGCTCTCGGTCAGCGACGGCACCGCGAGGGCGAGGACCGTGCCGTCGATCGCGAGCAGCAGTACGGCGGCGGCGAGCACGCCGAGCGCGGCCCAACGACGCAACGGCGACAGGGCGGCGACAGGCGCGGAGGACATGGTCACCCCGAAACTATACTGACCGGTCGGTACAGTTCCCAAGCGGCGGGGCGGCCCCGGTACCGGACAGACGTCAGCCCTCTGCTGTCGCGGCGCGTGACCGCCACTCGTGGGCCAGGATGGCGAAGACGAGTCGGTCGGCCCACTCCCCCCGGAACAGGTAGCTCTCGACGTGGCGTGCCTCCTGGCGCATGCCGAGCCGGGCCATCAGGCGGGCGGACGCGTCGTTGCGGGCGTGGCACCGGGCGTAGATCCGGTGCAGCCCGAACTCGTCGAACCCCCAGTCCAGGAGTGCGGTCGCGGCCTCCGTGGCCAGCCCGCGCCCCCAACGGTCGGGGTGCAGGACGTATCCGAGTTCGGCCGTACGGTCGAGTTGGCTGCGCCAGACCAGCTCTACGGTCCCGATGACCCCGGCGTCGGTGGCCACGGCCAGGGTCAGGCAGTCACCCTCCGCGCGCAGCGCGTCCTCGCCCGCCATGGCGAGCACCGACGTCCGCGACTGCTCGCGGGTGCGTGGTTCCGCGCCGAGCATCCAGCGGGCGACGTCGGGTCGGCGCTGGTAGGCGTACACGTCGTCGAGGTCGTCCAGCGTGACCGGGCGCAAGGTGAGCCGCGCGGTGCGAATCGGGTACGTCGGCCGGAACATCACGCGATCGTAGGGGAGCCGGCCGCCGGATGGCTTCTCGATTCCACCGATCGCGTGGGGCGGGCCTGGGCGGTGGCTGCCATCAATACGATGCCGGGCGCCAGGGGCGAATCCGTGGGGACGACGAATGACCCCGTCTCTATGGTGGACCGATGCCGTCGGTCAAGCAGATCCAAGTCACCTTCGACTGCGCGGAACCTGAGCGCGTCGCTCGTTTCTGGTGCGAGGTGTTGGGGTACGTCGTGCCGCCGCCACCGGAGGGGTTTGCTACTTGGGACGATTTCGATCGCGCACTGCCGCCTGAGCGTCAGGGTTCGGCATTTTCATGCAGCGATCCCTTGGGTGTTGGCCCGCGACTGTTCTTCCAGCGCGTTCCCGAGGGGAATTGTGATGAGCCAAGAACCGATTTCGGGTACGAAACGGTTCGTTGGCGTGACCTGACGGGCGTGGATAATTTCTCAGGCACGCGTGGCTACGAGCGGAGTTGGAACTGATGGGCCGTCACATCCAGGTCACCTTCGACGCCCATGACCCGGGCGCGCTGTCGTCGTTCTGGCGAGACGCGCTGGGCTACGTGCATCCCGGGCCGCCTGGAGTCGAGCTGCCGGAGGGCGCCGACCCTCTGGCTGCGTGGGACGAGTTCCTTGAGCGGGCCGGCGTTCCGGAGGAACAGCGAAACACGAGATCGGCGATCGAGGACCCGGACGGGCACGGCCCGAGGATCTTCTTTCAGCAGGTTACAGAAGACAAGATCACCAAAAATCGTGTGCATCTCGACGTGCGTGCGGCTACCGGATTGCAGGGTGACGAACGGATGGCAGCCCTCGAAGCCGAATGCGCTGACCCGCATCCGCTTCGCTCTGGCCGACCGTGGTGGCGTCCTGCTGCTCGGCCCGGCAGGCATCGGCAAGAGGGTGCTGCTCCGCGCTCTCGGCGAGGACAGCAGAGTCGGCGGCGAAACGTTCTGCTCAGCAGCCCGACCGCCGCCGAGGTCACCCAAGCCGGTCCTGACGGTCGGCCGTCGCTGACCCGGTAGAGGCAGAAGGGGACGCCGGGCTCCACCGCCCGGCGTTTCCTTCGTCGTCAGCCTGCTTGCGGCACCCAGAGGAGAATCCAGCCCTCGTCCGAGGGCAGCCCGTCCGTAGTCCTGCTGCGGACGTACAGGAAGTACACGTCGGGGACCTCCGGTGTGATGGTCACCAAATGTGAGACAGGGTCGTTATTTGTGCAGTCCCGGACGCAGGGTTTCTGCCGGCGCTGCCGTCAGGGCTGCAAGGTGCGCGAGTTGGATGCGGGAGTGGATGCCGAGCTTCCGGTAGACACGGGTGAGGTTCGCTTCGACTGTCTTGACACTGATGGTGAGGGCGGTGGCGATGTCGCGGTTGCTCGCTCCGCTGGCGGCGAGCTCGACGCAGCGCTGTTCGGCGGAGGTGAGGCGGGGGAGCGTACTGCCGTGCGCGGGGACGGGCTCCAGTTGGTGGAGGGTGCGGGTGGCGGCTTCGATCCAGGGGTGTGCCTGGTGCGTGCTGAAGAGGTCGGCGGCGCTCTGCGCCGCGGTGCGGGCGCTGGCGCGTCGGCGTCCGCGCCGTTCGGTTTGACTGAGGGCCAGCAGGGTTCGACCACGTTCGATGGGTAGGTGGCGGAGGCGGTCGGCTGCGGCGGCGAGGCGGTCGGCGGCCGCATCGTAGTTGCCCAGGGTGGCTTCCAGGAGTGCCTGGGAGCGGTCGAGCGCGGGGAGGACGCAGCTTCTACCTAGATCAGTCGCGGTGCGACGGGTGTCGGTCAGCAGCTTGCGGGCTTGGTCGAGGTAGCCGAGGGAGATGAGAGATTGGGCGAGGTCGGCGTGCCAGCGCAGGACGGACGGGTCGCGGACCTGCTGGTGCTTTTCAAGTGCACGGACCTCTTCCAGCGCCTCCAGGGCTTCTTTCGGACGCCCGGTGACCAGGAGAAGATGTCCGAGGACGAAGAGGTTTCGGGAGAGGAAGACCTTGTTGTCCTCTCGGCGGGAGGTGTCCGCCCCGCGGCGTGCGTGAGCGAGGGCGGAGTCGGTGCACGAGGCGGTGCCCTCGACTAGGGCGGAGGTGTAGCAGGCCGGTGCGGGGTCCAAGGCGGCTCTGTCGGTAAGCGACAGGGCGCGGCCGGCGTAGTTGAGGGCCAGTCCGCACCGTCCGGCGCGTATCTCAACTTCGGCGAGGCTGCGCAGGACATCCACGGTGCCTTCGGCGTCTCCGGTCCGCTCGGCTTCGACGAGCAGGGGCAGCAGTGCGCTGCGGGCTTCGTTCAGACGGTCGTCGAAGATGGCGTGCCGGGCGGAGAGCTGTTCCGGTCTGGCGTTGAGGGGGATGTGAGGGCTGCGTGGCAGGGACAGGGCGTGGCCGAGCGTGGTGTCGGCTTGGGGGCGGCCGAGGATGCGTTGGATGCGGGCCTGCATCGTGAGGGCCATGGCGGTGGTGGCTGTGTCGCCAGCGTTCCGGGCGAGGCTGGCGGCCCGGGCGGCCTGGGCGCATGCCCGGTCGGGATCGCCGTTGACGTTGGCCCAGATCGCCTGGCGGATGAGGATCTGCGCGGTCAGGTCCGGATGTTCGGCCGCTTCGTGAAGTGCGTCGGCGAACAGCTTGTCGCCGTTGTACAGGTGCTGTCCGCCTGAGTCGATCAGGGCGATGAGGGCGTTGACGCGGTTGGCGGGGCTGCTGTCGTGGTTCAGGACGAGGCGGACGGCAGCCTGGCCGCGGGGCAGGTCGCCGTTGTGGGCGGCGTCGCGTACGGCGGTCAGCGCCCGTTCGATGAGCAGGTCGGCGTCGGCTTCCGGGGTGCGTTCGGCGGCGAGCAGGGAGAGCTCGGCCGCTAGTGCGGGTTCTCCGCGCAGCCGGGCGCGGGCGGCGGCGCGGTCGGCGCGGTCGGCCGACTGCGGGTCGTTGGTGTCGGCCGCCAGCGTGGTGTGACGGTCGCGGCGGATGCTGTCGCGGCTGGCTTCGGCCAGGCGGGCGTGCAGGAGCCTGCGTGTGGCGACTGGCGGTCGGGCCGCGAGTTCGGCGCCGATCGCGGCGGCGGCGAACCGGATCTTCCCGTCGACCTGCCCGATGTTGATCAGTCCGGCTGCCTCGGCCTCGGCCAGGAGGTTTTCGGCGGGCGGGCCGGCGAGGCGGCTCAGCAGTTCGCGGTCGGGTCGGTCGTCGAGTGCGGCGACCGTCAACAGTTCCTGAACTTCGGCCGACACAGTGCCCAGCCATCCGTTCACCAGTCGGCGGGCGGCCGGCGGTAGGACCAGGTCGTCTACGAGACCCTGAGCGGCCGGCAGGTCGGTGGTGAGGCCGCGGGCCCCGGCGAATGCGAGGGCTAGGGCCGGGTTCCCTCCACTGCGGATGTGGGCCTGCGTGACCTGGTGGGGGGTTAGCCGGTACGGCGACAGCAGGGTCGCGACCTGATCGGGTGTCAGCGCCGGGATGCGGACCGCGCACGGGTCCTCGCCGCACCAGTGGCCTTCGCTCCCCGGGCGCCAGGTTCGCTCTGCGGCTATGACGGGAAGGTCGGGAGCCAGACGCAGAGCCCAACGCAAGACGGCCGCGCTGGCCGTATCCAGCCACTGGGCGTTGTCCACCACCAGTGTCAGAGGCGGGGTGTCCAGCAGCAGGGTGGCGGTCAACCGGCGCAGCCGTAGAGCGGTCCCGGCGGGATCGGCAGAGCCCGGCACTCCAACGGCCTTGTCGATCCCGGCCGCGAGTTTCCGCGCGGCCGGCAGCGGTTGGAGGGCCAGTGCGAGTTCGAGCAGCCCGGTGTAGGGGACCCGGGCGTCCTGCGGGCTCGGAGCCAGCTTTAGGACAGGCAAGCCCAGCTGCTGCCCGAGTACACCGGCCGCAGCGGTCTTGCCGATCCCGGGCGGACCGAACAGCACCACCCGACGGGCGCCGTGGACGACGCCCGGTACCACCGGCAGCATGGTGCCGGTGGCCCCCTGATGCGCTTTCACTGCCGTCGCAGAATCTGGCACCGGATGATAGTGCGCCCGACGGGCCTTCGCGCACCAGAGCAAGGGGTTGCCCTGATTTCGGCCAGCCTCCGTCGTTCCTAGTGTCATCGCCAAAGCCGAGCTGTCACCGGTTGCCGGAGATCCCATCAACACGGGCCCTGCTGCCACACCCCTCAACCCATCTCGGCGGGAGGATTGCGATGTATCGAAGAACTGCCGTGGCGGCCGCTGTCGCGGTTGCGCTCACCCTGGGCACCGTGACTGGGGTGGCCACCCAGTCGACCGCAGCCACCCCGCCCCCTACACCGACGGTGGCGCAGAGCCCGCTGTCGCTGGCGATCTCTGCAGCCGACCGCGCCGCCGACGGCGGTCACGACGCGCTGGCGAAAGGCCCCTTCGAGCAGTACGACCGTCGCATGGTGATCCCGTGGGTCGACGGCCTGTTCTCCATTGCCTACGAGCGCACCTACCGGGGCCTGCCGGTGGTCGGCGGCGACGCCGCCGTGCTCGCCGACGCCCGGGGCGCCATCCGGGCGATCTCGGCCGCCACCAAGACGAAGATCAACGTCTCCGTCGTGCCGACGGTCGCCGCCGACCGCGCCGAGCAGACCGCCAAGGGCCTGCTCACCAAGGTCGACCGGATCGAGTCGCGCACCCTCGTGGTGCACGTCAAGGACAGCACCGCGCGACTCGCGTGGGAGGTCGTCGTCGCCGGGCGCACCGCCTCGGCGCCCAGCCACCTGCATGTCTTCGTGGACGCGCGCAACGGCCAGGTGCTGGCCAAGCAGGAGGACGCCGCGGCCGGTTCCGGCACCGGCAAGTGGAACGGGCCCAGCCCACTGTCGATCACCACGTCGCAGTCGGGCAGCACGTACTACCTGCGCGACACCACGCGCACCGGCCTGAACTGCCAGGACTACAGCACCAGCACCGTCTTCTCCGGCGCCGACGACAGCTGGGGCAACGGAGTGGGCACAAGCAAGGAGACCGGCTGCGTCGACGCACTGTACTCGGCGCAGAAGGAATGGGAGATGCTGTCGGCCTGGCTGGGCCGCAACGGGCACAACGGCAACGGCGGCAGCTGGCCGATCAAGGTCGGCCTGAACGAGCAGAACGCCTACTGGGACGGCTCGACGATCACGATCGGCAAGAACTCGGCGGGCAACTGGATCTCCTCGATGGATGTGGTGGGTCACGAGTTCGGCCACGGCATGGACCAGAACACCCCCGGCGGCACCAGCTCCGAAGCCGGCCTCGGCGAAGCCACCGGCGACATCTTCGGCGCGCTGACCGAGGCATACGCCAACCAGTCCAGCGCCTACGACGAACCCGACTACCTGGTCGGTGAGGAGATCGACCTCGTCGGCGACGGCCCGATCCGCAACATGTACGACCCGTCGCTGGTCGGCGGCCACCCGAACTGTTACTCCTCGTCGATTCCCAACACCGAGGTACACGCGGCCGCAGGTCCGCTCAACCACTGGTTCTACCTGCTCGCCGAGGGCAGCGCGCCGGGCGGCGGCAAGCCGAACAGCCCCATCTGCTCGGGCGGCCCGTCGTCGGTCACCGGCGTGGGCATCCAGTCCGCCGGAAAGATCTTCTACGGCGGCATGCTGCTGAAGACCTCCGGCATGACCCACAAGAAGTACCGCACCGCGACCCTGACCGCCGCGAAGAACCTGGACTCCTCGTGCGTCCTGTTCAACCGGACCAAGGACGCGTGGAACGCGGTCGCGGTCCCGGCCCAGACCGGCGACCCGACCTGCACCGGTTCCAGCACCGACTTCTCCGTCTCGGTCAGCCCCACCTCGGGCAGCGTCAACGCGGGCTCCTCGGTCACCGCGACGGTCAACACCGCGACCGTCTCCGGCAGCGCGCAGACCGTGTCGCTGACCTCCTCGGGTGCCCCGTCGGGGGTCACCGTGTCGTTCAGCCCGACGCCGGTGACGTCGGGCAACAGCTCCACGATGACGGTGGCGACCACCTCCAGTGCGGCTGCGGGCACGTACACCATCACCGTGACCGGCACCGGTTCGGTCACCCACACCGCGCAGTACACGCTCACGGTCAACGGCGGCACCCCCGGTGGCACCGCGCCGGACATCGACGTCGCCAACGTGCAGGCGCACCTGACACAGCTCAGCACCATCGCCACCAACAACGGCGGCACCCGCCGCTCGACCGGCCAGGGCTACCTGCAGTCGGTGGCGTACGTCAAGGGCAAGCTGCAGGCCGCCGGCTTCACTGTCACCGAGCAGCCCTGCACCTCCGGCTGCACCAGCGGTGCAGGCCCGAACCTGATCGCCGAGTGGCCGGGCGGTAACGCGAGCAACGTCTATATGTTCGGCGCCCACCTGGACGGCGTCTCGGTCGGTCCGGGCATCAACGACAACGGCTCCGGCTCGGCGGCGCTGCTCGAGGTCGCCCTCGCGCTGGCCGCGCAGAACCCGACCATGCTGAACAAGATCCGCTTTGGCTGGTGGACCGACGAGGAACAGGGCCTCAACGGCTCCAAGTTCTACGTCAACTCGCTGACCAGTACCCAGCGAACGGCGATCAAGGCCTACTACAACTTCGACATGATTGCGTCGAAGAACGGCGGCTACTTCATCAACAACATCACCTCGACCGCGTCGCAGCCGATGAAGGCGTACTGGGACTCCCTCAGCCTGCAGCCGGAGGAGAACGTCGAGGGCCAGGGCCGTTCCGACGACTACTCGTTCCAGAACGCGGGCATTCCGACCTCCGGTTACGCGATGGGCGCCAGCGCCACCAAGACGTCGGCCCAGGCGTCGAAGTGGGGCGGCACGGCCGGTCAGTCCTACGACTCCTGCTATCACTCCTCGTGCGACACCCTCAGCAACATCGACGCCACCGCGCTGAACCGGGCTGCCGACGGCATCGCCTACACGCTGTGGAACCGGGCGGTCGGCACCTCGACGCCGACCAACGACTTCTCGATCTCGGCCAGCCCCTCGTCAGGCACCGTGAACGCGGGGTCCAGCACCACGACCACCGTCGGGACCGCCACCACCTCGGGCAGCGCCCAGACGGTGACCCTGACCGCCAGCGGCGCCCCCACGGGCGTAACGGTCTCGTTCAGCCCGTCGTCGGTGACCTCCGGCAGTTCGTCGACCGCCACCATCGCGGTCGGCTCGTCGGTGGCCGGCGGCACCTACACCATCACCATCACCGGCACGGGGTCGGTGTCGCACAGCACCACGTACACGCTGACCGTGCCCGGCGGACCGGGCGGCTGTACCGCCGCCCAGCTGATCGTCAACGGAGGGTTCGAGAGGGGCACCTCGCCGTGGACCGGCTCCACCGGCGCGATCGGCACCTCTATCGGGCAGGTGCCGCGCAGCGGCACCCGGTACGCGTGGCTCGGCGGCAACGGCTACACCGCGACCGAGGCCATCAGCCAGACCGTCACCATCCCGTCGGGCTGCACCAGTGCGGTGCTGACCTACTGGCTGCACATCGACACAAACGAGTACGGGGCGCTCGCCTACGACGTGTTCACGATCAAGGCCAACGGCACCACCGTGGCGTCGCTGTCCAACATGAACGCTGCCACGGGCTACACGCAGCGCACCGTCAACCTCGGCGCGTACGCCGGCCAGACGGTCACGCTGACCTTCACCGGCACCGAGGACGCCTACCTGCAGACCAGCTTCGTGCTGGACGACGTGACCCTGCAGATCGGCTGAGTTCAACGGCAGGGTGGGGCGCTCGCCCCACCCTGCCGCAGGTCCTACGCCTGCGACTGCCGCAGCTCGACTGGCCAGAACCGGCGAGGGCCGAGGACATCCGCGCGGTCGCGCCGGCGGCACGCCGGGAGCTGGGCCTCGACGACGGACCGGTGCCGCACATGGTGCGGCTGCTGGAGGCACACGGGGTGATCGTGTTGTCCCTGCCGGACGCCTCCGAACGGGTCGACGCGTTCTCGGAGGGCATTCGATGAATCACTGTCGCGTTATGACCTATTTGCGATCCGCCCGATCCGCCCCATTCGACCTTTGAATGGTTCTTTGGCCCTGCCCTGGCGGATTGGTTGGCGCCTGCTCCATCCCAATATGCGCTCCAGATTCCGTCTGACGTGAGCCTGACCGTGAATCGCCGCTCGTGTCGACTGCAGCCCTCGCGGCTTCGTCCAGAGTAGATCTCTGCCATGACCGCTTCGCCGCGCTTACGATCTACGGCCAGTCCGCCGGCGGACAAGGCGTCTGCGACATGCTGGCCATGCCGGCGGCCAAGGGGCTGTTCCACAAGGCGATCGTGCAGAGCCAGCAGTGCCTGGCCACCCGGAACACGCTCGCGGCCGGCGAGCAGCGGGGCGTCACATTCGCCCAGTCGGTGGGTTGCACCGACGCCGCCACCGTCGTGAACTGCCTGCGCGCGGCGTGGCCCGGGAAACTCGTCGCCAACCAGGCGAACTACCTCGGCAACTCGAAGGTGGGCGGCTCGCTGCTGCCGAAGTCGTTCTCCGACGCGTTCGCCGACGGCACCTGGAACAAGGTCCCGGTGCTGACCGGCACCACGCGCTCCGAGAACCGGCTGACCGAGACCGCCCTCGTCGGAATCACCGCGCAGGGCTACGTCGACACGATCAAGCGGGAGTACGGCGACAAGGCGGAGCGCGTCCTCGCGGCGTACCCGCTGAGCAGGTTCAACAGCCCGTGGGACGCCATCACGCAGGTGCACACCGACGCCGGGCGCGGCCGCCGGGCGCTGCTCGTCGACACCGCCATCAACACGCCGGAGACGGTCGGCGTCGACGACCTGAAGACGGTCGTTCGGCACCTGCTCAGCCACAACGACGACGGAACCGAGCGGGCCGACCCGGTCGACTTCGACGTCGCCATCACGCACCGCCACGGCGATCACACGGGCAAGGTCCCGCAGATGGCCGACCGTACCGTCTACTATCCCGACCTGGACTGGGGTCCCACGGCCATGCCGAACTGGGTGCCGGTCCGGCACGACGGCGGCAGCACCACGAACGGCTCCTCCGGCCGGACGGTCAGCGCGATCGACCTCGGTGGCCGCAGGATCGACATCGTCGCGCTCTACGGCCACACCCCCGGGTCGACGGGCTACCTCGACGCGGAGAGCCTGATGCTGGCCACCGGCGACGCCATCGGCTCGGCGTACGTCTGGGCGCACTTCGCCAGCGCGACCACGAGCACCTACGCCGCGACGCTGCGCAACCTGCGCCGGGAGTTGCGGCCGTTGCAGGGCCTTTCCCTGCTGCCCGCCCACTTCTACCAGATCAAGCAGTTCGGGCGCGGCGCACCGCCGATCAACGGGCGACCGCTGGGCCTGGAGTACCTCGACGACATGATCCGGGCCGCCGAAGGGGCGCTGGACGGCAGCATCCTCGCCGACCCGTACCACGAGATCGGCCGGGAGGCCGTCTGGATCAGCGGTGGCAGCGCCCGGATGGTCTACAGCCTGACGAATCTGTACCCGGGCGGGCCGACCGGCGGCAACGGCGACCTGCGGCAGTTCCATGGGTCCGCATTCCGTCGCGCTATCCCACCGATCCGTTCCTCGACGACCCGTACGCGTTCCTGAAAAACATCAGGACCGGCCTGGTGATGATCAGGGATTCGGCGGACGAGACCTCCTTCCTGTTCGCCGGCACGACGCGCGCGCTGCTCGTCACCTCCGGCCGCAGCGCGCCCGGCCTCGTCCGATACGCGAAGCGACTCGTCCGCCATCCCCGGATCGAGATCGTGCTCACCGACGGTGATCCGGCGAGCCTGAAGGGGATCGGGCAGTTCAGCGGCCACCGGCTGATCGTGCCCGCCGGCGTGTCCGTCCCCCGGCGGCTCGGTTCCGTCACGCACGTCCGCGACGGCGACCGCATCGACATCGGCCGTGACCAGGGCGAGCGCCGGGTGAGCCTGGAAGTGCACGCGTTGCCCGGACGCCGCAACGACTCGATCACCCTGCTCGACCCGGTGTCGCGGGTGCTCTTCGCCGGTGACGCCCTCGGCGTCCAGGGCAGCCGGGGCCTGACCCTGGCCACTTCCCGCGACGCCTTCCGTACCGGCCTCGGCGCGTGGCGGGCACGCACCGACGGCCGCTACGACACCATCTACACCGCGCACAACCACCAGTGGCTGACCCGACCGGGATACGTCGACGCGGTGCACGCCGCCGTCAGCGGCGCGCCGGTCACCTCGCCCCAACCCGGCTACCAGGCGTTCACGTCCGGCACCGGGGAGTTCCTCGCGTGGGTGTTCGTGCCACAGTGATGTTCCCCGGTCCGGTGAATGGGTGTTGATACGCGGAACGGCCCCCCGGCTAATGCGCCGGGGGCCGTTCCGCATCCGTTCGTCAGGCGACGGGCCCCCTCGGAGGCCGCGAGACCGCCGGCTCAGTCTGCGGACGCGGGTTCGGCGGGCGCCGATGCACCTTGATCAGACATCCGGATCTGCCGCCGGTCACCCGGCCGCGCCGAGAAGGAGAGCCCTGGGTCGGTTCCCGCGATTCCTGGCCCGAACGGCGAGGAGCGCACAGCCGATGACGGCGCTGCCGCCGAGGACCGTGGGCCAGGCCAGGTGCTCGTGCAGGAGGAGAGCGGCCCAGCAGATGCTGATCACCGGCTGGGTCAACTGCACCTGGCTGACCTGCGCCATCGGTCCGATGGCCAGGCCCCGGTACCAGGCGAAGAACCCGAGGAACATGCTCACCACGGCCAGATAGGCGAACGCGCCCCACTCGGTCACCGAGCCCGTCGGCGGCTGCTGGACGATCGAGACGCCGGTGAGCACGAGCATCAGCGGGGAGGCCAGCACGAGGGCCCAGGAGATGGTCTGCCACGAACCCAACTGGCGGGAGAGGAGCCCGCCCTCGGCGTAGCCGATCGCGCACACGACGACGGCAGCGAACAGCAGCAGGTCCGACCGGTGCAGCCCGGCGAGGCCACCGCCCTGGATCGCGGCGAACACCACGGCCGCGATCGCGCCGATCCCCGCGGCGACCCAGAACGAGGTACGAGGCCGCTCGCGACCCCGGATCACGGCCATCACGGCCGTCGCGGCGGGCAGGAGCGCGATGACGACCGCCCCGTGGCTCGCGGGTGCGGTGGTGAGCGCGTACGAGGTCAGCAACGGAAACCCGACGACCGCGCCGCCGGCCACGACCGCTACCCGAACCCACTGGGTGCCGCGCGGCATCTGCTGCCGGGTCAGCCACAGCGCGGCTGCGGCGAGGAGCGCCGCGATGACGGCGCGCCCGGAGCCGACGAACAACGGTGACATGCGCCCGCCTTCGACCGCGACGCGGGTGAACGGCACCGTGAACGAGAACGCCGCGACACCGAGCAGACCCCACCGAAGGCCGGTGTGGGCCCTCGGTAGCGGTGGGGACGAAATTAGGGTAGCGCTATCATCGGTCTTCATGTTCAACGGTAGCAGTCAGCGGATCCTGGATGAACTGCGCAGCTGGGTGGCGGCGGCTCCCGCCGGGGCGCGGCTGCCCTCGACGCGGGCCCTCGTAGCGCATTACGGGGCGAGCCCGGTCACGGTGCAGAAAGCCTTGCGGACGCTGGTCGCGCAGGGGCTCGTGGAAGCCCGGCCGGGCGTGGGCACCTTCGTCCGGGCCGTCCGCACGGCACGACCGAACGACTACGGGTGGCAGACCGCCGCGCTCGGTTCCCCGCCGAACCGCAGGGCACAGGCGTTCACCGCGCTGCGCACGACACCCAACGACGTGATCGCCCTGCACGCGGGCTACCCCGACAGGGAACTCCTTCCCGAGAGGTCGGTGCGGTCGGCGTTCGCCCGTGCCACCCGCAGCGATGCCGCTGTCGGGCGACCACCGGCTGCGGGGCTGCCGGAGTTGCAGGCGTGGTTCGCCACAGAACTCGGTGCGGCCACCCCGCCCGGTCTCGCACCCCCGGCCGCGAGCGACGTGGTCGTCCTGCCCGGAAGCCAGAGCGGGTTGAGCACGATCTTCCGCGCACTCGTAGGAGCTGACCGGCCCGTACTCATCGAGTCGCCGACCTATTGGGGCGCGATCCTGGCCGCCGAGCAGACCGGCGTGCGGCTCGTGCCGATCACCAGCGGCCACCACGGCCCGGACCCCGACGAACTCGACCGCGCGTTCACCCGGACCGGGGCGCGAGCGTTCTACGCCCAGCCGAACTTCGCCAACCCCACCGGAGCCCAGTGGTCGCCGGACCTCGCCGACCGGGTGCTGGGCATCGTGCGCGGGCACGGGGCGTTCCTCATCGAGGACGACTGGGCCCACGACTTCGGGATCACCGTCGATGCCGCGCCGCTGGCCGCGCGCGACGACGGGGGGCACGTCGTCTACCTGCGGTCGCTGACCAAGAGCGTGTCACCGGCGGTCCGCGTCGCCGGGCTCATCGCCCGCGGGCCCGCCCGCGACCGCATCCTCGCCGATGCGCAGGCCCAATCCATGTACGTCAGCGGCGTCCTGCAAGCCGCCGCTCTCGATGTCGTCACGCAGCCCGCCTGGCATACCCATCTGCGCGGGCTGAGACATCAACTTGCCGCGCGCCGCGACCTCCTCGTCGGCGCGCTGTGCGAGCACGTGCCCGACTCCCACCTCGACGCGGTGCCGCACGGCGGACTGAACCTCTGGCTTCGGCTGCCCGACGACACCGACCTGACGCGCCTGGCCCGCGACTGCGAGGCGGAGGGCGTCCTGGTCGCCGCCGGCGGCGAGTGGTTCCCCGCCGAACCCACCGGCCGATACCTGCGCCTGAACTACTCCGGCCCCAACCCCGGCGCTTTCCCCGACGGAGCACGAGCCATCGGACAAGCTCTCACGGCGCAGTACAGATCTTGAAAGGCCGGGCTTGTCCACACCACCGCCGCGCCAGTGCGTTCGCGCCCGGCACCGCTTTGTCGATCACGGTGACCCCGTGCGCCTTCAGGGCAACGCCCGGCGCTGCCCGCCTCGCTGCTTCAGTCCGCCTCGCTGACCGTGACGCCACGCGCTCGCAGCTGCGCGATCTGGTGCTCGGGCAGTACGGCGAGCGGGGTGATTTTCAGCTCGCGCAGGTTGCGCAGCGCCTCTACGCCTGCCAGCGATCGGATGCGGAACTCGTCGGACTCGCCGTCCCACTGCTCCCACACCATGTGCGCCGTGTCGTGCCCACCCCCGAGCCAGCTGAGGGATTCGACGGTGTCGAGCGCCGCCTGGGGTATCACGACCGTCATCAGCCGGGCCAGGTTGCCTTCGTCGAACTCGAACGCGTCGAAGAAGTACGTCGGCGGCAGCTCGACCGAGCCCATCAATCTGTCGAGCACTGCCAGCTTCAGGATCGGATCACTGAATGGCGCCGCCGCCTTGACCGGGTCTGGCAGGAAGTTGTCCACCTGGACTCCGCGCGCGGCCAGCGCCGCGAGCACCTCGTGGCCGGCTGGGTGCAGCACGGCCGCACAGCCGATGTGCACCCGCTTGAGCTGATCGCAGGCCAGCAGCGGGGTCAGGTCCGCGTCCGGCGGCACACCGACCCACAGCAGCTCCAGCGCAGGCAGCGCGGTGAGCGGTCCGAGATCACTGACCTCGGACTCGCGCAGGTACAGGTTGTTCACTTCCGGAAAGCCTTCGATGCCGGTCAGCGACCGGATCGTGCCGTCGGCGCCGTCCGGCAGCGCGTCCCACAGATCCGCCTCGTCGGTCCAGGACGCCTGATCTGCGCCCGCCAGGACTTCCAACGCGAGCACCTCGGCATACCGGGCTTTGAGCTCCTCGACCGAACGTTCGCGGATCTTGGCGACCGCGTCGTTGAGATAGTCGGCCTCAAGCAGGGCCAAGTGCAGGCAGGGATCCACGCAGGCAACCTATCTGACCGTTTGGGAGGGTCGAGTGTCGGCGTCCGGCTGTCCCTGCTCAGCGGCGTACCGCCGCCGGGCGCCGGGCGGCGGGGACGACCAGCGGCCCGCCCGTCTCCGGGTCCTCGATGACCCGGCAGGGCAGCCCGAACACCCGCTCCACCAGCTCGGCGGTGACGATCTCCCGGGGCGCCCCGGCGGCCACCACGGCACCGTCACGCATCGCGATCAGGTGGGTGGCGTACCGGGCGGCCTGGTTGAGGTCGTGCAGCACCGCGACCAGCGTGCGCCCCTGCTCCTCGTGCAGGCTCGCGCACAGGTCGAGCACCTCGATCTGGTGGGCGATGTCGAGGAACGTGGTCGGCTCGTCGAGCAGCAGCAGCTCGGTCTGCTGGGCCAGGGCCATGGCGATCCACACCCGCTGCCGCTGCCCGCCGGACAGCTCGTCGACCAGCCGGTCGGCGAGGTCGGCCACGCCGGTGGCGGCCATCGACTCGTCGACCACCCGTTCGTCGTCGCGGGACCACTGCCGCAGCAGCCCCTGGTGCGGGTACCGGCCCCGGGCCACCAGCTCGGCGACCGTGATGCCGTCGGGGGCGATGGACGACTGCGGCAGCAGCCCGAGGGTGCGGGCGACCCGGCGGGCCGGCTGGGCGTGGATGTCCCGCCCGTCGAGCAGCACCGTGCCGGCGGCCGGCTTCAGCATCCGGGCCAGGGCCCGCAGCAGGGTGGACTTGCCGCAGGCGTTCGGCCCGATGACGACGGTGAACGACCGGTCGGGGACGGCGACGCTGAGCCGCTCGGTGATGGTCCGCTTGTCGTACGCGAGGGTCAGGCCGTCGCCGCTGAGCCGGGGGGTGCCGGGCTGCATCAGGGGTGCTCCAGTCTTCAGGTCGCCGGTCACAGCCGGCCCGCCTTGCGTTCGGTGGCCAGCAGCCACACCAGGTAGCCGCCGCCGAGCGCGCCGGTGACCACGCCGACGGGTAGTTGGTGCCCGGTGAAGGCGCGCTGGGCGACCAGGTCGGCGGCGACCAGCATCGCCGCGCCGAGCGCCATGGCGGCGGCCAGGTTCGGGCCGGGCGCGCGGGTCAGCCGGCGGGTCAGGTGCGGCGCGGTGAGCGCGACGAAGTTGACCGGCCCGGCCGCGGCGGCGGCGACGGAGACCAGCAGCACCGCCGCGACCAGCAGCACCGTGCGCAGAGCCCGCACCGGTACGCCCAGCGCGGCGGAGGTGTCGTCGCCCAGCTCGGTCATCCGCAGCGCCGGCCCGCAGCCGAACAGCACCACCGGGACCAGCACCGCGAGGGTGACGGCGAGCGGGACGGCCTGCGCCCAGCCGCGCCCGTCGAGGCTGCCGGTGAGCCAGAGCACGGCGCGGGCGGCGTCCATGAGCTGCGCGCGGGTCAGCAGCCAGCCGTTGACGCCGGTGAGGATCGCGGCGACGCCGATGCCGGCGAGGATCAGCCGGTGGCCGTGCGCGCCGCGCGCCCAGGCCACCGCCCACAGCAGCAGCCCGGTGGCCAGGCCGCCGACCACGGCCGCGCCGGCCAGGGCGAGGGTGCTGCCGCCGACCACCACCACGACGAGTGCGCCGGTGGCCGCGCCCTGGGTGACGCCGAGGATGTCGGGGCTGCCGAGCGGGTTGCGCACGAGGGCCTGCAACACCGCGCCGCCCAGCGCCAGGGCGGCCCCGACCAGCAGGGCGGTGACCAGCCGGGGCAGCCGCAGCTCGCCGATGATGAAGTCCTCGGCCGGGGTGCCGCCCCCGGTGAGGGTGCGCAGCACGTCGGCGGGGCCCATCGGGTAGTCGCCGCCGCCGATCGACAGCACGCCAAGGGCCAGCGCGGCCAGCGCGCAGCCGAGGCCGACGAGCAGGGCCCGGGCCCGGAACCGTACCGACCAGTGGCGTACCCGTACGACGGTCACGACCGCACCGCCCGGGTCCGGGTGACCAGGTGCAGGAAGAGCGGGCCGCCGAGCACGGCGGTCATGATGCCCACCTGGATCTCGCCGGGGCGGCCGAGTACCCGGCCGGCCACGTCGGCGCCGAGCAGCAGCACCGGGGACAGCAGCGCGCAGGCCGGCAGCAGCCAGCGCAGGTCCGGCCCGGTCAGGGCGCGGACCAGGTGCGGCACGAGCAGCCCGACGAAGACCAGCGGCCCGCAGGCGGCCGTCGCGGCGCCGCAGAGCAGGGTCACCGCCACGACGACGGCCGCCCGGGTCGCGGCGGGCCGGGCGCCCAGGGCCCGCGCCTGGTCGTCGCCGAGCGCGAGGGCGTTGAGCGGCCGGGCCGTGGCGAGGGCGATCACCAGCCCGACCGCCGCGAACGGCAGCACCCGGACCACGGTCGCCAGGTCGGCGCCGGCCAGCGAGCCGACGGTCCAGAACCGCATCTTCTCCAGCGAGGCCGCGTCGAGGAGCATCACCGCGCTGACGTACGAGTAGAGGGCCGCGTTGAGCGCGGCCCCCGCGAGGGCCAGCCGGGCCGGGGTGGCGCCCCGGCCGCCACCGACGGCGTACACGAGGGCGGTGACGGCCGCCGCGCCGGCCAGGGCGAACCAGACGTACCCGTCGACGCCGGTGACGCCGAGGAACGCGGCGGCGGTGGCCACGGCCGCCGACGCGCCGGCGTTGATGCCGAGCAGCCCGGGGTCGGCGAGGGGGTTGCGGGTGACCGCCTGCATGATCGCGCCCGCCACCCCGAGCGCCGCGCCGGCGATCAGGCCGAGCAGGGTGCGCGGCAGCCGCATCTGCCGCACCACGGCGTGCTCGGGGGAGTCGGCGTCCCACAGCCCCTGCCAGGCCTCGGCGAGGGTGAGCTGCTTCGCGCCGACCGCGAGGCTGACCGCGGCCACCGCCGCCAGCAGCAGGAACGCGGCCAGCAGCCCGGCCAGGCGGGCCGCGGGCCGGCCGCGGCGGGGCGGGGGAGGCGGGGGCGTCGCCGTCGGAGCGAGGGCGCTCGGCGACGAGTCGATGACGGACAGTGCAAGCTCCTGTGTGGCTGAAATAGATCGACGACACTGTTGACAAGGACTTAGGTTAGGGTAACTTAACCTCGCACTTGGTCATCAGACCACCCCGGAGTGGAAAGAAGTTGTCATGCCCGTACCCGTGTCCCGTCCGCGCCTGACCCGCCGCGGCCTGCTCTCCGCCGGCGGCGCGCTCGCCCTCGGCGCCCTGCTCGGCGGCTGCGGTGGCAAGGACGACGAAGCCTCCTCGCCGGCCGCCGGCAGCGGCCCCTGGTCGTTCACCGACGACCGGCCCGAGAAGGTCACCCGGGACGCCACCCCGAAGCGCGTCGTCGCCTTCACCGGCGTCGCCGCCGCCCTGGTCGACTTCGGACTCGACGCCCAGATCGTCGGGGTCTTCGGCGAGACCACCCGCGCCGACGGGTCGAAGGAGCCGCAGGCCGGCGACCTCGACGTGGGCAAGGTGGCCGTGCTCGGCAACGTCTGGGGCGAGTTCAGCATCGAGAAGTACGCCGCGCTCAACCCCGAGCTGCTGGTCACCCACATGTACGACCCGGGCGCCTTCTGGTACGTCCCCGACGAGAGCCGCGACAAGATCCTCGGCCTGGCCCCCACCGTCGCGATCAAGACCGCCCGGGTGCCGATGAACCGCCCGATCGAGCGGTACGCCGAGCTGGCCGCGTCCCTCGGGGCCGACCTGAAGGCGAAGAAGGTCACCGACGCCAAGGCCCGGTTCGAGGCCGCCGCCGAGTCCGTCCGGCAGGCGGTCAAGGCCAACCCCGGGATCAAGGTGCTCGCGGCGTCCGGCAGCCCCGACCTGTTCTACGCCTCCAACCCGAAGGTCAGCACCGACCTGATGTACTTCGCCGAGCTGGGCGTCGACATCGTGGTGCCGACCAAGCTGGAGCAGGGCGACTACTTCGAGAGCCTGAGCTGGGAGAACGCCGGCAAGTTCCCGGCCGACCTGATCCTGCTGGACAACCGCGCCACCGCCCTGCAACCGGCCGACATGGCCAAGAAGCCCACCTGGGCGCAGCTTCCGGCGGTCAAGGCCAACCAGATCACCCCGTGGGACGCCGTGCCGCGCTTCTCGTACGCCGGCGCGGCCCCGCTGCTGGAGAACCTCGCCAAGGCGATCGCCGCCGCCAAGAAGGTGAGCTGAGTTGGCCAGCGTCACCCTCGACCCGGTCGCCACCCGGTTCCGGTTCTACGAGGCGCGGGTCGTGCGCACCCGCCGCCTCGGCCCGACCATGACCCGGATCACCCTCGGCGGCCCGCAGCTCACCGCCTTCGCCGGTGGCGGGCGCGACCAGAGCGTCAACCTCTTCCTGCCCCACCCCGGGCAGAGCGCCCCCGTGGTGCCGGTCGACGCCGGCGACGACTGGTTCGGCCGGTGGCGGGCCCTCGACCCGGCCGTCCGCGCGGTGATGCGCTCGTACACCGTCCGCGCCCAGCGCCCCGAGGCCGGCGAGGTGGACATCGACTTCGTCGGCCACGGCGACACCGGCCCCGCCTCCCGGTGGGCCGGCCGGGCCCGCCCCGGCGACCAGGTGATGCTGCTCGGCCCGACCGTCGCCGACAACCGCGCCGTCTGCTTCCGGCCGCCCGTCGACGCCGACTGGATGCTGCTCGCCGCCGACGAGACCGCGCTGCCCGCCGTCGGCGCCATCCTGGAATGGCTGCCCGCCGGGGCCCGCGCCCGCGCCTGGATCGAGGTCCCGCACGTCGCCGACATCCAGGACCTTCCCGCCCCGCCCGGGGTCGAGGTGACCTGGCTGGTCCGGGGCACCACCCCGCCCGGCTCCGGCCTGCTGCGCGACGCCGTCCGCGCGGCCCGGCTGCCCGGCGTCGTCCCGTACGCGTGGCTCGCCGGAGAGTCCGCCACGGTCCGTGGCCTGCGCCGCCACCTCGTGCAGGAGCGCGGCACCGACCGCCGCCGGGTGGCCTTCTCCGGCTACTGGCGGTGCGGCGTGTCCGAGGACGCCCTGCGCGGCGAGGCCCCCGCAGCCGCGGTGGCCTGACCGTGGCCGCGAGCGCCCCGCCCGCCGGGGTCGTCGACCGCCCCCGCCCCACCGCCGGCCCCGAGTCCCACCGACCGTCGAGGAACCGCATGAGCATCCCGGGTCGTCCCGCTCCGGACGTGCCGCCTGCCACCGGCACTCCGGCAGGCCCCCGCACCCACCTGTTGACCAACGGCACCGCCGAGCAGTACCGGCGGGTGCTGGCCGAGGGGATCGACCGGGTCAGCGCCCGGATCGCCGACACCGACCGCCCGTTCTCCGGCGTCACCCCGGCCGCGCTCGCCCCGACCGTGGCCGCAGTCGACCTGGACCGCCCGCTCGCCGACCCGGCCGCCGCCCTCGACGAGTTGGAGGACGTGTACCTGCGCGACGCGGTCTACTTCCACCACCCCCGCTACCTGGCCCACCTCAACTGCCCGGTGGTGATCCCCGCGCTGCTCGGCGAGGCCGTGCTCACCGCCGTGAACTCCTCCCTGGACACCTGGGACCAGAGCGCCGGCGGCACCCTCATCGAACGCCGCCTGATCGACTGGACGGCCCAGCGGATCGGCCTCGGCCCCGCCGCCGACGGCGTGTTCACCAGCGGTGGCACCCTGTCCAACCTCCAGGCCCTGCTGCTGGCCCGGGAGGAGGCGTGCGCCCGCACCGCGACGCCCCGCCGTGAGCTGCTGCCCCGGCTGCGGGTGATCGCCTCCGGCGCCGGCCACTTCAGCGTGCAGAAGTCGGCCACCCTGCTCGGCCTCGACGCCGACGCGGTGATCGCCCTGCCCACCGACGCCGACCGCCGGATGTGCCCCGACACCCTGCACGCGGAGCTGGCCCGCTGCCACGCCGAAGGGCTCACCGTGATGGCGGTCGTCGCCACCGCCGGCACCACCGACTTCGGCTCCATCGACCCCCTCGACGCCATCGCCGACCGGTGCGCCGCCGCCGGGGTGCGGCTGCACGTCGACGCCGCGTACGGCTGCGGGCTGCTGGTCTCGCCCACCCGGCGGCACCTGCTCGCCGGCATCGAACGCGCCGACTCGGTGACCGTCGACTACCACAAGTCCTTCTTCCAGCCGGTCTCCTCCAGCGCCCTGCTGGTCCGCGACGGCGAGGCGTTGCGGCACGCCACCTACCACGCCGACTACCTCAACCCGGCCCCCCGGGCGACGGGGGAGCAGCTGCCCAACCAGGTCGACAAGAGCCTCCAGACCACCCGCCGGTTCGACGCGCTGAAGCTCTGGCTCACCCTGCGGATGATGGGCCCCGACGCGGTCGGCGCGCTCTTCGACGAGGTGATCGACCGGGCCGACGGGGCGTGGCGGCTGCTCGCCGGCGACCCCCGCTTCGAGGTGGTCACCCGGTCCGCGCTGAGCACCGTGGTGTTCCGCTACCTGCCCACCGGGCCGGCGGCGGTGCTGGCCGACGACGCCAACCGGTACGCCCGCCGGGCCCTCGCAGCCTCCGGCGCGGCCGTCGTCGCCGGCACCAAGGTCGACGGCCGGCAGTACCTGAAGTTCACCCTGCTCAACCCCGAGACCACGCTGGACGACGTGGCGCACGTCGTCGACCTCATCGCCGAGCACGCCGGCCGGTACGCGCACGAGCGGGCCACCGCCGTCACCCCCTGCCCCGTCGGCTGACCGCGAACGTGCCCACCCCCCGACCCCGCGCAGAAAGCGAACCCATGTCCACGCACGACGTCATCGCCGTCGGGCTCGGCCCGTACAACCTGGGCCTGGCCTGCCTCACCGAGCCGCTGACCGACCTGGACTGCCTGTTCCTGGAGGTCCGGGACTCGTTCGACTGGCACCCCGGGATGCTGCTGGAGACCGTCCGGTTGCAGACCCCGTTCCTGGCCGACCTGGTCACCCTCGCCGACCCCACCTCGCCGTACTCCTTCCTGAACTGGCTCAAGGAGTCCGGGCGGCTGTACCAGTTCTACATCCGCGAGCGGTTCCACCCGCTGCGCAGCGAGTACAACGCGTACTGCCGGTGGGCGGCGGCGAAGCTGGCCGGGGTGCGCTTCGGCCACCGGGTCACCGCCGTCACCCACGACGAGGCCGACGACCTGTTCACCGTGCACGTGACCATCACCGCCACCGGGGAGACCGTCACCCACCGGGCCCGGCACCTGGTGCTCGGCACCGGCACCCCGCCGCACGTCCCGGCCGCCTGCGCCGGGCTCGGCGGCGACGTGGTGCACTCCTCGGCGTACCTGGAGAACCGGGCCGCCCTGCGGGAGAAGAACAGCGTCACCGTGGTCGGCTCCGGGCAGAGCGCCGCCGAGATCTACCACGACCTGCTCGGCGACATCGACACGTACGGCTACCGGCTGAACTGGGTCACCCGATCGCCCCGGTTCTTCCCCCTGGAATACACCAAGCTCACCCTGGAGATGACCTCCCCCGACTACGTCGACTACTTCCACGCCCTGCCCGAGCCCACCCGCTACCGGCTGGAGGCCGAGCAGAAGGGGCTGTTCAAGGGCATCGACGCCGACCTGATCAACGAGATCTACGACCTGCTCTACGCCAAGAGCGTGCCCGGGCCGGTGGAGACCCGGCTGCTCACCAACACCGAGGTGACCAGCGCCCGGCACGACCCGGCCGCCGGCGAGTACACCCTCGGGCTGCGCCACGTCGAGCAGGAGGGGGAGTTCTCCCTGGCCACCGAGGGCCTGGTGCTGGCCACCGGGTACCGCTACGCGGTGCCGGACTTCCTCGACCCGGTGCGTCACCTGCTGCGCTTCGACACCCACGGCCGGTTCGACGTGGCCCGCGACTACAGCGTCGACCACGCCGGCCGGGTGTTCCTCCAGAACGCCGGCACCCACACCCACAGCGTCACCTCGCCCGACCTGGGCATGGGCCCGTACCGCAACGCCGTGATCATCCGTGAGCTGCTCGGCCGCGAGCACTACCCGGTCGAGCGGCGGATCGCGTTCCAGGAGTTCGGCGTGTCGGCGGGGGTGGGTGCGTGACCGGGGTCGTGCACACCCGCACCGACCCCCGGCTGGGTGACTTCGCCCTGCGTACCCTCGACCCGGTCGCCGACGCCGCGCTGCTGCACTCCTGGGTGACCCACCCGAAGGCCGCGTTCTGGCTGATGGCCGACGCCGACGTGGCCCGGGTCGCCGCCGAGTACGCGCGCATCGCCGCCGAGGAGCACCACGACGCGTTCGTCGGGCTGTGGCGGGGCGAGCCGGCCTTCCTCGTCGAGCGGTACGACCCGGCGCGGGTCGAGCTGGCCGGCCGCTACCCGGCCCGCCCCGGCGACGTGGGCATGCACTTCCTCTGCGCGCCCGCCGACACCCCGGTCTCCGGCTTCACCCGGGCCGTCATCACCACCGTCATGGACTGGCTGTTCGCCGACCCGGCGCACCGCCGGGTGGTGGTCGAGCCGGACGTACGCAACACCGCCGTGCACGCGCTGAACGCCGCCGTCGGCTTCGTCCCCGCCGGGCCCCTCGCCCTGCCCGCCAAGACGGCCCTGCTCAGCTTCTGCACCCGAGCCCAGTTCGCCGCAGCCACCGGCCCGGCACCGACCAGCAGCGAAGGACCGACCACCGTGGACCCCCAGGACGCCGTCGCCCACCTCACCCCCGACACCTGGGCGCGGGCCAACCGGCTGCTGGTCCGCAAGGCGCTCGCCGAGTTCGCCCACGAGCGGCTGCTCACCCCCGAGCCCGTCGGCCCCGCCGCCGCTCCCGGCGAGCCGGGGGAGTACGAGGTGGCCGGCGACGACGGCACCGTGACCTACCGGTTCGCCGCCCGCCGGCTCGCCCTCGACCACTGGCGGATCGACCCGGACAGCATCACCCGCCGCCGCGACGGCGCGGAGCTGCCCCTGGACGCCCTCGACCTGTGCGTGGAGCTGCGCGCTGCCCTCGGCCTCACCGACCGGGTGCTGCCCGTGTACCTGGAGGAGATCACCTCAACCCTGGCCGGGTGGGCGTACAAGCTGGACCGGCCGGAGATCGGCGCCGCCGAGCTGGCCCGCGCCGACTTCCAGACCATCGAGACCCGGATGACCGAGGGCCACCCGGGCTTCGTCGCCAACAACGGCCGGATCGGCTTCGGCATCGACGAGTACCACCGGTACGCCCCGGAGGTCGGCCGGCCGGTACGGCTGCTCTGGCTGGCCGCGCACCGCGACCACACCACCTTCACCTGCTCCACCGACACCGACGCCGACGCCCTGCTGCGCGACGAGCTGGGCGAGGACGCGCTGGCCGGCTTCACCGCCACGCTGACCGGGCTCGGCCTCGACCCGGCCGACTACCTGTTCATCCCCGTGCACCCGTGGCAGTGGTGGAACCGGCTCGCCGTCACCTTCGCCGCCGACGTGGCCGAGCGTCTCCTCGTCCTGGTCGGCCCCGGCCCGGACGAGTACCTTCCCCAGCAGTCCGTGCGCACCTTCTTCAACGTCACCCACCCCGAACGGCACTACGTCAAGACCGCGCTGTCCGTGCTGAACATGGGCTTCGTCCGGGGACTGTCGGCGGCGTACATGGAGGCCACCCCGGCCATCAACGACTGGCTCGCCGACCTGATCGACCGCGACGAGGTGCTCCGGGCCACCGGGCTGACGATCATCCGGGAGCGGGCCGCGATCGGGTACCGCAACCGCCGGTTCGAGGCGGCCACCGACCGGTACTCCCCGTACCGGAAGATGCTGGCGGCGCTGTGGCGGGAGAGCCCCGTCCCCGGCCTGGAGCCGGGCTGCCGGCTGGCCACCATGGCGTCGCTGCTGCACGTCGACTCGGCCGGCGGGTCGTTCGCCGCCGCCCTGGTCGCCGAGTCGGGCCTGCCCGCGGGGGTCTGGCTGCGCCGGTACCTCGACGCGTACCTCGTCCCGCTGCTGCACTCCCTCTACGCGTACGACCTGGCGTTCATGCCGCACGGCGAGAACGTCATCCTGGTGCTGCGCGACGGCGCGGTGCAGCGGGCGATCTTCAAGGACATCGCCGAGGAGATCGTGGTGATGGACCCGGCGGCCGACCTGCCCGAGGCGGTGCACCGCGTCCGGGCCGCCATCCCCGACGACGAGAAGCTGCTGTCGATCTTCACCGACGTGTTCTCCTGCTTCCTGCGCCACCTGAACGTGGTGTTCACCGACGCGGGGCTGCTCACCGAGGAGGAGTTCTGGCGGACGGTCGCCGACTGCGCGTCCGACTACGCCGAGCGGGTGCCGCACCTGGCCGAGCGGCTGCGCCGGTACGACCTGTTCGCCCCGGAGTTCGCGCACTCCTGCCTCAACCGGCTCCAGCTGCGCAACAACGAGCAGATGGTGGACCTGTCCGACCCGTCGGCGGCGCTCCAGTTCGCCGGCACCCTGGCCAACCCCATCGCCCCGTACGCCCGCCGGGGCTGACCCCCGGCGGGCCTGGCGGGCCCGGCTCTCGGCGGGCGGTGGCCACGCGCGGGCCGGGCCCGGCGTCGCTTCAGGGGCGGGCGCGGAAGGGGCGGCGGGTCAGCGTGGCGTGCGCCATGGTGGTGAGCGTGACGATGTCGAAGACCGGCAGCCCCAGCCGGGCCTGGATGGTGTGCGCGAACGGCACCAGGTCGGTGCACTCGATCACCAGCGCGCCCAGGTCCGGGTTGGCCTCGGCGAGCCGGTCGACCCGGTCCAGCACCTCCCGTTCGAGCCGGCCCACGTCCAGGGCGTCGCGGCGGCCCTCCATCATCACCTCGCGGAACTCCGGCTGGTCGGCCATGCCGGTGACCCGCACCGGCACCGACTCGGCGCCGATCGCGGCGAGGTGCCGGGGGGTCAGCGCGAACTCGTCGGCGACCAGCAGCCCGACCGGCTGCCCGACCATCCGGTGCACCATCGGCAACTGGATCAGGCTGGACGCCCAGACCGGCACCGACACCGCGGCGGCCAGCTCGGCCTGGAAGAGCACCAGGAAGCCGCACGCGCCGGTGATCCCGGCGACCCCGGCGGCCTCGAGGTCCTTCGCCGCCGTGATGATCGGCTCCAGCAACGTCGGGTCGGCGTCGCGCACCAGCCGCTGCGGGGTCGCCCCGTCGATGCGGCGGTAGACCACCGGGAAGTCGAAGGTGTCCGGGTTGCGGATGTGCCCGGGGATCTTCTCGAAGGTGGTGCCCAGCCAGAGCACCCCGATCGGCGCGGCGGTCATCGTGCACTCCCGGTGCTCGGGCGGCGGCGCGGGAAACGGCGGCGCCAGCGGTCGACGGCGAAGGGGGCCAGGTCCAGCTCCGGGCGTACGCCGCCGACGAGCTGGGCGATCAGCCGGCCGCCGGCCGGGGCCAGCCCCATCCCGATGTGGCCGTGCCCGGCGGCGACACAGACGTTGCGGTACGCCCCGGCGCGGCCCAGCAGCGGCAGACTGTCCGGGGTGCAGGGGCGCAACCCGCTCCACAGGCGCACCCGACGGTCGGTGGCCAGCCCCGGCAGGTACGACCGGACGGTGCGCACGATGCCGTCGACCCGTCGGGGCGAGACGGCGGTGTCCATCCCGGTCAGCTCCAGGGTGCCGGCCAGCCGCACCCGGTCGCCCAGCGGCATCACGGCCACCTTGCCCTCGCTGAGCAGCACGGGCAGCCGGGGAGCGGTGCCGTCGACGGCGACGTCGACGGCGTAGCCCTTCGCCGGCTGGAGCATCAGGTCGATGCCGAGCCGGCGGGCGCAGGGCACCGACCAGATCCCGGCGGCGATGACCACCTCGGCGGGGCGCAGGTCCCCCCGGCTGGTGCGCACGGTTCGGACCCGGTCCCCGGCCACCTCGAAGTCGTGCACCTCGGTGTGGGTGCGGATCTGCACCCCCATACCGCGCAGCACCCGGGCGAACTCGACCAGGAACGCCGGGATGCGCAGCGCCGCGCCCTCGGCGTTGAGCAGCGCGCCGGCCACGTCGAACTCGACGCCCGGTTCCAGGCGGGCCAGCTCGCCCGGATCGAGCACCCGCAGCGGCACCCCCCGGGCGACGGCCGCCGGCACCGAGCGGCGGGCCTGCGCGAAGCCCTCCGCGGTCCGGCAGGCCAGCAGCATCCCCTCGGCGGTGAGGGTGTCGGCCAGCGGGCCGGTCGCGCAGACCTCCTGGAGGATGGCCAGGCTGCGCTGCTTGAGGGTGAGCAGGATGTCGAAGGCGGCGCGGGCGTCGCGCTCGGTGCAGCGCCGGCGGAAGTGCCACAGCCAGGCCGCCAGGGCCGGGTCCCACCGGGGCCGGACGTGGAACGGGCTCTCCGGGTTCAGCAGCCAGCGCAGCCCCTTGGCCGGCACGCCCGGCTCGGCCAGCGGGGCGGCGCCCTGGGTGCCGACGAAGCCGGTGTTCCCCGCCGAGCAGGCCGCCGGGTCGCCGACCTCCCCCCGGTCGACCACGGTGACCCGGTGACCGTCGCGGGCCAGGAACCAGGCGCAGAAGAGGCCGACGATGCCCGCGCCGACGACCAGCACGTCGGGGTCGTCGCCGGGCGGGCGCGGCGCGGGCGTCGTCGACATCGTCGGCCCTAGATGCTCACGAGGTAGAAGCAGGTGGGCAGGTTCAGCACCACCCGCTCGTAGATCTCGGCGGTCAGCGCCACCCCCGGCTCGGCGAACGTGCCGGGCGGCGGCTCGGCGAAGGAGATCATCGAGCGGCCGGAGTCGAAGAGCAGCGCTCCGTGGCCGAAGTCGCCGACGATCGCCTCGCCCGGGTCGACCAGCCGGGTCCGGACGATGAAGACCCCGTTCTCCTCCAGGTCGCGCACCAGCGTGCCGGAGCCGAGCAGCCGGTAGTAGTCCGCCGGGTTGATGATCAGCCCGTCGGCGGTGCTGCCGTTCTGCTCCACCTCGTTGCAGGCGGAGAGGATGGTGGAGCCGAACGGGCCCGGGTCGGTGATCCGGGTGAGGTCCGGCAGGGTCAGCAGCCCGCCCTCACCGCGCAGGATGGTGACGTTCTCGGCGGTGCAGAGCCGCACCACCAGCCGGTAGTTGATGAACTCCGCGAAGCTGGCCGGGTCGTTCCAGAGCCCGTCGGGCACCTGCACCCACGTCTTGGTGGTGCACAGCGGCGGGATGGGGGAGCGGTGGAAGTGGTTGGCGGCCTCCCGGCGCAGGTCCGCGCCGTCGACGACCGGGTCGCCGGGGCGTGGCGGGCTCTCGTGCCAGTAGAACTCCTGCGGCTCCCGGGACAGGTCCACCACCTTCAGCACGTTGCGCGAGGGGTAGCGCGGCTTGCGCCGGGAGCTGGTCAGGGTGTCGGTGATGGTGACGTCGTACTCGACGCGGGTGTCGAAGCCGTCCTTGGCGAACGCCTCGGCGAAGACCTGCCCCGGCGAGAGTTGTTTCTTGCGGTCCGCGACCACCTCGGCGATCGTCCGCTTGATGACGTCGGTTCGTTGCATGTGGCTCACACCTTCTCAGTCGGGTCGGTCCGGGGTCGGTGCGGGTCGGGTCGGCGTGGCGCGCGGTGGGACTGCCGCGCGGCGGCGGTCACCCGGCGGCGGGCTTGCGGGCGACGAACATCCCCCAGCCGAACTCGCCCCGGTCGATCGCCGCCTGGATCTCCGCGCAGGACGCGGCGAAGTCGCCGATCCACTCCCGGGCGGCCGGGTCGTCGGTGCCGGCGGCCCGCTCGCGGGCGGTCTCGCCGAGCACCCGGTACGTCTGCCGGATGTGCGCGTCGAGGCTGCGCGCGGCCAGCACCTCGAAGCCGGCCTCGGTGAGCGCCTCGGCGTAGGCGTCGAGCGAGTAGCCGCTGCTCCACCGCACCCGGTCATAGACGTGCCGGCGGGCGGCCGGGCCGATCTCGGCGGTGGGCTGGAGGAAGTCGGTGACCGCCAGGATCCCGCCGGGGGCGAGCACCCGGTGCATCTCGGTGTGGCTGCGCGGCTTCTCCGGCACCAGGAACAGCGCGTCCTGGCTCACCACGTGGCTGAAGCTGCCCGAGGCGTACGGCAGGGCGGTGGCGGAGCCGTGCCGGAAGCTGACCCCCGGCGTCGGCCGCTGCGCGAGCTTGGCCTGGGCGAAGCGGATTCGCTCGACGCTGAGGTCCAGCCCCTCGCCCCGGCAGCCGGTCCGCGCGGCCAGCCGCAGCAGGAAGTTGCCGCAGCCGCAGCCCACGTCCAGCACCGTCGAGCCGGCGTCGATGCCCGCCTCGGTGGCGAGCAGGTCCGAGGTGCGGTCGGCGGCGGCGGGGTAGTCGGTGTCGGCGTCGTCGGCGAAGTAGCCGGTGTGCAGGACCCCCTCGCTGTCCCAGAAGCTGAGGTACGTCGAGGTGGTGCGGTCGAAGAACTCGGAGACGTCCCGCTCGGTGAACGGTGGGCTGGTCGTGGGCATCGCGCGCTCCTTCGGGCCGTGCCGGGGCCGGCGGCGCGACGCCGCCGTCCCCGTGGAGGTCATACGTAGGTGTCCTTGCGCACACCGGTCAGGTGCGGCAGTTCCGGGCCGGCGACGCTGGCGCCGCCGTCGAGCAGGTGCACGCCCCCGGTGACGAAGGAGGCCCGCTCGCTGGCCAGGAACGCGGCCATGGCGGCGATCTCCTCGGGGCGGCCCAGCCGGCGCAGCGCGGCGTGGTGACCCATGGCGTCCAGCCGCGCCTCGACGTCGCCGTCGTCGCCGGCCAGCCGCGCGGCGGCCCGCTCCATCGGCGGGGTACGCACGCTGCCGGGGGCCAGCACGTTGACGGTGATCCCGTCGCCGGCCACGTCGACGGCGAGGCCCTGGGCGAAGCGGACCAGGGCGGCCCGGGTCACCCCGGACAGCAGCAGCGGGGCGATCGGCACGCTCGCGGTCTCCGAGGCGACGAAGAGCAGCCGCCCCCAGCCGGCGGCGCGCAGGTGCGGCAGCGCCGCCAGGGCCAACCCGACCGCCGGGATCAGCACCTTGTCCACGGCGGCCCGGTAGTCGTCGGCCTCGAACAGGGCCGCCGTGCCGACAGGCGGGCTGCCGCCGCTGACCAGCAGCACGTGCGCCCCGCCGAGGTCGGCGGCCACCGTGTCGACCCAGCGGCGGGCCGCGTCGGCGTCGGTGACGTCCACGCCGGTGGCGCTGACCCGGCCGGTGGCGACGGCGGCCACCTCCCGCTCGGCGGCGGCCAGCCGGCCCGGGTCACGCCCGCAGATCGCCACGTGCGCGCCCTCTGCGGCGAACTCCTTGGCGCAGGCCAGCCCGATCCCGCTGGACCCGCCCGCGACGAGGACCACCCGTCCCTTCAGCCCCAGATCCACGTTTCCTACCTCCCTGCTCCGCTGGTCGGTGACAACCGGCCGGCCCCGGTCGACGCCGACCGGTAGCCGTACCGGGTGAACAGGGGCTCGGCCAGGGCCGTGGCGGCCAGCCGGTCGGCCCGCGACAGGGTGCGCCGCCAGGAGTCGTCGGCGGCCCGGATGGTGGTGGCCCCGGTGCGGAACCGATCCGGGTTGCCGGTCACCGTGTGGTTGGCGCCCAGCTCGACGGTGCGGCCGTGCACGGGGTTGCCGGCCGGGTCCGCGCCGCAGAACCGCAGCAGCGCGTCGACGACGCCGGCCGGGTCGGCGATGAACGACTCGTAGCGCAGCAGCGTCGACCGGTCGGGGAACCGCCGGGTGATCGCCGCCGAGGCCAGGTTGAACCCGTGCCAGTACGCGGTGCTGCGCGCCGCCGACATCGCGTAGACGTACTCCTTGGGCTCACGCCAGGAGTGCGCCACGGCGCGCGGGTCGCGGACCAGGTGCACGTAGTACGGGGTGATCCCGGGCAGGTGCGCCAGCAGGGCCGCCTCGCCGGGGATCTTCGTGGTGTCCACGATGGTGTGCGCGCCGGTGCGCTCGGCGACGGCCCGGTAGACCCGGCCCATCAGGTCGGCGTGGGCGCGGATGCGCCCGTCGTGCAGGCCCCGGCGCAGCACCCGCCAGGTGTGCCGGGTGCGTACCCGGGAGCCCTGCCGGTCGATCACCGTCGCGGCGTGCGCGTCGGCCGACACCCCGGCGGGCCGGCCGACCGGCAGCACGTGCGACCAGATGTCGCAGTCGGTCAGCGGCGCGCCGCAGCCGCAGAGGCCGTTGACCCCCCGGCCGGTGGAGTTCTTCCACAGGAAGTGCAGCTCGCCGACGTGGAAGAAGCCGGGGACCTCGTTGAGGACGTTGCCGATGATGGTGCTGCCGTTGCGGCACCAGCCGGTGACGCAGAGGACGGTCAGGTCGGTCATGCCGCGCGGGCCTCCGTCGCCTCGATACCGGATGCGGCGGGCCGGCCGGCCGCCGGGCGGGTGATCCACAGCGACAGGACCGCCGCCGCGACGGCGCAGGCCGCGCCGACGCCGAACACCGAGGGGTAGCTCAGGCTCGCCGCGACCAGGCCGGTCACCGGCCCCGACACCGCCAACCCCAGGTCCCAGAACGACGTGTACGCCCCGATCGCCGCCCCCTGCCGGGCCGGCTCGGCCCGGTTCATCACCACCAGCGCCATCGACGGGTGCAGCAGGCTGAACCCCGCGCCGGTGACCACGCCGCCGAGCACCGCCACGGGCAGGTTCGGGGCGAACGCGATGATCACCAGGCCGACCGCCTCGCCGGCCGCCGACCAGGCCGCCACCCGCCGGGGGCCCAGCTTGTCCGGCAGGTGGCCGATGACCAGCCGGGTGAGCGCGTACACGGCGCTGAAGCAGCTCAGCACCACCACCCCGGAGCCGATGCCCCGGGCGTCGAGGTGCAGCACCACGAACGCGGCGAGGCCGGCGTACCCGGCGGCGCCGAGGGCGAGCGCGGTGCCGGGCAGCAGCGCCGGGCGCAGCAGCAGCCCACCGCCGCCCTTGGCGGGGGCGCGGGTCGGGGCCGGGACCATGGCGATCAGGGCGGCGGCGAGCAGGGGAGCGGCGGCGGCGAGCGCCCAGACCGCCGCGTAGGAGATCTGTTGCAGGGCGGCGCCGAGGAAGGTGCCGGCGGAGATGCCGCCCCACATGCTCATTCCGTAGAGCCCGATGAGCTGACCGCGCCGGTGGTGCGGGGCCAGCGCCACCGTCCACGCCGCGCCGGCGGTGAACAGGGCCGCCTCGCCGACGCCGAGCAGCAGCCGCACCGCCACCAGCACGGGCACCGCCAGCGGCAGGAAGTAGAGCAGCCCACCGGCGGCCAGCACGACCGCGCCGGCAAGCATCACGGTGCGGTGCCCGTGCCGGTCGGCCAGCGCGCCGGCCACCGGCCGGGTCAGCAGCGCGGTCACCGCGGTCACCGTGACGACCACCCCGATCACCAAATCCCCGGCGCCGTGCTGGGCGCGCAGGAACCCGGGCAGCACCGGGATCACCGCGGTCAGCCCCAGGTACCCGGCGAAGAGCCCGCCGAAGACGCCGACCAGGGCCAGCCGTGGCACGGCGGGGGTCGCGGCGGCCGTCATCGGCGCACCGGCTCCGCCGGCCCGGTCGACGCGGGCCCGGCGGGCTCGGCCGGGGCGGGCGCGGCGGCGGCCACCTTGCGGACCGCCCGCACCAGGTCGTCGCAGTCGTCGAGGGTCAGGCTGGACGACAGCGGCACGTCCACCGCCTCCCGCAGGTACCCGGCGGTGCGCGGGAGCATCGCCCGGATCTCGTCGAGATCGTCGGTGTCGTACGCGAACCGCCAGTTCCAGAACGCGCGGACGTTGAGGTCGTCGTCGGCGCCGATGTTGCGCGCGTCGACGCCCTCCCGGCACAGCGCGCGGGCGAACCAGCCGGCGTCGCCGCCGGGCACCCGGAACACGAACGCCTCACCGAGGTACGCCCCGGGGGCGACCGGCCGGCGGATCGCGATGCCCGGCAGGCCGGCCAGCGCGGCGGCGACGTACCCGTAGTTGCGGTGGAACAGCCGCAGCCGCTCCGGCAGCCGGGCCATCTCGGCGCGCAGCAGCGCGGCCCGGATCTCGTCCATCCGCAGGCTCAGCAGGGGCAGGTCCAGGCCGGTCAGCGGCGGCTCGCCGTCGGGAAAGTGCCGCCGCAACCGCCCCTCGTACGCCCCGGACAGCGCCACCGCGCGGGCGTAGAGTTCCCGGTCGTCGGTGACCAGGAAGCCGCCCTCGCCGCTGTTGAGCGCCTTGTCGGACTGGGTGCTGAACGCCCCGGCGGCCCCGAACGTGCCGAGCTTGCGGCCGTTGAGCTCGGCGCCCAGCGCCGGCACCGCGTCCTCGATCAGCGGCACCCCCATCTCGGTGGCGAACCGGGCCAGCGCCTCGGCGTCGGCGGCGAAGCCGCGCATGTGCACCACGAGGATCGCGCCGATCCGGGGGTCCCAGCGGCGCCGCAGGTCGTCGATGTCCATCCGCAGATCCTGGTCCACCTCGACCAGGAAAGGCCGGCACCCGGCCATGACGATGGCGCTCGGCGTGGCGACGAAGGTGAACCCGGGGCAGGCGACCAGTGCGCCCGGGGGCACCCGCGCGGCCATGAGGGCCAGGGCCAGGGCGGCGGTGCCGCTGGACACCGCGAGGGCGTGCCGGGTGCCGAAGAAGCGGCACAGGTCTTCCTCGAACCGGCCGCACTCCGTCTCGTGCTGCGGCCGGTGGTCGTAGCGGAAGTAGAGGTGGCTGCGGACGGCCCGGCAGGCCGCCTCCTCGTCCTCGGGATGGACGAAGACGGCGCCCTTGTCGTACGTGGGCCAGGGGGTGCGGCGGACCGGCGCGCCGCCGTGCAGGGCGAGGCGGTCCTCCGGTCGGTCGTGGCGCGCCGCCGGTAGTGGCCGGGGCGGCGCGGGAGCTTCGTCGTTCCCCTTCACCGGCTGGCTCCTCGCTCGTTGCTGGCGGGTGTTCCGATGATGTATTTCCTGACTGGACGCGAACGGCGACCGCGCGTTCTGCGGATGCGGCGAATAAACCCACCTGACGTGGGAGAACGTTGCCTATCCGGAATCGCGATAATCGCCGTCCAGTGACAGTAATGATTGTCGTGGGGGTGCGGCGCGTCAACCCGTGCATTCTGCAATCTGCTTTGCCCGGCGCGACGGCGGGCGACCCGTCGTGACCGCCGGTTGCCGCCCTGCGGGGGTCGACTGACCTGGGCAGCGCCCTGGGCTGGATCAATGCGTGTCGGGCGTACTGTGGTCGCGGGACCGATTGTCACCCTCCGTGCGCCCCTTCCGGTGGGTCGGAGGGCCGATTTCCTCCACCCCCGATAACTACGAATTCCCTATCGGAAAAGCAGTCTTTTGGCCGCGTCGTCGACTGCGGCGTGTGCTCAAATCGGTCTACAGCCGTCAATTGCAATTTGTCCGAGCGGAACCGGAGATATGAGCTGCCGTCGCGGAATGGGAATGCCGCTGACCTCGCCGGATGCGGCCCGGCCCGGGTCGGCTCCCGTGGCCGGGGGCCGACGGGTCCCTGCGGTTCGGGCCGCCTCGGCCCGCGCGGGGCGGCGGGTGCGGATCGCCCGGATGTTTTCCGCCAGGGGTATTTACTGTTAAGAATGTTTACTTTATGTTCATCGCATCCCCAGGCGGGCGCGTTCCCCCAGCTCGGTGGTGCGCCGACGCCCGCTTCGACCCGAAGGAGCATTCACATGCGTCGAACAGTCGTCCTTCCGCTCGCGTCGGCGGGTGCCGTCGTCGCCTCGCTGGCCATGGCGGTGCCAGCCCAGGCACACGGCTACATCTCCGGTCCGCCGAGCCGGCAGGCGCTCTGCGCCCAGAACCGGGTGCCCGACTGCGGCCAGATCAAGTACGAGCCGCAGAGCGTCGAGGGCCCGAAGGGGCTGCGCAGCTGCCACGCCGGGATCAGCCAGTTCGCCGTCCTCAACGACGACTCCCGGAACTGGCCGGCCACCTCGGTCGGCAGCTCGGTGACCTTCACCTGGACCAACACCGCCCGGCACGCCACCAGCAACTGGGAGTACTGGATCGGCGGCACCCGGGTCGCGGTGGTCAACGGGGGCGGGCAGCAGCCGGGCGCCACCGTCTCGCACACCGTCAACCTGGGCGGGTACTCGGGGCGGCAGAAGCTGCTCGCCATCTGGAACATCTCCGACACCGCCAACGCCTTCTACTCCTGCGTGGACCTCCAGATCGGCGGGGGCGGCAACCCGACGCCCACCCCCACCACGACGCCGACGCGGACCCCCACACCGACCCCGACCACGCCCGCGCCGACCACCCCGGCCCCGTCCGGCACCTGGACCGCCGGGCAGGCGTACCGGGCGGGTGACCAGGTCACCTACGGCGGCGCGACGTACCGGTGCACGCAGCCGCACACCGCCCTGCCCGGGTGGGAGCCGCCGAACGTGCCGGCGCTCTGGACCCAGCTCTGACCCGCCACGGGTGTGGCCCGGTCCCGGGCCACACCCGCCCAGCACGGAAGCCCCGGGTGTGGCCCGGCCCCGGGCCACACCCGCCCAGCACGGAAGGCCACGGCACCATGAGACCCGACGCAGTCCACGGCGTGCGCCGCCGCCTCGCGGCGCTCCCGCTCGCCGCGCTCCTCGCGGT
>NZ_JBEOWQ010000044.1:0-40799 GCF_040296145.1 Micromonospora sp. NPDC002296
CCCCGCGTTGCTCTTCCCCCCCCCCCCCCCCCCCCCCCCCGCGGGGGGGGGGGGGGGGGGGGGGGGGGGGGGGGGGGGGGGGGGGGGGGCGGGGGCCGGTCGGCCCGACCCCGCAGATCAGGCGAGCATGTCGGCCACGACGCCGTCGGGAAGCTCGTCGATCCGTTCGACCAGCTCGCCCTCGACGATCTGGGCCATGCCCGAGATGGTGCGGGCGTCGAACAGGCCGCCGAGGTCGAGTTCGATCGGGAACCGGCCCCGCAGGCGGGAGATCACCTGGGTGGCCAGGAGCGAGTCCCCGCCCAGCTCGTGGAAGTCGTCCGCGGGGGCGACCGTCGGCAGGCCGAGCACCTCGGCGACCGCCTGGGCCACCATGACCTCCAGCGGGTTGCCCTCCGGCGCGTTGCCCGCCGGGGCGCCGCCCGGGGTCGCCACGGCCCGATCCGCCTCCGCCGGGGTCACGGCGGACGCGACCGGGCCGCCGGGCGCGACCGGGCCGCCGGACGCGTTCTGGTCGGCGGCACCCGGGTTCTCCGCCAGGATCACCGACTCGATCGCCTGGTCCTCGCGGGTGGCCAGCAGTGAGAACGTCCGCACCGAGCCCATTCCGGCCCGCTCCAGCGCCCGTCGCCACATCGGCGCGCTCAGCAGCGGCCCGTTCGGCAGGCGGGTGTCCTCGAACGACCACCACCCCGACATGAGCCCGAAGGTCAGGGTGGGGAACGGCTGCACCCGGGTCACCTCCAGCACGACGATCACCCCGCCCGGCCGCAGGAGGGACCGCGCGTTGACGAGGGTGCGGTCGATGCGCGCGGTGGCGTGCAGCACGTTGGTGGCCAGCACCACGTCGTAGCCGCCCTCGGTGACGCCCTGCGCGGCCGGAGGGCGTTCGACGTCCAGCACCGCGGTGTCCAGGAAGCGGTACTCCCGGCCGTACCGGTCGGCGCCGTAGCGGGTGAAGCCGCGGGAGATGTCGGTGTAGGTGTAGCTCACCCGGTCGCTGTGCTCGACCAGGACGGGCAGCACCGAGGCGGCGGTTCCGCCGGTGCCGGCTCCGATCTCCAGCACCGCCACCGGGACCTGCGGGTCACGGTCGAGCCGGGCCCGCACGTACTCCCCGACCAGCCGGGCCACCAGGGCGTTGGAGTCCTGGTCGCTGTGGTAGACGTCCTCCACGGCGGTGAACGAGCCGCCGGGGAACAACACCTCGTGCGCCTTGCGCTTGCCGGTCAGCACGTCCGGGTAGGCGTCCAGGCAGGAGGTGAGCAGGCGGGCGAAGCCCGCGATCTCGGGCCGGTGGGCGAGCATGCCCTCGGTCAGACGGTCCACCTCGGACTGCTCCCAGCGGAGGGTCATCGCCGCGCACCCGGCGGTGGTGGTGTAGGCGCCGCCCTGCTCGGCGAGGTAGCCGGCGTCGACCAGGATGTGCACCAGCCCGGCCACCAGGCGGTGGTGCTCCGCGACGACGCCGAGCCGGCCGATCAGCTCGTCGACGGTGTACCGCTCGCCCTCGGCGGAGAAGACGCCCATCCGACGCAGGGACGCCAGGAGCAGCCGCTCACACAGCACGGCCAGCTCGCCCGCCAGTTCCTCGGCCTCGAGAGCGGCCCGCAGGCTGGTCCGGTCGGGATGCTCGTCGAAGTGCGCGGCGGCGGCGGCGTCCAGCTCCGACAGCATCGACGGCACCCCTGGGACGCCGGGCTGAACGGGCTGAACGGGCTGCGAATGCCCGTCGCCCGGGGCGGCGGGCGTGATCGGCGCCGCGCCGCCGGTCGGGCGTTCGATCGGGGTGCCGTCGGCCCAGACGTGCGGGTAGCGGTTGCGCTCGAAGGGGTAGCCGGGCAGGCCGATCCGCCGCGGCGCGGCGCCCAGGTGCAGGCGTGCCCAGGCCACCGGCTCACCCGCCGTCCACCGCCGGGCGGGCTCGGCCAGCTCGGCGGGCACGGCCCGGGTGTCCCCGCCCTCCCCCGCGGCGATCCGGTCGAGCAGGTCGGCCAGCTCCGCGACGGAACCTGCGACCACGACCGCCCGCTCCGCCGTCGGCTCCCGGCCGACCTGCAGGGTGTAGGCGACATCGACCAGGTCCGCCCCCGCGAGCGGACCGCGCAGCGCGGCGGCGAGCTCGGCCGCCTTGACCCGCAGGCGTTCCGCGGTACGCGCCGACAGCGGCACCAGCTGCGGCCGGGACGCGGCGGCGGGTTGCCGGGCGGGCGCCGGACAGTCGGAGAGCACCAGGTGGGCGTTGGTGCCGCTGTAGCCGAAGGAGCTGACCGCGGCATGCCGTCGGCCGTCCGGGCCCGGAGCCCACGGCATCTCCTCGGTGACCACGCGCACCGGCGCGGCGGAGAAGTCGATGTGCGGGTTGGGGGTGGTGAAGTTCGCCGCGGGCGGCACCACACCGGCCCGCATGCTCAGCAGCACCTTGATCACCCCGAGCACCCCGGCGGCACCCATGGTGTGGCCGATGTTCGCCTTGACCGACCCGATCGGGCAGTACCCGGTGCGGTCGGTCAGCCCGGCGAAGGCCGAGGTGATGCCCGCGATCTCGATGGGGTCGCCGAGGGTGGTGCCCGTGCCGTGCGCCTCGAAGTAGCCGAGCTGGTCGACCGGGACCCCACTGCGGCGCAGCGTCCTGCGCAGCAACGTGGCCTGCGCCTGGGTGCTGGGGGCGGTGATACCGGACGTGCGCCCGTCCTGGTTGGTGCCACTGGCCCGGATCACCCCGTGCACCCGGTCGTTGTCGCGCAGCGCGTCGGACAACCGCTTGAGCACCAGGACTCCGACGCCCTCACCGACGAGCATGCCGTCGGCGTCCGCGTCGAACGGCCTGCACCGACGGGTACGGGACACCGTCCCCAGGCTCTGCATCGTGAGGAACACGCCGGGGTGGTTGCACACGTAGACCCCGCCGGCCAGCACCAGATCGGCCTCGTCGGACAGCAGCAGTCGAGCGGCGACGTCGATGGCCACCAGCGACGAGGAGCAGGCGGTGTCCACCGCGAGCGCCGGCCCGGCCAGGTCGAGGTGGTAGGCGAGCCGGGACACCATCACGCTGGTGTCCGAGCCCAGCAGCGACTGCGCGTTGTACTCCGCCTGGGGTGCCAGGCCGGTGGTGCCCACGACCATGCCGACCCGTTGCCCGCGCAGGGTGGCCGCGTCGATGGCGGCGTCCTCCAGGGCGTGGTAGCTGGACTCCAGCAGCACCCGTTGGGCGGCGTCCATCGCCGCCGCCTCGGTCGGGGCGATGCGGAAGAACGCCGGGTCGAACGCGTCGGTGTCCGGCATGGCGCCGTAGCGGGGCAGCTCGGTGTCGGGGAACGCCTCCCGGTACATGCGCAGCGCGACCGGGTCGGTGATCTCCCGGGTCACGTCCCGCCCCGCACGCACCAGTTCCCAGAACCGGTCGGGGCCCTCCGCGTCACCGGCGCGGCAGTTCAACCCGACGATCGCCACCTGTTCCGGTGGCGCCTGCGCCGCCAGCACCGACTCGACGTGCGCGGCGAGCCTGCCGGTGTCCGGGTGGTCGGCGACCACCCCGCTGGGCAGGTTCGTGCCCAGCGCCGCGTTGATCGCCTCCACCAGGGACACCGACCTGGCCAGGTCCAGTCCGGCGATGGTGGTGAGGTTCAGCTTGGCTGCGGCCTCCTCGACCACCCGCACGACCTCAGACATGTGTTTCCCTCCAGGTTTCAGGCGTTCGCCCAGTCGGTGAGTACGCGGTGGTTGGCCCGGTCTCGGTCATCCGCCGCCAGGACGGCGTCCTTTCGCAGCCGCAGCAGCACCGGGCGGGTCCACCCGCGGCGGCGCGGCTCGGCGAGCCCGGCGTGGCCGAGCTGCGGCTCGAGCACTCCCGGCACTTCGGTGACCTGGTCGACGACGAGGCGGGCGGAGCCGAGCAGCGCTACCCAGGAGTCCACGCTGGGCACGAGCACGCCCGCGCCACGGTCGTCGAGGTCACCGCGCAGGGTGCCGAGGTGGTCGGCGAGCAGCACCCGACCACCATCGATCAGCGCGGCGTCGATCCTGGCGAGCAGGTCCCGCTTGCGGCGCACGGCGACCAGGCAGCCCAGGGCCACCACCAGGTCGTAGGAGCCGGGCAGGGCGACGTCCGGGTCGGCGGGTACGACGTGCACCACAGCCCGGCCCTGTGCGGCGGCCAGCTCGGTGAGCCGCTGACCGCCACCGCCGGCCAGATCGGCGATGGCCCCCACGGTGGCCAGGTCCTCCGGCGCGAACAACGCGGCCCAGGGATCCCCGGCCGTCTCCCCGCCACCGGCGGCGGCCGGGGTCGTCGCGGCGGTGGGGATCCGCTCCGCCAGCAGCCCCAGCAGGTGCGCCGCGAGCGCGCCCGCCGTGGCCTGGTCGAACACCAGGGTCACCGGCAACCGCAGGCCGGTCACCTGGTCGAGCCGGTTGCGCAGCTCCACCGCGGTCAGCGAGTCGAACCCGAGTTCGGCGAACCCGGTGTCGGCGTCGACGTCGCCTGCGTCGTACCCGGGCAGGATCGCCGCGACCTGCTCACCGATCACCGCCAGCAGCACGTCCCGACGCCGGTCCGGATCGACGGCGGCCAGCCGGTCCGGCAGCGAGCCGGACGACCCCGCGGCAGGCCCGGGTACCACGGGTGCGGACGCCGGTGCCGGTACGGGTGCCGGTGCCGCGATCACGGCGGGTGCCGCGGGTGCCGGTTTGGGCTTCGCGCCGACCAGAGCGCGCAGGATCGGGTGCACCGGCGCGGCCCGCAGGGCGGGGATGTCCAGCCGCATCGGCACCGCGAGCTCCGCGGTCCCGGCCAGCGCGGCGTTGAACAACGCCATGCCGTCCTCGTCCGACAGCATCCGGAACCCGCCCCTGGCCATCCGGGACGCGGCCTGCTCGTCCAGGTCGCGGGTGAGGTCGCTGATGCTGGCCCACAGGCCGAACGCGATGGACAGAGCCGGCAGTCCGTCGGTGCGGCGACGCCGGGCCAACGCGTCGAGGAACGTGTTGGCGGCGGCGTAGTTGGACTGGCCCGGGTTGCCGAGCACGCCGGCCGCGCCGGAGAACAGCACGAACACGTCCGGGTCGGCGGCCCGGGTCAGCTCGTCGAGGATGACCGCGGCGTCCAGCTTGGCCCGCAGCACCGGCGCGAGCCGGGCCCGGGTCTGGCCACGGAGCATTCCGTCGTCGAGGGCGCCGACCACCTGCACCACCCCGGTGAGCGGGTGCGCGGCCGGGATCCCGGCCAGCAGAGCGGCCACCTGGCCCCGATCGGTCACGTCGCAGCGCACCACCCGGACCCGGGCGCCGAGCGCCGTGAGATCGGCCACCAGCTGACCCGCGCCGGGCGCGGCGTCGCCACGGCGGGAGGCCAGCACCAGGTGCCGCACGCCGTGCGCGGCCACCAGGTTCCGCACGACCGCCGAGCCCAGCGTGCCGGTGCCACCGGCGACGAGCACGGTGCCACCCGGGGCGAACGACCGGGGCATGACGAGCACGATCCTGCCGACGTGCCGGCCCTGGCTCATGGTGCGCATCGCGTCCCCGGCCCGGCGCACGTCGAGGACGGTGCGGGTGGGCGGCGGCAGCTCGCCGCCCGCGAACAGTGGCATGAGCTCGTCGAACATCGCGCCGATCCGCTGCGGCCCGGCCTCGACGAGGTCGAACGCCTGGTAGCGGACGCCGGGATGGGCCCGCGCGACGTCCTCGGCCCGCCGGATGTCGGTCTTGCCCATCTCGATGAACCGCCCGCCGCGCGGCATCAGGCTCAGCGAGGCCTCGACGTGCTCACCGGTCAACGAGTTGAGCACGACGTCGACCCCACGGTTGCTGGTCTCGACGGCGAACGCCTCGGCGTAGCCGGTGTCGCGTGAGGACCGGATCAGCGAGGCGGGCACGCCCATGGCCCGCACGTCGGCCTGCTTGCCCGGGCCGGCGGTGGTGAACACGTCCGCGCCCAGGTGGTTGGCGAGGTGCACCGCTGCGCTGCCGACCCCGCCTGCGGCGGCGTGCACCAGCACCGACTCGCCGGCCCGCAGCCCGGCCAGTTCGACCAGGCCGTGGTAGGCGGTCAGGTAGGCCACCGAGGCGGACGCGGCCTCGGCGTAGGACCAGCCGGGCGGGATCCGCCGCACGGTCCGCGCGTCGGTCACGCAGACCGGGCCGATCCCACCGGGCATCAACCCGAACACCCGGTCGCCCACGGCCAGGCCGGTGACGCCCGGACCGACCTCGGTGACCACCCCCGCGCCCTCGGCGCCGAGCACCAGGTCGCCGGGGTACATGCCGAGCGCGCCGAGCACGTCACGGAAGTTGAGCGCGGCGGCGCGTACGGCGATCCGCACCTGCCCGGCGACGAGCGGGCGGGCGGCGTCGGGCGCGGGCACGAGCGCCAGACTGTCCAGCGTGCCGGGCGCGGTGCTGTCAAGCCGCCAGGTCGGGGCGTCCGGCACCGCGAGGCCCGGATCCTTCGCGGCGGGCGCCAACCGCGGCACCAGCACCCGGTCGCCGCGCAGGGCGAGGTAGAACTCGTCGGCGGCCACGGCGGCGGTGACCGCGGCGGGCACGGCCCCCACCGGGGCGTGCCGGTCCAGGTCGACCAGCACGAGCCGGCGCTGGTGCTCGGACTGGGCCGCGCGCAGCAGCCCCCAGGCCGGTGCGGTCACCAGGTCGGGCAGTTCCTCCCCCGGTTCGACCGCGACGGCTCCCCTGGTCAGGACGACCAGGAGCCGCTTCCGGTTGGCCGGGTCGATCAGCCAGTCGCGGACGGTGTCGAGCAGCGCGCCGGTGGCCTCGTGCGCGGCGGGTACCAGCTCGGCGGTGGTCACCGCGACGTCGGCCGGGCCGCGCAGGGACAGGACGACGAACTCCCCACGCTCGGTGGGCGTCACCACCGCACCGAGGCCGAACCTGTCGGGGCCGAGCAGCGACCAGGTCCCACCGGACGGCGTGCCGGACTCGGGCAGCGGAAGCCACTCGACAGCGAACAGCGCGTCCCGCACCAGGTCCCGTTGCTCACCCGTGGCCGAGCGCAGCACCAGGGAATCCAGCTGCGCGACGGGTTTGCCGTCGCCGTCGGCGAGCTGCAGGGCGACACCGGAGCTGCCGGCGGCGGTCAGCCGTACGCGGGCCCGGCCGCCCGCGCCGGGGGTGTGCACCGACATCCCGGTCCAGGCGAACGGCAGCAGTCCGCCGCCGCCCTCGATCCAGGTGCCGAAGCCCATCGCGTGCAGGGCGGAGTCCAGCAGCGCCGGGTGCACCCCGTAGCGGCCCGCGTCGGCCATCCACTGCTCCGGCAGCTCGACCTCGGCGAACACCTCGTCGCCGCGGGCCCACACCGCGCGCAGGCTCTGGAAGGCCGGGCCGTAGGTGTACCCGGCCGCGTCCATGGCGGCGTAGTAGTCGTCCGAGGGAAGCTTGCGCGCCCCCGGGGGTGGCCACTCGGTGAGGCCGAAGTCCAGCGCGCCGCGCAGCGGGGTGCACGTGCCGGTGGCGTGCCGCGACCATGGGCGGTTCTCGGCGGCGTCCGCCGGCCGGGAGGTCACCTCGACGGTGCGGACGCCGGCCGCGGCCGGCGGTGCGAGCACGACCCGCACGGTCACCTGCCCGGCCCTGGTCAGGTCGAGCGGGGCATGCAGGGTCAGCTCCTCGATCCTGCCCGTGCCCGCGATCGTGCCCGCGCGCCCGACCATGTCGACGAAGGCTGTGCCCGCCAGCAGCACGCGGCCGTTGACGACGTGGTCACCGAGCCACGGCTGCGCCGCCAGCGACACGCTGCCGCTGACGGTGACCGTGCCGTCCGCGCCGGTGACCGCCCCGGCGAGGTCGAGCAGCGGGTACTCGTCCGCCGTCGACGTACGCGCGGTGGCCGGGCCGGGGGACGGTGCGCCAGTGCCGGACCCGACCACCGGGCCCGGCGCGGTCGCGGTGTCGGACGCGACCACCACGCCCGGCGTGGGCCCGGTGGTCGACGCGACGGCGACGGGCCTGGCGGGCCGGGTGGCCGTCGCGGGCGGGTCGACCCAGTAGCCGGTGGTGGCGAACGGATAGGTGGGCAGGCCGCCGAGCCGAGTCGGGGTGCCCTGCTGGTACAGCGACGCCCAGGCGATCATGCCGCCCGCCGCCCACACCCTGGCCAGCTCGGTCAGGGGCCGGCCCTTGGCGCGCTCGGCGCGCACCGCGGACGCGGGCCGCCGCGCCTCACCGGTTACCACGGCTGTGGTGTCACCGGCCCGCCACCGGCCGAGCCGGTCGACGAGTTCGGCCACGCTGTCCACGACCACGGTCAGCCGGAACCGCATCGGCTCCCGGCCGGCCTGGCTGGTGTAGGCGACCCGCGCCAGGTCGAGGTCCGGGTGGGCGCGCAGGTGGTCGAGCCAGTTTTCCGCCGAGGTGACGAGCTGCTCCTGAGTGCGTGCGGACAGCACGAACAGGGCGGGCCCCGGGATCGCCCGGCGCTCCACCGCGGGCGCTTCCTCGAGGACGACGTGGGCGTTGGCGCCACCCGCGCCGATCCCCGTCACGCCGGCCCGGCGCGGCTGCCGCTGCCCCCGCACGATCGGCCGGTCCCACGGCGCGGGCGTGTCCGACAGCTCGAACGGCAGCTTGTCACGGTCGATGGCCGGGTTGATCGTGGCGGGCATGCGGGTCGGGGGCAGCGTCCGCTCGCCGAGCGCGAGAACCACCTTGGCCAGCTGTGCCAGTCCCGAGGACGCCTCGCCGTGACCGATGTTGGGCTTGACCGAACCGAGCCGGAAGCGGCCGGTGGCGTCGGTACGACCGCCGAAGACCTGGGTCACCGCGGTCATCTCCACCGCGTCGCCGATCTCGGTGCCGTTGACGGTGGTCTCCAGGTAGCTCACCGTGTCGGCGTCGACGTCCGCCCGACGCAACGCCGCGGTGATCACGTCGGCCTGCCGCCTGGGGCTCGGGCTGGTGAAGCCGACCGTACGCCCGTTGTGGTTCACCGCGGTGCCACGGATGACGGCCCGCACGTGGTCGTTGTCGCGCTGGGCGTCGGCGAGCCGCTTGAGCACCACGACACCGACGCCCTCGCCGGGCACGATGCCGTTGCCGCCGATGCCGAACGCCGGGCACTCCGGGCGGTTGGACAGCATCTTGACCGCGCCCAGCTCGGCGTACGTGGACGGGTGCAGGTACAGGTTCACCCCACCGACGAGGGTCATCGCGCACTCGCCCGACCGCAGGCTCTCCACCGCCTCGTGCAGCGCGACCAGCGCCGAGGAGCACGCCGTGTCCACCGGCTTGCTCGGTCCGCCGAGGTCGAGCTGGTAGGAGACGCGGTTGACCATGTCGCCGAAGGAGGTACGCGGCAGGTCGACCCCCCGGTCGGGGCCGAGCCGGTCGAAGCCGAGCTTGGACGCCCCGGCGAACACCCCGGTGGCCTTGCGCACCGCGGGGTCGAGGCCGTACGGGCAGTAGCCGGCGTCCTCCAGCGCCTTCCAGCACTCCTGAAGGAAGATCCGCTGCTGCGGGTCGGTGTTGCGGACCTCCTGCTCGGTCATCCCGAAGAACTCCGCGTCGAACTGGTCGAAGCCCTCCAGGAACCCGCCCCACCTGGAGTGGCTCCTGGTGATGACCTCCCTGCCCGTCGGCTCCGGGACGTAGTGCTCCCGCCAGTCCCAGCGCCGGGCCGGGATCTCGCCGATGGCACTCCGGTTGGACACGATCAGGTCCCAGTACCGACGCTCGTCCGGCGCACCGGGGAAACGGACGCTCAGCCCGATGATCGCGATCGGGCCGTCGGTGTCCGGGCGGGCCCGGGCGGGCCGCTCGACCGCGACGGCCTTCGGTTCGGCGGCGGGCGCCGCGGCCACGGCTGGGCGGACCGTCGACGGCGCGGGCGCGGGACCGGACGCCGAGACGGGCACGGGGGCCGGCGCGGAGACGGACGCCGAGACGGGGGCGGGAACGGGCGCAGCGACGGGGGCGAATGCGGGCGCCGCCCGCAGGGCGACGATGACCGCCTCCGGCGCGTCGTCCTCGTCCGCGCCCGGGGGCAACGGGTGCGCCCGGACCTCCTCGAACCCGGTCCGGGCCAGCGCGGCGCGCCACTGGTCGGCGGAGAGCAGCGGCGAGCCGGGCAGCCCCTGCCGGTCCCGTGCGGGCCACCAGTCCGGGGTCAGCCCGAACACCATGATCGAGGGTTCGGGCGCGGAGACGGCCTCGATCATCACCAGCGCGCCACCGGGCCGCAGCAGGGCCGCGGCGTTGGCCAGGGCCGCGTCGACGTCCGCGACCCCGTGCAGGACGTTCGCGGCGAGCAGCACGTCGGTCTCCCCCGGCGGCAGGCCCTGGGGTGCGGGGGCCCTGGCGACGTCGAACGCGACGAAGTCGACGAAGCCGTGGTCACGGCCGAACCGCTGCCTGCCGTACTCGACGAACCGGGTCGAGGTGTCCGTGTAGGCGTAACGCAGCCGGTCGCCGAGGGGGGCCAGCGCGGGCAGCATCCGCGCGGCGACCGCGCCGGTGCCGGCGCCGAGCTCGACCACCGACACGGTCGACGCGGTCTCCAGACGTACGCGGGCGAGTTCGGCCGCCACCGCGGCGGCGACACCACCGCTGTCGTGTTCAGCGCCGGGCTGGTCGCCGTCGGCCGCCACCGCCCCGCCCGGGAACAGCACCTCCGAGGCCGGGCGGCGGCCGGTCAGCACCTCCGGGTAGGCGGCCAGGCAGCGGCGCAGCAGCCGCGCGCTCGGCTCGATGGCGGGAAACTCCGTGACCAGCCCGGCGACCATGGTGTCCAGGTCGGATTCGGAAAGCTCACGCATGGCGTAGACGGCCACCAGCTCCGCGCCCTCGCGGCGCAGCACGCCCGCGGTGACGAGGATGTCGAGCAGGGCGTCGAACAGTCGCCGGTGCCCGTCGATCACCCCGAGCCGGGCGGCCAGTTCGTCGGGACGGCCACGCGCGCCAACCTCGGTGAACGCGCCCATCCGCCGGAGCACACCGGCGAGCATGCGCCGGGCCAGCACGGTCAGCGCGTCCATGCCGCGCTGCACCGCCAGCCCCGCGCCCGGGTCCGCCCCGGCGAGCGCGGCCTCGGCCGCCGCCGACAGCCGGGCCGCCAGCTCGGCCGGGCGCAACCCTTCCTCGGTCGCCTGGATCATGGCGGTCATCGGCGGGTCACCGCCTCGGCGTACGCGGTGGCCGCGGCGATCCGGGCCCGGTTGCCCGCGCGCCGGACCGCCGGGTCGGTCGAGGTGTCCTTACGCAGCCGCAGCACCAGGTACGCCGCCGTGCCGCGTTCCAGGGGTACCGCCAGGTCGGCGCGGAACCGCCATCTGCCCCTGTCGACCGGGTCGAGGGCCGCGGTGTTCTGGTCGACGTCGAAGTCGGCGAGGAAGTGGCCCACCCGGGCGCTCGCGTCGACCGCCTCGTCGAGCACGAACCCGCCGTCGGCGAGCAGGTCGGCCCACCGCTCCCGGCTGGGCATCCACACGCCGATCCGCTGGTCCGCCACCTCGGCGCCGACGGCGAGGAACTCGGCCAGCAGCAACCGGCCGCCCTCCGGCAGCGCGGTGGCGATCCCGGCCAGGTAGCCCGCCTTGTCGGCGACCAGGTGGCTGCCCTCGATGCCCAGCGCCACCTCGTGCGGGGAGTCGACCGGCACCGCGTCGCTGTAGGCGACGGTGACCCGGGCGTCCAGGCCGTGCTCCTTGCCCGCCCGGACGGCCGCCTCGGCGTGCGCCGGGTCGGCGGCGCGGACGTGCACCCGCAGCCCGCGGTGACGCGCCGCGAGGCGCATCCCGGCGGCGCCCTGCACACCGTGCAGGTCGATCAGCCCACCGACGCGGTCGAGGTCCTCGCCGCACAGCAGCACGTCGAGCAGCTCGGCCTGAAGCTCGCGTACCAGTTCGGTGTCATCCGGGTCGGCGTCCGGGTCCAGCAGCACCCGGCTGGCGGAGAACCCGACCTCGCGGGCCGGGAACGGCGCCATCCAGGTCGGCGCCACCGGCCAGTCCGGCATCGGCGCGGCGTGGTGCGCGGTTCCGTCGAGGGCGCCAACCGCCGGGGCCGAAAGCACCCGGGACTCCTCCGGGAAGTCGGCCGCCAGACTCTGCGCGACTTCGGCAACAGTGCCGAACTCGAACAACAACGTCCGCGACGCGTCCGGGAACGCCTCCGCGATCCGATGGTTCACCCGCGTCCGCACCACCGAATCGATCCCGAACGCATCCCACGACTGCCACGCATCGACCCCCGCCGGATCGATACCCGCCTCATCGGCCACCACACCCGACAGCCACCCGACCACATCGCCCCCACCACCGGCGGACGCCACAGCGACCGGGCTCGGGACGGCGGCCACCGCAGTGACCGACGCCGCAGCGGGGGCGGCGGCGAGCACCCCGGACTCATCGGGGAAGTCGGCCGCCAGACTCTGCGCGACCTCGGCAACGGTGCCGAACTCGAACAACAACGTCCGCGACGCGTCCGGGAACGCCTCCGCGATTCGATGGTTCACCCGCGTCCGCACCACCGAATCGATCCCGAACGCATCCCACGACTGCCACGCATCGACCCCCGCCGGATCGATACCCGCCTCATCGGCCACCACACCCGACAGCCACCCGACCACATCGCCCCCACCACCGGCGGACGCCACAGCGACCGGGCTCGGGGCGGCGGCGACCGGGGTGACCGGCGTCGAGGCCGCGGATGCCGGCGCGGCGGGTGCCGGGTCGGAGGCGCGCAGCGCGCTGCGGCAGTCGGCCGGGAAGTCGGTGACCAGCAGGTCGGCCACCTCGTCGATGGTGGTGAACTCGAACAGCAGGGTCCGCGACGCGGACGGGAACCGGTCGGCCAGGTGGTGGTTCACCCTGGTACGGACCACCGAGTCCACCCCGAACGCGTCGAACCGCTCCCAGCGGTCGATGGCGGCCGGGTCGATGCCCACCTCCGAGGCGATCACCCCCGCCAGCCACGCCGCCACCTCCTCGCTCAGCCCGCCGGGCCCGGCGCTCGCCGGCGGCTCGGTGGGCACCGGCGGCGGGGCAACGCGGGGCGGCTCGGGGACCGGCGGCGGGACGACACGGGGCGGCTCGGCCACCCGCGCCGGGGCGGCGGCGACTGCGGGTACGGGTGCGGGTGCGGGCGCGGAGACCGCCGGGGCGGACCTGCGCGGGGCCAGGCGGTCCCTGCCGTGCCGGTTGCGGGCGAACGGGTACCCGGGCAGCGACACCCGGCGCCCCCCGGAGGAAGGCCAGTCGACCTCCGCGCCCCGGCACCAGGCGCCGGCGGCGTCCCGCAGGGATCCGCCCGCCGCGCGCGGCTCACCCGCACGGGCCCGGCCGGTGACCGTGTCCGGCGTGGCGCGGCCGGCGGCCAACGCGCGTAGCGCGGCCACCAGCTCCGGCATCGACCCGGCCACCACGACCGCCCGCTCGTCCAGGGCAGCGCGCCCCCGCTGCAGCGTGAGCGCCACATCGGCGAGGGTCGGCGGCTCCCGCCCAGGCTGCTGCCCGCCCGCCGGGGCGGCCGGGGCCAGCGAAGCGACCAGGCCGTCGACGGACGGCGCCTCGTAGAGCGTGTCCACGGTCACCTCCTGACCGGTCTGCCCGGTGAGCAGAATCGCCAGCCGGGCGAGCTGGTGGGGCTCGGCGCCGTGGCTCTCCAGGTCGCGGTGGCCGTCGATGTCGGTGGGGGCGATGCCCAGCAGGTCGGCGACAAGCCTGCGGACCACGTCCTGCCCGGTGTCCGCCTGCGCCGAGGACACGCGGTCGAGGTGGTCGGCCAGCTCGCCCGCGAGCACACCGAGCCGCTCCCGGTCACGGGCCGACAGCGGCACCGCCACCGGGCCGGAGACCGGGACCGCCGTCCGCGGCCTGGGCAGGTACTCCTCGACGACCAGGTGGGCGTTGGTGCCGCTGTGCCCCATCGAGTTCACCGCGGCCAGCCGGGGCGCGCCCGGGGTGGCGGCCCACGGCCTGCCGACCGCGTCGATGGTGATGCCCGACCCGTCCAACTTGATCATGGGATTCAGGGTGCGGAACGTGGGCATCCCGGTGAAACGCTCGTTGCGCATGCTCAGCAGCACCTTGACCAGGCCGATCGCCCCCGCGGCCGCGCCGGTGTGGCCGATGTGCGCCTTGGCGCTGCCCAACACGCACCCGGCCGGGTTGGGCCGGTGCCTGCCGAGCGCGCGGACCAGCGCACCCGCCTCCACCGGGTCGCCGAGGGTGGTGCCGGTGCCGTGCGCCTCCACGTACCCGATCCGGGACGCGTCGATGCCGTAACGGCGGTACACGGCGTCGATGAGCTTCTCCTGGGCCAGTCCGTTCGGCGCGGTGAGGCCGTTGCTCGCGCCGTCGTGATTGACGCCGGTGGCACGGATGATCCCGCGAATGTCGTCGCCGGCGGCCTCAGCGTCGGCGAGGCGCTTGAGCACCAGCACCGCCACGCCCTCGGCGAACACCGTGCCGTTGGCCGAGTTGTCGAAGGTGCGGCACTCCCCGGACGGGGAGAGCACCCCCATGTCGGCGAGCAGGCCCAGCGGCCCCGGCCCCAGACCCACGTTGGTGCCGGCGGCCAGCGCGACGCCGCACTCGCCGATCAGCAGACTCTGGCAGGCCAAGTGGATGGCCACGATGGACGACGAGCAGGCGGTGTTGACCACCAACGCCGGGCCGTGCCAGTCGAGGATGTAGGACAGCCGGGCCGCGACCAGTGCGTCGGACGCCCCCGTGAACGACTCGTGCAGGTAGCCGGCGGGCTCGGCGCCCACGAACATGCCGGTGTCCGATCCCGACAGCGAGTACGGGTCGATGCCCGCATCCTCCAGGGCGTGCCAGGCCTCCTGGAGCAGCAGCCGCTGGTGCAGGTTCATCGAGTCGGCCTCGCGCGGGTCGATCCCGAAGAACTCGGGGTCGAAGCAGTCCCGGTCGGCGATCACGCCGCCCCACCGGTAGCCGCGGGCGTCCTCGCCGAGGATCTCCCTCGGCAGCTCACCGACGCACTTGCGGCCGGCGGCCAGGTTGTCCCAGAACTGCCCGACGCCATCGGCCCCGGGGAATCGGCCCGCCATGCCGACGACTGCGATGTCCAACGCGGACGCCCCGGTCGGCGGTGTGCTCGGCCGTCCGGCCTGACCGGGGTCCGTCACCGCCGCGGTGGCCGGGCCGTCGGCGAGGTAACGATCCACGACGGATCGGAACTCGGTACTCGTCATCGCGGCCCTCCGGTGTTGTTGTCTACGAGGTCGGTTAGGTGATCGGTCAGCCGGTCAATGCTGGTGTGGTCGTAGAGGAGCGCGGCGTCGAGCTCGAGCCCGAGTTCCTCGCCCAGCTCGGCCATGAAGGACATCCCCGTGATCGAGTCGACGCCGAGTTCCGCGAACGCCATCCGGGACGACAGCTCCTCGACGGGCACCCGCAGCACCCGGGCGAGCCGCTGCGTGGTGAGCGCCTTGATCCGGTCCCGGTCGGCGTGACCCGTTCCGCGGCCCGCGGTCGCGTCGGCGGGAGCCGGTTCGAGGGTGCGCCCCGGTTCGGGGGCGGGTCGCGGTGCCCGTACCGGCTCGGGTGCGGCGGTCTCCGCCCGCCGGGTGGGCGCGGGCAGGGCCCCGCCGGGGCGCAGGCCGATGGTCTGGGCGGGACCGCCGGTCACCAGCAGCCGCACGGCGGCGTCGAAGCAGGCCGCCCCCTGCTCGTCGCTGAGGAAGCCGACGCCCGGGTGGTCGGCGGCCGAGTCACCGAACGAGGCGGCCCACGCGCCCCAGTTGAGCACGCCGACCGGGAACGGCGCGGTGCCGCCGATGACCCGGGCGAACGCGTCGGCGAAGGTGATGCCCGCCGCGTAGGCCGGGTGCGTGCCCACCCCACCGAACGCGAACGCCTGCGCCGAGGAGAAGAAGCACAGGAAGTCCAGCGGTTCGTCGACCACCGCGACCGCGACGTGCACGGCGCCGCTCGCCTTCACGTCGTAGTGGTGGCGGAACTCGGCGTCGTCCAGCTCGGCCACCGCCCGCGCCGGCTCGGTGATCGTGGTCGCGCCCGCGAACACCACCCCGTTCACCCCGCCGAGGGTGGCCTTGGCCTCGGCGACCGCGGCCCGGACCTGCTCGGGGTCGGTCACGTCGGCGCTGAGGTAGAACGGCGTACGGTCGCCGACGGTCGCCGCCGCCAGCGCCGCCCGCACCGCCGGGTCGCCGGCCGGCCTGCGGCCCATCCAGACGACCCGGGCGTCGTAGTGCTCGTGCAGGTGCCGGGTGACCGCCTGGCCGACCACGCCCGCGCCGCCGATCACCAGGTAGGCGCCGCCGGTTCGCAGCCCCGCCGCGCCGCCGGGTGGCTCGACCTCGTCGAATCGCTGCCGGTACCGCACGCCGTCGCGCAGCAGGGTCAGCTCGGCCACCGGACTCGCCGGTTCGGCGACGATCGCCGCGGCCAGCGCCGTGCGGTCGGCGTCGCGGGCGGAGACGTCCACGTTGCGCAACGCGAACCGCTGCTGGTGGGCGAGGAAGTAGGCCAGGCCGGTCAGGCCCGCACCCCTGGCGTTGGCAGCGCGGCCGTCCAGGCCGTGGGTGTCGTGCGTGGTCAGGTGGCAGTCGATCCGCGTCGGATCAGCCGGTTCGGACAGTGCGCGGATCAGCCGTAGCGCCAGCAGTTGCACGTCGGTGTCGAGGCGTGCGTGCGGGTCGCCGGCGCCGACCACCAGATGCACCCGGTCCACCCCGCCGACGTCGGCCAGGACGGCGCGGAACGCGTCGGGGTCGGCGACCGAGACCACCCTGCGCGGGCCCACGGCCAGCGTGTCCGGGCCGGTGGTCACCAGTACCACCCTGGCGCCCGCCCGCCGGTGGTGGGCGGCGATCGCCTCGGCCAGCTCGCCCGCGCCGGAGTCGACGACCAGCACCCGGCCCCCGCCGGCCACCGTGTGGGCAGCGGGCGAGCGGGGTGCCCAGCTCGGCACGCGCAGCATGCCCCTGGCGGGTTCGACGGGCGAGGGACGCGTACCTGCCCCGCGCGCACCCCGGCCGTTCGCGCCGCGCCCGTTCGCGCCGTTCTCGATCGCGCCGTTCTCGATCGCGCCGGGCCCGTTCGCGCCGTGGCCGTTCGCGCCGCGCCCCACCGCGTCGTGGCCGTTCCCGCCGTGGCCGTTCCCGCCGTGGCCGTTCCCGCCGTGGCCGTTCCCGTCGTGGCCGTTCCCGTCGTGGCCGTTCGCGCCGTGGCCGTTCGCGCCGTGGGGCTCCGGGCCGGGTCCGCCGCGGACGGCGTCGATCACGCCCGCGCCCTCGCGCCCGGGTGCGCCGGCGTGGTCGGTGAACCAGTAGTGGTCCTGCGCGAACGGGTAGGTGGGCAGGCTGATCCGGCGCGGGCGGACGGTGCCGAACTGGCCGGACCAGTCGGCGGTCGCGCCGCCCACCCACCGTTCGGCGAGCGCCCTCGGCGTCGGGCCGGTGCCGTGCACCCGGACCCGGTCGTCGGCGAGGAAGCCGCCGAGCGCCCGGGCCAGCCCGGCCAGGTCGGTGACGACGAACGCCGCCCGCTCGGCAAGCTCGACACGGCCCACCTGCAGCGTGTACGCCACGTCGGCGAGCGCGAGTCCCACGGCCCGGTGCGGCAGCAGTGCCGCGACCTCGACGGAGCTGTGCGCGGTGGTGAGCCGGGGCGGCTGGCCCGAGGGCAGCAGCTCGGCCAGGGACCGGGACAGTGCCGCGACCTCGGCGACCCCGATGCCGTACTCGTGCCACGGCCGGGCCGGGTCGATGTCGGCGGGATCGGCGCCCAGCACCCGGGCCACCCGGGCGGTGACCTCGGCGACCTGGTCGGCTGCCCCGCCACGCACCCGGTCCAGCAGCCGGGCGGCGATCATCCGCAGCGCGGGGACCGTCCGCGCCGACAGCGGCACCACCACCGGCCCTGGCGCCTCGGTGCCCGCCACGGTGCCGGTGTACTCCTCCAGGATCACGTGCGCGTTGGCGCCGGTGGCGCCGAACGAGCTGACCCCCGCCCGGCGCGGTCCGCCGGGCCGGGCCGGCCACGCCTCGGCGGCCCGCTGCAGCCGGAACGGCGAGCCCGCGAGGTCCAGCAGCGGGTTGGTCGGCTCGGCGTGCAGGGTCGGCACCAGGGTGCGGTGGTGCAGTTGCAGCACCGCCTTGGTGAGCCCCGAGATGCCCGCGGCGCCCTCCGCGTGACCGATGTTGGACTTGACCGAGCCCAGCGAGCACGACCCCGGGTCGACCCGGTCACCGAACGCGGTGGTCAGCGCACGCAGCTCGATCGGGTCGCCGAGGGAGGTGCCGGTGCCGTGGGCCTCCAGCACCCCGATGGTGGCCGGGTCGGTGCCCGCGTCGCCGAAGGCGGCGGTGAGCACCGCGGCCTGCGCGACCGGGTTGGGCACGCTGAACCCGCTCGCCGCGCCACCGTGGTTGACCGCGCTGCCGCGAATGACCGCGTAGACGTGGTCACCGTCGCGCTCGGCCGCCGCGAGCGGCTTGAGCACGAGCGCGCCCACCCCGTCGGCGGAGACGTAGCCGTCGCCCCCCGCGCCGAACGACCGGCAGCGGCCGTCGGTCGAGTGCATGTTGACCAGCCCGTAGCCGATGTACTTGGCCGGGTGCAGCGAGAGGTTGACCCCGCCCGCGACGGCCACCGCGCACTCCCCGTCGCGCAGGCTGCGCACGGCCAGGTGCACGGCGGTCAGCGAGGACGAACACAGCGTGTCCACCGCGACGCTGGGCCCGTGGAAGTCGCAGAGGAACGACACCCGGTTGGCGATCTGTCCCTGGCTGAGCCCCAGCGGCACCGGATCACCGCCACGTGCCACGTGCTCGACACCCAGCAGCGGGTAGTCCTTGTGCATCGCGCCCACGAACACCCCACCCGCGCGGCGGCCCGCCGGGCCCGACGGCGGGCACAGCGAGTCCGGCGTGTGCCCGGCGTCCTCGATCGCCGCCCAGCAGGCCTGCAGGAACAGCCGCTCCTGCGGGTCGAGCACGGCCGCCTCGGCGGCGGAGATGCGGAAGAACGCGGCGTCGAAGGCGGCCACGTCGTCGAGGAACCCGCCCCAGGACGACAGCGGCCGGCCGGAGGCGCTGCGCACGTGGTCGTACCGGTGGCGGTCCCAGCGGTCCCGGGGGATCTCGACGACGCTGTCCACGCCGCCGAGGAGGTTCGCCCAGAACTCGTCGAGATCCACCGCGCCCGGGTACCGGCCGGCCATACCGATGACGGCGATGGGCTCGGCCCTGTCCCGCGCGGTGACCATCGCCCCCGACCCGGCGGCCGGCGCCGGCCCGACCGGCACCCCGGTGGACTCGACACGACGCCGGCTCAGCACGGGCCTGGGCAGGGCGGTACGCCTGCCCTGGACCCCGGCCCAGGCCGCGACGACCACGTGCGCGTTGGTGCCGCCGTCGCCGAAGCTGTTGATCGCGGCGACCCGGGGCCCCGTCCACTCGGCCTCGGTCCGGTCGAACCGGAACGGCGAGGCCGCCAGGTCAAAGTGCTCCGGCGGCTGCTGCGCGCTCAGGTACGGCACCCGCCGCCCGCGCTGAAGCATCATCGCGACCTTGATGAACCCGGCGATGCCCTCGGCGCACTGGGGATGGCCGATGTTGGGCTTGACCGAGCCGAGCGCGCACTCCGCCGTGGACGTCGAGCGGTACACCGCCCGCACCGCCTTCAGCTCGATCAGGTCGGGGACGGGCGAACCGGACGCGTTGGCCTCCAGGTAGCCGATCTCCTCCGGCCGGTGGCCACTGGCGGCCAGGGCGCGGGAGAGCACCGCCTGCTGGGTGACCAGGTTCGGGGTGGCCGGCCCGGCCGTGCGGCCGTCGTTGTTGACCGCGATGCCCTTGACCACCGCGATGATCCGGTCCCCGTCGGCGCGGGCCGCTGCCAGCGGCTTCACCACCACGACGCCCGCGCCCTCGGCGGGCACGAATCCGCCCGCGCGACGGTCGAAGGCATGGAACTCCGGCGTCGCGGAGAGCAGCCCGCGCTGGTCGAACACCTGGTGCGCGGCGGCCCCCTCGATGAGGGTGACCCCGCCGACCACGGCGGCGTCGATCTCACCCGCGCGCAGCGCCTGCGCGGCGAGGTTCAACGCCACCAGCGCCGAGGAGCACGCGGTGTCCACCACCACGCTGGGACCCCGCAGGTCGAAATGGCGGGAGATGTTGGCGGCCAGGTAGTTCTGCCCCAGCATGACCGGGTTACGGCTGGCGAGCACGCTCTCACGGGCGGGCAGCCGCGCGGTCCGGCCACCGATGTAGACGCCGATCTCCCGGCCCTTGACCTCGTCCGGGCGGTACCCGGCGTCGCACCAGGCGAACAGGGTCTCCTCCAGCAGCAGCAGGGACTGCGGGTCCATGGCCGCCGCGTCCGCGTCGCCGATGTGGAAGTACCCCGGGTCGAACTCGCGGTCGACGTCGGCGAGCAGCCCGGCGTGGAAGCCGCCGCCCTCACCGGGCCAGCGGTCCTCGGGCACCGGTGCGATGGCCGACCGGCCCTCGGCCAGCAGCCGCCAGTACGCCGACGCGTCCGAGGCGCCGGGGAACCGGCACGACAGGCCGACCACCGCGAGGTCACCGTCGCGGGCCTCGGGCGCCGGGCGGACCTGCGGGGCGGCCGGGGCCTCCGCCCCGACCTCCGCCCCGACCTCGGTGGCGGGCACCGTGATCGGCCCGGTGACGGGCACGGTGGCGGGGCCGAACTCGGACCGCACGACGTCGGGGTGCTCGCCCGCCAGCCAGCGCGCGAAGCCGGCCGCGGTCGGGTGTTCGATCAGGATCGACGGGTCCAGCTCCACGCCGAGCCGAGTCGAGGCGGTGCGGGTGAGCTCGACCAGGGTGATCGAGTCCGTGCCGTAGTCATGGACCGGGGTGTGGGCGTCGAGCCGGTCGCGATCGAACTCCAACCGCTCGGCGATCAGGTCGAGCAGCCACCCCGCGACGGCGGGCTCGTCCAGGTCACCCGCCGGCGGCGCGGACGGGACCACGGCACGGGGCGAGGCCGCCGGCGGCGCGGACGGGACCACGGCACGGGGCGAAGCCGGGTCCCTCCGGAGCACACCCAACTGGTCGATCGGGCGGTCGTCGGCGGGGACGACCGGAAGCACCACCGGGCCGACCGCGCCGGAGACTGCGAGGTCCAACACCCGCAGCCCCTCCTCCTCGCGCAGCGGCGCCAGGCCCGCGGCCCGGTAGGCCGGCCCCGTGCCTGCCGCGCCCATGCCGATGCCGTCCCAGCTCGGCCACTGCACGCTGACCACCGGGACGTCCCCGGACCGACCGGCGAGCTGGTCGAGGTAGGTGTTGGCCATGGTGTAGTCGCTCTGTCCCACCGCGAGCGTGGGCAGCACGGCGGCCACCGAGGAGAACAGCACCACGAACCGCACCGGGTGCCCGGCGACAGCCCGCAGCAGCGCCTCGGTGCCGCCCACCTTGGGCGCCAGCACTCGACGCACGCCGGCCACGGTCTTGCGGCCGAACGACAGGGTGTCCTCGTCCACCACACCGGCGGCGTGCAGCACCCCGCCGACCGGGCCGTGCTCGCGCAGCAGCACGGCCAGCGCGGACTCGGCACCGGGGCCGTCCATCGGCACCGCGGCGACCCGGATCCGGGCCCCGGTGGCGGCGAGGTCGAGCAGGCCGCGCAGCTTGCGGCCGAGCGCGTCGTCGCGGCGGGACCGCTCGGCCCAGCCGCCGCGCTCCGGCAGCTCCTCACGGCCGATCAGCAGCAGGTCGCGTACGCCCCACGCGGTGACGGCGTGCCGGGCCGCGGCGAGACCGACGCCCCGGGTGCCGCCGGTCACCACCAGCACCTCGTCAGGGCCGAACACCGGGGTCGGTACGCCGGCCGGGGCGTGCTCGCGCAGCACCGGCCGCAACCGGCTGCCACCACGGTGCCGCACCCGATCCGGCGCGTCGGTCGCGCGGAGCTCGGTGAGCAGGCGTCCGGCCGCCGTGGCGTCCGGCTCGGTGGGGTCGAGGTCGACGTGCGTGGCGCGCAGCCGGCCCATCTCGTGCCCGAGCATCCCGTACAGGCCCGCCACCCGGGCGGCATGCGGGTCGGCCCGGTCGAGGCCGCGGGTCACGCCGACCACCCGGCCGGCGCCGGCGCAGGCCCGTTGCAGCCACGGCAGCCAGGTGTCCAGGTGGTCGCCCCCGGGGGCGCACCCGGTCAGGTCGATGATCGTGTCCACGGTGGTCTCCGCGCCGGCCAGCGCGTCGACGTCCAGGACGGTCGCCCCGGGCAGTGCCCGCCTGAGGTGACCGGCGATGCCGGCGGTGGCCGGGGTGGTCAGCACGGCCACGCGTCCCAGGTCACCGCCGCCCGAGGCGATTGCCGGTGCGGGCTGCCAGTCCTCGCTGAGCAACCGCACCCGGTCGGCGTCGGGGGCGCCCGCGGTGCCGACGATCACCTCGGCGAACGCGCCGTCGTGCTCGGTGGGCCTGGCGATGGCGCCGAATCCGTGCTCGCGCAGGAGCCGTTGCCAGCCCGCTGCGGTGAGCAGCGGGGCACCGGGGATGCGCAGGTGCTCGTCGTGGTACAGCCACCAGCCGTCGAGCAGGCCGAAGGTGAGGGTGAGCAGCGCGGACTTACGGGTCACCTCGTTGACCACCAGCAGCCCGCCGGGCCGCAGCGCGGCGGCCAGGTTGGCCACCACCTGCCGCAGGTCGCGGGTGGCGTGCAGGACGTTGGACGCGATGAGCACGTCGAACGTTCCGCCCGCCAGGTCCTCGGCCGCACCGGGCCGCTCGACGTCCCAGCGCCCGTAGCGCAGGTAGTCGCGGCCCAGGCCGAACCTTTCCTCGGCCCTGGACAGGAACATCGGCGACAGGTCGGTGAACCAGTACTCGGCGGTCCCGCCCACGGCGTCCAGGGCGGGCAGCACGACCGCGGTGGTCCCGCCGGTGCCCGCGCCGACCTCGCCGATCCGGACCGGCCCCGCGCTGTTCCGGACGAACGCGGCAACCGTATCGGCGACGGTCTGGTTGAGCCCGTCGGCGATGGTGTTGCCCTGGTAGGCGGCCATCATCCGGGCCAGCGACCCGCCGGGGAAGAGGATCTCCGTGACCGGCCGGGTGCCGGTGAGCACGGCGGGCAGTTCGGCGACGCAGTCCTCGACCAACGACAACTGCGCGTGCCAGTACGGGTTCGCGGCCAGCCGGGCGCGCAGGTCCACCCAGTTCGGGTCGGCGGCCGGGTCGGCGGCCCGGCGGCCCGCGTCCGACAGCGCGACCGGGTCGGCGTCGTCGGTGAACCCGGCCGCCGCCAGCAGCCGCAGCGCCTCGTCGACCCAGCGGTGGTACTTCTCCACCACGCCGTGCCGGGCGGCCAGCCCCGCCCTCGGCTCGGGCCCGTCCGCGAACAGGCCGAGCTCGCGCAGCCGCACCAGCGTCTCGCGGGCCACCCACCGGTCGGCGTCGTCCGGGGTCAGCCCGCCGGCCCAGCCCTGCGGCTCGGCGGCCGGACGGGCGGAGGTCCCGTCGAACACGTGCGGGTAGCGCGGGGCCAGGTAGGCGGCCAGGTCACGGATGGTCGTGCGCTCGAACAGCAGCGTCGGCGGCTGCTTGTCGCCGACCAGTTCCTCGACGGCCGCGACCATCTTGAGCACCTGCGCGGACTCGATGCCCAGCTCGAAGTAGCCCGCCCGGACGTCGAGGGACTCAGGGTCGCGCCCCACCTGGGCCGCGAACACCGCACGCAGCAACGCCTCGTCGGCGCTCGCGCCCATGCCCGCCGTCGTGGGCGCGACCGCACGCGGGCGGCCCGGCCGGTCGACCAGCTTGCTGGACAGGCCCACCAACTCGGCGACGAGCCCGCCCCGCTCGTCGTAGAACTCCACGCCGAGCGTGACCAGCTCCGGGCCACGGCGGATCGCGGCGGTGTCGACCCGGGCGAAGCAGCGCGCGGGCAGCGGGCCGGTGGCGCGGAACGACGCCACGTGCACCGGAAGGTACGGGCCGGGGCCGTCGGTCATCAGCAGGCCCGGTGCCACCGCGCCGGCCAGCAGCACCGCCGGGTCGAAGTCGGGAGTCCGAGCCCGGTCCACGGTCGGCGCGGTGAGCTCGGCGACGAGCGCCCCCGGGCACTCCCACACCTCGCCCTCGGCCCTGGCGGCACCGGTGTAGACCTGGCCCACGCCCTCGTCGGCGGCGTAGACGTCGGCCAGCGGGATCCGGCGGGTCGCCGAGGCCCGTACGACCGGAACGTCCAGCGCACCGTGGAGTCGTACCCGCTCGATGGTCATCTCGGCGGTGGCGTACGCGCCGCCGTCGTCGGCGACCGTGACGGTCCAGCCGCCGGGCTCGGCGGGCACGGCCTCGACGGACAACCGCACCGGGGCGTCGTCGGTGACCTCCAGCGGGCGGACGGCCGTCAGGTCGGACATCCGCAGGGTGCCCACGGCGTGCCCGTGAGCGGCGAAGACGCCGTAGACGAGGTCCACGTACGCCAGGGCGGGCATCAGCGCGCGGCCGTCCACCCGGTGACCCGCGACGTACGGGGTGTCCATGGACAGCACGGCCTCGCCACGGATCACCACCTCGTCCTGCGCCACTGGCTCGACCGGTGCGACCCCACGCCGTGGGCCCGACAGGTCCTCGGCGGCCTCCGGCAGCCAGCACCGGTCCCGCTCGAACGGATAGCCGGGCAGGGAGACGGGCCCGGGCGGTTCGGCGCCCCAGGCCGCCCGCCAGTCCACCGTCGCGCCGTGCACCCACGCGGCCGGGTCGGTCTCGCCCGCCCGCCTGCGGTCCGCGACGCCGGTGGACACCGGCGCACCGGCTCCACCAGCGGTGAGGTGGTCACGCAGAGCCCGGACCAGCCCGGGAACGTCGGTGAACTCCGTGGCCAGCCGGTGCGGCATGGGCTCCCGGCCGACCTGCAGGGTGTACGCCAGGGCGGCGGGGTCGGTGTCGCGCCCGGGGCCGTCGAGGAAGTCGGCCAACCGCCGGGTGACCTCCACCAGCCGCTCGGGGTTCCTGGCCGACAACACCGCCAGGTGCGACCGGCGCGGCGTGGGCGCGGGGCGCCGGGCGGGGACGTACTCCTGCAGGATCAGGTGGGCGTTGCTGCCGCCCGCGCCGAACGCGCTGACCCCGGCCAGCCGGGGCAGCTCACGTCCGTCCGGCCCGGTCCGCGCCCGCCAGTCGGCCCGCTCACGCTGCACGCGGAACGGGACCGAGTCGAAGTCGATGTTGGCGTTGAGCCGCTCGGCGTGCAGCGACGGCACGAGCGTGCGGTGCCGCAGTTGCAGCAGCACCTTGGTCACCGCGGCGATGCCCGCGGCCGACTCGGCGTGCCCGATGTTGGACTTGACCGAGCCGATCGGGACGATCCGGTCCGCCAGGTCGTCGTCGCCCGCGAAGGCCCGGGAGAGCCCGCTGATCTCCACCGGGTCACCGAGCGAGGTGCCGGTGCCGTGCGCCTCGATGTAGTCGATCTCGGAGGGGCGCACCCCCGCCCGGGCCAGCGCGTCCGCGACGAGCACCCCCTGCGAGCGCGGGTTGGGCACGCTGTAGCCCTTGCTCGCGCCGCCGTGGTTGACCGCTGAGCCGCGCACCACGGCCAGGATCCGGTCCCCGTCGGCCTCCGCCTGCGACAGCCGCTTGAGCAGCACGGCCCCGGACCCGTCGGCCGGGACGAACCCGTCGCCGTCAGCGCCGAAGCTGCGGCAGGCGCCGGAGGGGGCGAGGAACCCGCTGCGGGACAGTTGCAGGTACTTCACCGGGTGGCTGGTGATGTTCACGCCGCCCGCGATCGCGACCTCGCAGTCCCCGGTGCGGATGGCCTGACAGGCGAGGTGGATCGCCGCCAGGGACGACGAGCACATGGTGTCCAGGGCGATGCTGGGGCCGGTGAGCCCGTAGAAGTAGGAGACCCGGTTGGCTACGGCCGCGTACGAGGAGGAGGTGGCGATGCCACTGCGGTGCAGGGCCGCGTCGACGCCGTAGAGCTGGTAGTGGCCGTACATCATGCCGACGAAGACACCGGTACGCACCGCCGCCAGGTCGGCCCGGGTGCGGCCCGCGTCCTCCAGCAGGTGCCACACGGTCTCCAGGAAGATCCGCTCCTGCGGGTCGAGGTGACGAGCCTCGACCGGGGACATCCGGAAGAACATCGGGTCGAACTTGTCGGCGTCGCGCATGAAGCCGCCGGTGCGGGTCGCGGTCCTGCCCGGGGTGCCGGGCGTCGGGTCGTACCAGCGGTCGTGTTCCCAGCGGTCGACGGGCACGTCCTCGACGCAGTCGCGGCCCGCGCGGAGGTTCTCCCAGAACTCCCACAGGTCATCGGCCTGCGGGTAGCGGCCCGCCACGCCGATGATCGCGATGTCCTCGTCCGCCCGCTCCGCCCGCTCCGTCCGCTCCGTCCGCTCCGTCTGCCGCAGCTCGGCGACCGCCGTGGTCACCGTCGCCGGGGTCCCCGGCGTCGCGTTGCCCTCCGGCTGGTCGCCGGGCGGGGTTTCGGCGTCGCCGGCGAGGGCGGCGCGCAGCACGGCGGCATGGTCGGTGACGAGGTACTGCGCCAGCTCGGCCAGGGTCAGGTACTCGAAGAACAGCGTCTTCGACAGCGGACCGAAGTGCTTCTCCAGCGCGGCGGTCGCGCTCATCACGATCAGCGAGTCGACGCCGTAGGCGTGGAAGTCCTCCTCGGGGTCGATCTCCGCGACGGGCATCTTCAGCTGCTCGGACAGCACCTCGGCGAGGAGTTCCTCGGCCCGACCGCGCAGGTCGCCCGCGTCCGCGCGCGGGGGTGCCTCGGCCGGGCGGACGGCCCGCGGGGGTGCCTCGGCCGGGCGGACGGCCGGCCGAGGCGCGGCGGCGATCCCGCCCAGGCCCACGGCGATCCGGTCGGCGTCGCCGGGGGCCAGCAGCACCGACGGCGCGTCGCCCGCCAGCGCGCGGGCGAGCGCGGCCATGGCGGGCCGGGTGCGCACCGGCCGCATGCCGAACAGTTCGGTCATCTTGGCCGCCACGGCCGGGTCGGCGGTCACGCCGCCGTCCGTCCACAGGGGCCACTGCACCGACAGGCTGACGCCGCAGCGCTCCCCCGCCGCGACCTGCTCGGCCCGGCGGGCCATCAGCCGGTCGAGATAGCCGCTCGCGGTGGCGTGGTCGGCCTGGCCGACGTTGCCGAACGCGGCGGCGGTCGAGGAGTAGGCCACGAAGTAGCGCAGCGGATCGTGCCGGGTGGCCAGGTCCAGCCAGGCCGCACCGAGGACCTTCGGCCGGAGCACGGCGTCGGCCTCCGCGCGGCTCTTGCGCAGCAGGAACGAGTCGCGCAGCGTCCCCGCCAGGTGTGCGACGCCCACCAGCTCACCCGCCCGCCGGGCCTGGTCGACCGCCGACCACGCGCCGTCGCGGGTGGCCAGGTCGGCGCGGACGAACCGGACGTCGGCGCCGTGCCCGCGCAGCCGGTCGAGCGCGGCGGGATCGGGTTCGGTACGCCCGGCCAGCACCACGGTGGCCTCCGGGTTGCGCTCGACCAGCCAGGCGGCGAAGGCCAGGCCGAGTGCGCCCGCCCCGCCGGTCACCAGGTGCACGCCGGGGCCGCCGGTGACGGCTTCCGGGTCCTCGGGCAGTTCGACGCGCTGCCAGGCGCGGACCATCCGCCCGCCCGACTCGACCATGACCTCGGCGGGTCCACCGCTGGTCAGCTCGCCGGCCAGCACCGTCGCGGCGTCCAGCCCCGCGTGGCCGACCACACGCATGGCCAGCTCCGGGTACTCCCAGCTCAGGGACCGGGCGAAGCCCGCCATGGCGCCGTGCAGCTCCGGTTGGTCGCCGGTCCGGTCGTAGAGGTACAGCCAACGTGCGCTACCCCGGCGCGCGGACACCCACGCCGCGGCCAACTCCCGCGCGAGGTGGAAACCGTCGTCCAGCGAGCCCTCCAGGTCGGACCGGGCGGGCGGGGTCTGCACCAGCGACACCGGCGCCGGCGCGTCGGCCAGCCGCGCCACCAACTCGGCGACCGACTCGCCGGGGCGGCGGGTGACCACGGTGGCCGGGGTCACGGCGGCCACCAGCGCCGGCCCGGCGTCACCGAGGAACACCACGGTGGCCGGGGCGGGCACGGGTTCGTCGGTGGCGGGCCGCCAGGAGGGCACGAAGGCGACCGGCTCGTCGGTGTCGGCCGACACCCGGGCGCGCAGCGCGAACCCGTCGACGCGGCACACCACGGTGCCGTCCCGGTCGGTCATCGTCAGGTCGAACACCTGCACGCCCGCGCCGGAGCGCACCCGGACCGCGTGCACCAGGCAGGTGTCCGGCAGCTCGCCGAGCAGACGCACCTCGTCGATCGAGAACGGCAGGTAGGGCACCGACCGCCCGTCCGCCCCCCGCGCGGCGGCGGTGTCCACGATCCAGCCGACGACCTGCAGCGCGCCGTCGAGCAGCGCGGGCTCGAACCGGTACTCGGCGGTGTCGGCGCGCCGGGGCTCGGGCAGCACCAGCGTGGCCAGCGCCTCGTCGGCGCCGTGCCGGACCTCCTCGACCGCGCGCAGGCTCGGTCCGTAGTCGAAGCCCAGCGCGGTCACCCGGTCGTAGCACTCCTCGCGGGTCCGCACGGTCACGCACCGCCCGCGCACGGCGGCCACGTCGAGCTGTGGCGCCGGGGCGGGGTCGCCGAAGCTCAGCACGCCGCTCGCGTGACGGACCAGTCCCGCCTCAGCCGGCCCGTCCCCGATCGACACCACCTCGAACCGGGCCCCGTCCGGGGTCCGCTCGCCCAGCCGGACCCGCAGCCGCAGGCCGTTCGGGCCGGGCCGGACGGGGAGACCCCACACCAGGCCACCGACCACGCGCACCGGCCGCTGCCCGGCGAGTTCGCCCGCCAGCCTGGCGAGCTCGAGGTGGACGACGCCGGGCAGCACCAGCTCCCCGCCGACCACATGGTCGGCGAGGTAGAACTCGCCCGGGGTGAGGTGCTTCTCGAACGCCAGCCCCTCCAGCGTGGAGACGTTGGCGTCGAGCAGGGTCGGGTGCAGGCGTCCCCGGGTGGCGGTGGCCGCCGGGGCAACCGCGTCCACCCAGTACCGGGTGCGCTCGAACGGGTAGGTGGGCAACGGCACCCGCCGCCCGCCGTCCGCGCAGGTCAGGTCGGCCCGGTCGCCCGCCACCCAACGCCGGGCCCGGTCGAGCAGGGCGTCCGGACCGGCGTCGGACCGGGCGGGCGCCGAACCTGGGCTCCGGCCGCGCTTGCCCGCCCGGCCGCGCAGCACCGCGTCGGTACCGCCGCCCCCGGCGAGGACGCGCAGGGCCGCGACCAGCTCCGCGCGGTCCTTGGCCACGACGACCGCCCGCTCGGCCAGTTCCTCGCGCCCGACCAGCAGGGTGTGCGCGACGTCGACCAGCCGCACCACGACGCCGTCACCGTCCAGGTACGCGGCGAGCGCCCCCGCCTGCTCGGCCAGCGCGGTCGCGGTACGCGCGGACAGCGGGAACGCCAGCGGCCCCGCAACGGCGACCTCCGGTGCGTCACGCAGGGGCGGCTCCTCGACCACCAGGTGGGCGTTGGCGCCACCGACGCCGAACGAGCTGAGCCCGGCGATCCGGGGGCGGTCGGTGCGGCGCGGCCACGGGGTCGCCTCGTCGACCACCCGGAACGGCCCGCCGTCGAGCTCCAGGTACGGATTCTGGTCGGTGTAGTGCAGGTTCGCCGGCAGCAGGCCGTGGCGCATGGCCAGCGCGACCTTGAACAGGCCGGCGATGCCCGCCGCGGTCTCCAGGTGACCGATGTTCGACTTGACCGACCCGATCCCGCAGAACCGCCCCGCGGGCAGCGCCGTGCCGCGCCGCCGGGCGAGTTCCTCGAACGCCGCGCGCATGCCGGACACCTCGACCGGATCGCCGAGCTCGGTGCCGGTGCCGTGCGCCTCCAGGTAGTCCACGTCGGCGGGGTCGACCCCGGCGGACGTGTACGCCTCGGCCATCAGGGCGGCCTGGGCGTCGGGGTTCGGCGCGGTCAGCGACGAGCTGAGACCGCCGTGGTTGATCGCGATGCCCCTGATCACCGCGTGGATGACGTCGCCGGCCCGCTCGGCCTCGGCGCGATCGCGCAGCACCACCACGCCGACGCCCTCACCGCGCACGTAGCCGTCCGCCGAGCTGTCGAAGGTCTTGCACCGGCCGTCCTCGCTGAGCACGTGACCGTCGGCCATCGCCAGGTACACCTCCGGCGACAGCAGCAGGTTCACCCCACCCGCGATCGCCAGGTCGCAGGCACCGGTGCGCAGCGCCGCGACGGCCTGGGCGACCGCGGTCAGCGAGCTCGAACAGGCGGTGTCCAGCGCCACGCTCGGGCCCCGGAAGTCGAAGAAGTAGGACACCCGGTTGGGCACGATCGACTGGGCCGCGCCGGTCGCGGCGTGACCCTCGTGGTGGCGGCCACCGTCCCGCTGCACCTGCGCGTACTCGACGTTGGACACCCCGAGGAAAACGCCGACGCGCGACCCGGCGAGGTCCGACGGCCGCAGCCCGGCGTCCTCCAGGGCGGTCCACACCGCCTCCAGCGCCAGGCGCTGCTGCGGGTCCATCAGCTCGGCCTCGCGCGGGGAGATCGCGAAGAACGCCGCGTCGAACCGGTCGACGCCGTCGAGGTAGCCGCCCCAGCGGGCGACCCGGCCGACGCGGTCGCCGTGCTCGCGGCCCAGCGCCCGCCAGTCCCACCGTTCGATGGGCGTCTCGGTGACCAGGTCGTCCCCGGCGACCAGGTGCCGCCAGAACGCGTCCAGGTCGAGTGAGCCGGGCAGCCGTCCGGCCATGCCGATGACGGCCGTCTCCCCGGTGCGCGCCGCGACCGGGACGGGCTCGGCCCGCGTGCCCGCCGGCTCGGCGGTCGTCGAGGCGAAGACCTCGGGGTGGGTGGCCAGCAGGTGGTCGGCGACCGCCCGCGCGGTCGGGTACTTGAAGAACACCGGGGGTGCGACCTCCACCCCCCACCTCCGCCGGATCCGCACGCTCAGCTCCGTCAGGCGCACCGAGTCCACCCCCAGCACACCGAACCGGTCGGTCTCGTCGACGTCGTCCGGCGCCGCGCCGATCAGGTCGGCGACCACGCCCGCGAGCTCCGCGGCGAGACCGTCGGCGGCCCCGTCCGCCTTGACCACCGCTGCCGGGGCCCGCCGCTCACGGTGCGCGCGTTCGGGGCGCTCGGCCGCCAACCGGGCGCGATCGATCTTGTCGTTGGGGGTCTTGGGCAGCTCGGGCAGCTCGATCAGCTCGTCCGGGACCATGTAGTCCGGCAGCAGGCGCCCCAGGTCGAGGCGGTCGGGACGCGGGCCGCCCGGCGCCGGGGTGTAGAAGCAGCGCAGCACCGCCGCCCCGGCACCGGTCCGCGCCAGCACGACCGCCGCGTCGGCGACCCCCGGCAGCTCCCGGGCGGCCTGCTCGATCTCGCCGGGCTCCACCCGGTGACCGCGGATCTTGACCTGGGCATCGATGCGCCCCAGGTACTCGAGCGCCCCGCCCGCCGTGCGGCGCACCAGGTCCCCGGTGCGGTAGAGCAGCGGCGACGCCTCCGGGTCGACCGGGTTCGGCACGAACCGCGCTGCGGTGAGCTCGGGCTGGCCGAGGTAGCCGTTGGCCAGCCCGGCGCCACCGATGTGCAGCTCGGCAGGCACCGAGGCGGGCACCGGTCGCCCGGCGCCGTCCAGCAGGTGGAACACGGTGTTGGCGATGGGGTGACCCAGGGTGATCGGTCCTTCGTCGCGGACCCGCGCCACCGACGACCAGATGGTGGTCTCGGTGGGGCCGTAGAGGTTCCACACCTCGCCGACCCGGGCCAGCAGCGCGCGGGCGGTCTCCCGGTCGAGCGCCTCGCCGCCGCAGAACGCGCGCAGGCCACGCCCACCGGTCCACCCGGCGGCGACCAGCATGCGCCAGGTCGCCGGGGTCGCCTGCATGACGGTGGCGGCGCTGGCCTCCAGCACCCGCCGCAACGCGATGCCGTCCCGGGTCGCGGCCGCGGGCACGACCTCGACGCTGCCGCCGGCGACCAGCGGCAGGAACAGCTCCAGGCCCGCGATGTCGAACGAGACGGTGGTGACCGCGAGAATGCGGTCACGCTCGGTGAAACCGGGCTCGTGCGCCATCGACCACAGCAGGTTGACGAGCGCCCGGTGCCCGACCCGCACGCCCTTGGGGCGACCGGTGGAGCCGGAGGTGTAGATGACGTAGGCGTCCTCGGTCGGGCTCGGGCCCTCACCGCCGGCGGCCTCCGCGTCGTCCACCGCCTGCGCACCCTCGGCCCATCCCGGGTCGAGCCACAGCGCGGGCGCGTCCACCGCCCTCGCGGCCTCGCCCAGCTCCCGCTGGGTGACGACCAGCGCGACGGCGGCGTCGCTGGTCATGTACCGCACCCGCTCCGCCGGGTACGCGGGATCCAGCGGCACGTAGGCGGCGCCGGAGGCGAGCACCCCCAGCAGCGCCACCACCAGGTCCGGCGACCGGTCGACCAGCACCCCGACGGTACGGCCAGGGCGCGCGCCGCGCTCGCGCAGCAACCCGGCGAGCGCGCGCACCCGGGTGATCAGCTCCCGGTACGTCAGCTCCTGCCCCCGGCACACCACGGCGGTCCGGCCCGGGTGGCGCCGCGCCTGCTCGGCGACCAGGTCGACCACCGTACGCCCGCTCGGGTAGTCGCGCCGCGACGCCGCCTGTTCCCTGGCCACCAGCTCCCGCTCGGCCGGGGTACGCGGATCCAGCTCGGCCAACGGCCGGTCCGGCTCGGCCACCCCCTCGGCCAGCAGCAACCGGAACCGCTCGGCGAACCCGTCCACCGTGGCCCTGTCGAACAGCCGGGGGTCGTACTTCATCGTCAGCTTGCAGCCCGCCGCCAGCTCGACCACGTCGGCGGTCAGCTCGAACTCGCCCTCCTGGTGCACGCCGTCGACCAGCCCACGCACCAGGGTCGGGCCGGGGCGCTCGGCGACCCAGTTCTGGAAGTAGAAGGCGTTGCTGACCAACGGCCCGCCCAGTTCCTCGGCGACCCGGATGAACGGGTAGTCACCGTGCTCCACCGCGTCGAGGACCTCTGCCCGGACCCGCCGCAGCAGCGTGCCGAAGGTGTCCTCGGGGCGCGGCTCGACGCTGATCGCGACGAGGTTGACGAAGTAGCCGACGGTGCGCGCGAAACGGCCCTCCGGCCGCCCGGCGACCGGGGTGCCGACGGTGATCCGCCGCTGCTCACAGTGCCGGTCGAGCATCGCGACGTAGGCGGTGAACACGACCGCGAACAGCGACACACCGGCGGTGGCGGCGTACCGCTTGGCCGCCACGACCAGGTCGGCGTCGAGGACGAGTTCGGTGCTGGCGCCGTCGAAGGACGGGACCTGCCGGCGGGGCCGGTCGGTGGGCAGCCGGACCGGCTCGGCGCCGGCCAGCCGCCCGAGCCAGAACTCGCGCAGCCGGGCCCCGCGCGGACCCGCCAGCATCGACCGCTGCCAGTCCACGAAGTCCCGGTAATCGGCCGCGCGCCGCGGTTGCGGAACCGGACGGCGGTCGCGCACCGCCAGGTACGCCTCGGTGAGCTCCTCGAGGAACACCGCGATGGACGTCCCGTCGAACACCCCGTGGTGCAGGGTGATCAGCAGCGCGTGCCGGCCGTCGGGAACGGTGTGCACCTCGGCCCGCACCAGCGGCCCCGCGCTCAGGTCGAACGGGCGACGGACCCGGGCCCGCAACCGCTCGGCCAGCGCGTCCGCCTCGGCGGCGGGCACCCGCTCGTGGCTGAACTCGAGTTCGACCCGCGGGTGCACGACCTGCACCGGGGTGCCGTCCTGGTCAACGAGGGTGGTGCGCAGGGCCGGATGCCGGGCGACGAGCGTCTCCAGCGCGGTGCGCAGGGCGGCGATGTCGGTGTCCGCGTCGAGCCACAGGGCCACCGGCAGGTTGTAGGCGGAGTTGCCCGGGGCGGTCTGCTCGATCACCCACAGCGCCCGCTGCCCCTCGGACACCGGGTGGCGCTCGACCTCCCCCGCCTCGGCGGGCGGCACCTCGACCGGAACTGCGGGCCGCTCGACCGCGACGACCCCCGTCGTGGCGGGCGGCACCTCGGCCGGAACGGCCGCCCATTTCGCCGCGACGACGCCCGTCGTGGCGAGCGGCGCCTCGGCCGGCGCGGCGGGCCGCTCGACCGCGACGATGCCCGTCGTGGCGAGATGGGCGGCCAGGGAACGCAGCGTGGGGTGTTCGAGGATGTCGACCAGGCGCACGTCCGCGCCGTAGGTCTCGGCGATGCCGGTCACGATCTGCATGCCGGTCAGCGAGTCGAAGCCGTACTCGGCCAGCGGTCGGTCCGGGTCGATGCGCTCGTCCAGCTTGAGCGTTCGCTCGACCAGGTCGCGCAGCTCCGCCGGCACACCGTCGGTGCGCACCGTGGCGGGGGTCCGGGTCCGCCGCGTCGATACCGCCGCGGGGACCTGCTCGCCGCCCGCCTCGGCGACCAGCACGGTCTGTCCGAGATCCGCGCCGCCGGAGAGCACGGCGACCTCGGTGAACCCGGCCTCGCGCAGCAACCGCGCCCAGGTGGCCGGCTCGCCCAGCGGCGAGTCCGGAATGCGCAGCTCGGCGTCGCGGAAGGACCACCAGCCGTCGAGCACCCCGCCCGCGACGGTGACCGAGGCGCGCACCGTGGTCAGCTCGTTGAGCACGAACCACCCGCCGGGGCGCAGCAGCGACCGCACCGAGCGCAACGTCTCGACCAGGTCCGGGGTCGCGTGCACGACGTTGGTCGCGATCACCACGTCGTGACCGCCCGGGACGAAACCCTGCGCTGCGGCGTCAGAGCGCAGGTCGAGGATCCGGAAACGGACGTACGGGCGGTCGGCCCCGAGCCGGTGCCGGCCGTGCTCCAGGAACCGCGGGGACACGTCGGTGTACGCGTACTCGACCAGGTGGGCGTCGGCGTCCAGGACGGGCAGCACTCGTTCGGTGGTCGCCCCGGTCCCCGCGCCCAGCTCGACGATCGAGACGCGCTCGCCCTCGGCCAGCTCGGACACCCGGGCCCGCACCCGCTCAGCGACCGCGCCGCGCACCAGATCGTTGTAGTGGTCGGTGACCGGGTTGCCCTGGTAGAAGCCGACGGCCAGGTCGAGCGAGGCGTTCGGGAACAGGATCTCCGTCGCGTTGGCCCGCCCGCACAGCACCTCGGGATAGGCGGCGAGGAACCGCTGGACCGGCAGGATCGTGGACGCGACCTCCGGGTACGCGGCCCGTAGCCGGTCGAACTCGGCGTCGAGCCGGGCGCCGTCCCACTCCCGGGCGGTGGTCTCGAAGGAGGGCAGCGCCCGCACCGAAGCGCCCTCCTCGACCAGGTGACCGGCCCGCACCAGGATCGTGATCAGGGCGGCGAAGTGCCGGGTGTGGGCGGCCACGACCCCGAGCTCGGCCGCGATGCCCGCGCGGTCGACCCGGTCGCCCCGGGTGAACGCGCCCATCCGCCGCAGCGCCACGACCAGGCCCCGGGCGACGAGGGGTTCCAACTCGCCGTACGCGTCGATCACCCGGCCGGTGCCCGCCCGGTCGCGCGGCGCGGCGTCGAGCCGGTCGCGGACCGCCGCCAGCCCGCTTCCGGCGGGGGCGTCGGCGAGCGCGGCCAGCGCCGGTGGTTCCGCCCTGATCACCATGACCTGCGGCTCGGCCCCGGCCAGCACGCCGGGAAGCGCGGCGAGCCCCTCCGCCGGGCTGAGCTCACCGATGCCCAGCGCCCGGAAGATCGCGGGCAGGCTGGGCCGGGCACCGGACCCGACGGCACCCCAGTAGCCCCAGTTCACGACCCGCACCGGGTAGGGGCGAACGGCGTCGAGGTACCTGCCCAACGCGTCCTGACACGCCGACGCCGCGGTGTAGGCGCTGTTGCCGGAGCTGGACCCGAACGACCCCGCCGAGGAGAACAGCGCGACGAAGTCCGGGCGGTACCTGCTGACCGCGGCGTCCACGGCGAGGGTGCCGTCGACCTTGGCGGCCAACGCCGCCCGGAACTCGGCGCCGGTCAGCTCACCGATCGGCCGGTCGTCGAAGGTCATCGCGGAGTGGAACACCCCGTGCACGGCACCGAACCGCTCCACGGTCCACGCGATCGCGGCCCGCACCGCGTCGGTGTCGGCGACGTCGACCCGCTGGTGCACCACGTCACCGCCAAGGCCCCGGGCCCGCTCGATCTCGGCCCGGTGGCCGGCGCCCGGCTCGTTGCGGCTGAGCCAGACGACGGTGGCCCGGTACCGCTCGGCGAGGTGGCGGGTCAGCTCGACACCGATGCCCCCGGTCCCGCCGACGATCACGTACACCCCGCCCTCGCGGTAGCGCAGCGCGGCGCCGGCGGGCACCGGGACCAGGGCGCGCGCGTGCCGTCGACCCCCGCGTACGACGACGACCCGGCCCCGGGGGTGCGCGGGCTCGCCGAGGATCGCGGCGATCCGGTCGGCGATGGGATCCTGCCTGGTCAGGTCCACGCAGGACACGCCGGTGCCGGGGAACTCGGCCGAGGCGACCTGGGCCAGCCCGTGCAGTGCCGCCGCCACCGGGTTGTCGCCGGGGGCGCCCGCGACCGGGTACACGTCCGAGGTCACCACCCGCAGCGCGCGTGCCCGCACCCGGGTCAGCACGTCGAACAGCGAGGCGGCGCCGATGGTCAGGTCGTCCGCGACGGGCGTGCCCGCACCGGCGCGTACACCGCCGAGATGGATCACCGTGTCCACCTCGCGGGGCAGGCCGGCCGGCGCGGCAACCCCGTCGAGCCACTCGACGCGCACGTCGCCGACGGCCGTGGCGAGGGCGGCGGTCAGATCCCGCGACGCCTCGGTGGCCAGGACGAGCACCGGGCCGGTGGGCCGCACCGCCCCGCGCACCGGGCCCGCGGGCTGCCAACGGGGCGCGAACCGGCCGGGCGTGTCCCCTGGTTCCACGCCCCGGTCGACCGGGGTGGACCGGGCCGGCTCGGGGATCCAGAACCGCCGGCGCGCGAACGGGTAGGCGGGCAACGCGATCCGGCGCGGCGCCCGGCACCCCTCGGGGCGATCGGTCAGGCGCGACCAGTCCACGGCGCAGCCGCCGGCCCAGAGGGCCCCCAACGCGTGCAGGTCGCCGTCGGCCAACGCGCGCCGCACCTCGGTGTCCGTCCCGGCGTGCCCGGGGTCACGCAGCCGCTCGCCCGCGTCACCGAGCCAGTGCGGGCAGGTGGGTTCCTGGTTGTCGGCGACCGCGCGCAGTGCCCGGTGCAGCGCGTCGGTGTCCGCGACGACGAGGGCCAGCCGGGCGTCCATCGGCGAGCGGCCGACCCGGAGGGTGTGGGCGATGTCGGCCAGCTCGACGTCGGCGCGCGGCACGACGGCTCCGTTGCGCGCGGCACGCCCGGCCAGGGTGCCGGCGGTGGTGCCGGCGGGGAGGGTCGCGGGCAGCTTCAGGTGATCGGCCAGCAGGTGGCGCAGCCGCGGCCACTCGGCGGAGCCCAGCCCGTAGTCGCGCAGCTCGACGCCCGGATCGACATCCCCGGGTTCGACGCCGAGCACCTCGGCCACCGCGGCCACGCAGGTGCCCACCGCCGCGCCGTCGACGGCCGGGGTGCGGTGCTCGCCGTCGTCGAGGAAGTCCGCGAGCCTGCCCGCGGCCACCCGCAACCGCTCCTCGGTACGCGCGGACAGCACCACCAACTGGGGCGTACGCGCCGGGGGAGCCGCATCCGCCGTTCGGTCGACGTACTCGGTCACGACGAGGTGGGCGTTGGCGCCGCCCCCGCCGAAGGAACTGACTCCCGCCACCCGGGGCCGTACGACACCGTCGACCACCGGCGACGGCCACGGCTCCGCGTGCGGGGGGATGCGGAACGGCGTGTCGCCCAGGTCGATCTCCGGGTTGAGCGGCTCGGCGTGCGGCGACGGTGCGATCATGCCGTGCCGGAACTGGAGCAGCACCTTGGTGAGCGCGGCGATGCCCGCCGCCGACTCCAGGTGGCCGATGGTCGACTTGACCGAGCCGAGTACGCAACTGCCCTGGGGCAGCCCGCCGAACACCCGGCGCAGCCCGGCGATCTCGAGCGGGTCGCCCAGCGGGGTGCCGGTGCCGTGGGCCTCGACGTAGCCGACCTCGGCCGGGTCCACGCCGGCGCGGCGCAGCGCCTCGACGATCACCTCGGCCTGGCTGTTCGGGTTCGGCACGGTGTAGCCGCTCGTGCGACCGCCCGCGTTCAGCGCCGAGCCGCGGATAACCCCGAGCACCCGGTCGCCGTCGGCGACCGCGGCGGCCAGCGGCTTCAGCACGACCGCGCCGACGCCCTCGCCGTCGACGAAGCCGTCCGCGCCCGCGCCGAACGCCCGGTTCCGCCGCCCCTGGGAGATCATCTGCCGGTCGGACAGGTGCCACAGGTGCGCCGGGTGCAGGATGAGGTTGACCCCGCCCGCGATGGCCATCGCCGACTCGCCGCTGTTGAGGCTCTGCACGGCGAGGTGGATCGCGGTCAGCGACGACGAGCAGGCGGTGTCCACGGTCATGCTCGGCCCGTGCAGGTCCAGCGTGTAGGACAGGCGGTTGGCCACCGACCAGTGGTTGGACCGGGCGTGGGTGGGCACCCCGCGGGCCTCGGCCGCGCCACCGATCCACTCGTAGTCGTTGTTCATCACCCCGGCGAACACCCCGACCGGGTCGTTGCCGCCCAGGGACCGCGGCGCGTAGCCCGCGTCCTCCACCGCGGCCCATCCGATCTCCAGGAACAGCCGTTCCTGCGGGTCCAGGTCCTCGGCGTCGCTCGGCGAGATCTGGAACAGCAGCGGATCGAACTTGTCGACGTCGTCGAGGAAGCCGGCCCACTTGCTGTAGCTGCGGCCCGGCCCGCCCGCCGGGTCGAAGTGCGCGTCGGCGGGCCAACGGTCGGCGGGCACCTCGCGCACGCAGTCCCGCCCGGTGCGCAGGTTGCGCCAGAACTGGTCGACGGTGCCCGCCAGCGGGTACCGACCGGCGACGCCGATGATCGCGATCTCGGTCTCCGGCGCGGCGACCACGCCCAGGCCGGCCAGGATCCGTGCGAGCAGCTCGCGGCGGTCGGCCGGGGCGTCACCGAGGTGGGCGCCGGTGTCGGGCCCGGACGGCACGATCATGCGCTATCGCCCTTCGCGTTGGTCGTGGTTGCGAGACCGCCCAGCAGCGTGAGCATCCGGTCCACCTCGGCGTCGGACAGCCCGGCCACCACGGCGCGGAGCGAGCCGCGCGCCGGGGGGCGGGGCGCGGCGGTCCGGGTGGCGGGCCCGTCGGACGAGGGGGTGGGCCGGTGCTGGGCGGGAATGGGGTGGGTGGGGCTGGGCTCGGCGGACGGAGCCGGGCTCGGGTCGGGGTCGACCTCCCGGCTGCCCCGCAGGGTGTGCAGGTGATCGGCGAGCCGACCGATGGTGGTGTGTTCGAACAGCAACGTGGCGGGCAGCGGGCCGAAGTCGGCCTCCAGAGCCCGGGTCAGCTCCAGGGCCACCAGGGAATCCACCCCGTAGTCGCCGAACACCGCGTCCCGGGCGAGCCGGTCCGGCGGGAGTTCCAGCACCCGCGCGAACACCGCGCTCACCTGCCGCTCAGTCGTCTCCCGGGACGTGTCGGCCGCAGTCGTGGGCGGCCGGGACGCCCCGGCGGTCTCGGTGCGGGCCGGTCCGGCGTGCCCGGTGCGGCGCACGCGCAGCCCGTCCGCCCGGCCGAGCAGCAGGCGCTGATCGGCGGGTTCGACCGGCAGGGCCAGCTCGGCGGCCGAGGTGAACCCGGCCACGGTCAGCGCGTCCAACCAGCGGGGCGCGCTCAGCACCGGGGTGGGTGGCAACCGCAGCGCGGTGTCCTCGGCCAACCACCAGCCGCGGGTCAGGCCGAAGATCAGGGTCAGGTAGGCCGCGGGACCGGTGCCCTCGTTCACCACGAGCAGGCCACCGGGCACCAGCAGATCCTTGATGTGGTCGAGGGTCGACTCGATCCGCCGCGTCGCGTGCAGCACGTTCGTGGCCAGCACCACGTCGTATCGGGCGTCGTCGGCGAAGCCCTGCTCCGCGGGCGGGCGCTCGATGTCGAGGACACGGAACTCGATCCCCGCCCGGTCGCCGAACTCCCGGCGGCCGTGCCGGATGAACGTGGACGACAGGTCGGTGTAGGTGTAGTGGACCCGGGCACCGAACGGCGCCAGCGCCGCGAGCACGATCCGGGTGGTGGCGCCGGTGCCCGCGCCCACCTCGAGGATGCGCACCGGGCCGTCGGCCGCTGCGGTCCGCAGCACCTCACCGAGCAGACGGTTGTACTGCTCCATCACCGGGTCCGACCGGTAGAACCGGGACACCAGGTCCGCCGAGCCCTCGGGGAAGAGCACGTCCATCCCGTCCCGGCGACCGGTGAGCACGTCGGAGAGCGCCCGCACGCACCGGCCCAGCAGCTCGGCGGCCGGGGCGACGCCCGGATGCGTGCCGGCCAGCGCGGCCACGGCCCGGCTCGGGTCGGCGACGACCGTGGTGACGTCCCCGGCCCGGACCCGGTCGGTCACCTCGACGTACCCGTCGGCGGCGCGCAGCATCCCCGCGCCGGCCAGCAGGTCGAGCGCGGCGTCGAACAGGGCGCGGTGCTCGGGTACGACGCCGACCTGGTCGGCGAGGGCACGCCGGTCGTGGCGGTGCCCGGGCGCGACGACGGCACCGAGGTCGCGCAGCACGCCGACCAGCAGCCGCGCGGCGAGGGCGTCGAGGGCGTCGGTGGCCCGCAGGTGCGCCGCGGCCGTGTCGGCCCGCTCCGGGTCGGGCGCGACGTGCGGCACCGGCAGCGGCGCCGCGTGGGCGTACCCGACCTGGTGCAGCGTGGGGGGGGGGGGGGGGCCCACGCCCACCCCGGCTCGCACACCCAC
>NZ_JBEOWQ010000045.1:0-39604 GCF_040296145.1 Micromonospora sp. NPDC002296
CACAGCGGAGCCGGAACCGTCCCGGGTGGCCGGGCCAGCCCCGGCGGCAGCCGTGTCTCCGGCCGGGGCGGGCCGGGCGTCGGAGCGGGCGGGTGGCTCCGGGCCGGTGCCACCTGAGGCGGTGGTGTCATCCGGAAGGTGGGGCGTCAGAGGCGCGTCGGCCCGCAGGGGTGCGACCGTCGTCCGTGGACCGGGCGCGGCGCCGGGCGTACCGGGGGTCCGCCACCGGAGCCGTTGGACCACCGGCCCGGTCGGCTCCCCGGCGGTACTCCGCCCGCCCGTCAAAGGCGCGCCCGTCAAAGGCCCGGCTGTCGTCGGCCCGGCCGTCGAGGGGCGGACCGGCACGCGTGGCGGAACGGACGCGGCGCGGCGCGGGCCCCCACCCGGGGCGACCGGCGACGGCCGTTCCCCCGACAGGCCGGCCGGGGCCCGGGCGACGAGCGGTGGCGCGGGTGACGGTTGCCGGGCCGCTTGCTCGGCGGCCGGAGTGGGATCCGGGGACCGTCCGACCCGGGAAAGCGGCGATGTGGCGGCCGGCAGTGCACCGGCCCGGTGGGCGTCCGCCGGCGAGTTTGTCGCGCCGGCTCCGACCGGTGGCCCCGGGCGCACCGCGGGCGGCGGCGCGGCGGCCGGCAGCGGCGGTCCCAGCCCGGCACGGACCGGCCGGTGGGGTGTCGGGGACGCACCGGTCTGCGGGTCGGCCGGGCGGCGCGCCGGGAAGGTGTCGCCGTCCGGGGTGCTCAGCTCGGGCGGGATCGGGGAGTACCGGACGACGGGCGGGGCGGTGTGACTCGCTCCGGCCGGCGACGCCGGGCCGGCCGTGGCCGTGGTCGTGTTCGCGGTCCTGGTCGTGGTCGCGGTCGTGTTCGGGGGCGGGGACGGAGCGGGCCCCGTCCCGGACCGGCGCGGGCCGTCCGGGCCGGACGCTGGGGTGGTGGGGACGCCGACCGTTCGGGTGGCCGCCGTCTGGGTGTCGGTCGCCCCGTCCGGTTCCCGTCCCGCCGGTGCCCGCTGCACCGTCGGGGGTGGACCGACCGGCCCGTCCCGGCCCGCCCGCGCACCGGCCCCGGCAGTCGGCGCGGGAGCGGCCCGGCGACCGGACGCGGTGGTCCGGGCGGTCCCGGGGAGCGCGGGGAGCGGATCACCGAGACCCGGTCGGGTGGTGCGGCGAACGGGGGGCGGGTCGCTCCGTGCCGGCGCGGGATCGGCGCGCGAACCGACCCGCGGGGTCCCCGGGGAGTCCGGGGCGGAGCCGGCCCCACCGGACAGCCCGGACGGCGGAGCGCCAGTTGGCGGACCGAGGGCCGGGGAGTCGCCGGTGCGCGGCGCGGCCTCGGCGGATCGGCGGGTGGGGGCGGCCGGGCCGGGGCGGGCCCGGCCGCCGGTCGGGGTGACGGGCCCGGCGGAGGGCGGGACGACAGCCATGTCCGAAGTGCCCGTCGGGGAGAGCGCGGTGACTCCGCTGGTGGGCTGGGTGGACGGGGTCCGGAAGGCCCGCTGGACCATGGTCAGCGGTGGGGCCGAGGGGGCGTCCGTGCGCGGGGTGCCGGTCAGTCGGCGGGTGGGGGCGGGTGGTGGCGCGGTCACCAGCGGCCTGGCCCGGGCCGAAGGGGCGGCGACCCCCGGCGGTCTCCCCCACCGGGTCGACCCGCCGTCGGCGGGCCGGGTCGGGGTCGGCCCGGGGAGGGCAGGCAGCGGTTGTCCGGGCGCGGAGCGGTGGACCGGGGCGGTTCCGGCGGCGTCCGGACGGTCGGCTCCCGCCGGCTCTGCGGGCGGGCGACCGGTTTCCGCCGCCGGACCGGTGGCAGGGCGGTCGGGGACGCGGCGCTGGACGGCTGGCAGGTGTGCGGTCGACCCCCGCTCGGACCCCGGTCGGAACGGACGTGGGCGGGCCAGATCGCGGGCCACCCCGAGGGGCGCCTGGTCGCTGACCAGGTGGTCGAGCGGCGTACGCAGGGTGGGGTCCTGGAAGGTGCCCAGCCGGTCGGCGAACCGGAGCAGGTCGGTGACCAGCACCGGCGCTGGGGTCAGGGCCCGTTGGATTGGCGGCAGGCTCCACCAGGCGGGATCGGCGGGCCCCGCCGGCCCGGCGTCGGGCGCCCGACCCGGGGCTGCCGATTCCGGTGCGGTGGCGGCCGGCGTCGGTTCAGGGCCGGGCGACGAGCGGACGACGGTGGGGCCGGCCACCCGGGCGCGGGTGTCGGCGGCCAGCCGCCGCATCCTGTCACGTAGCCCCATCGTGCCTCACTGACCTCCGTTCATCCTGGTGTTGATGCGGGCGATCTCACCCACGTACCGGGCCCGCTCGGCGTGGGTGAGATCGAGAATCTCGGCGCGCGGCCAGTGGAAGTGGTAGGCGACGTACGAAACCTCCTCGTGGAGCCGGTCGGCCCCGTACGTCACGATTCCCCCGGGCGACCACCCGCCAGGTCCACCTCGAACACCGACTCGCAGGAGGGACAGGTGACCTCGGCGAGGGTGTGCCCCTCGGCGTTGATCCGCCGGTACAGGTCCTGGAGGAAGGCCAGGTCGGAGGCGAAGAGCCGCTCGACGACCTCCGCGCGTACCTGGGTGATCGTGCCCAGCCGGGTGACCACCAGGCTGAGCAGGACGATCGACAGGTACGCCGGGTTCTGCTTGACCCGCAGGTCGACAAGTGGCGCCAGCTCGTCCCGGGCGGTGGCGAGCCGCATGCTGCCGTCCCGGTGCACGGTGCCGTCCTCGTCGACGTACCCCCGCGGTAGTTGGAAGGTGAACTCCGTCTGGAGCCGGACGGGCGCGGGTGGCGCGACCACCGGCGCGGCGGGCTCCTGCGGCCCGTCGGCCGGGTCGACGAGGGTGTCGAGGCCCCCGGCCGAGACGCCACGGCGTCTCATTGCGCGCTGATCTCCTCGTACACGACGGTGACCTTCTCGGTCGCCGCCGTCGGGTCGCCGGCCTTGAGCCCCGGCCCCTCCCACTTGCTCACCCACGCGTTGGTCAGGTCGAAGCGCCGGGTCTCGGACTTGTCGGCGTTGTTGAGGATGATGCTGATGTTCTGCCTGGCCGCCTCCACCGCGCCCTTGAGGAACGTCTCCTTGATCCAGTCGGTGAAGGCGCTGCTCTGGTCGAGCCCCCGGGTGATGGTCACCTCGCCGGCCTTCCTGGCACCGGGGATCTTGCGGATGATCAGCTCGCCGGTGGGGGTCACCGACTTGACCTCGATCGAGTCCAGCTCGACGGTCAGGCCGCTGACCTCCTGCACCAGCTCCACCTGGATGCCGCCCAGCTCCACCTGGAAGCTGTGCACGATGAGGGTGTCACCACTGGCCATCGTGGCCGCCTTTCGTCATGGTCGGTCCGGTCGTCGTACGCGGGGCCCGGCCCGGTCAGTCGCTGACCAGGCTGGTGCTGTCGGAGAACTGCGCCAGGCGGAAGACGACGAACTCGGCGGGCTTGACCGGACAGATGCCGATCTCGCACACCACCTGACCCCGGTCGATCACCTCCGGGGGGTTGGTCTCGTGGTCGCACTTGACGTAGAAGGCCTCGGCCGCAGTCGCCCCGAACAGGGCGCCCCGCCGCCACTCCTCGGTGAGGAAGGCGGCGATGTTGCGCCGGATGGTGCCCCACAGGCGTTGGTCGTTCGGCTCGAACACGACCCACTGCGTGCCGAGCAGGATGGACTCCTCGACGTAGTTGAACAGCCGCCGGACGTTGATGTAGCGCCAGGCCGGGTCCGAGGAGAGCGTCCGCGCGCCCCAGACCCGGACGCCGCGCCCGGGGAAGGCCCGGATGCAGTTGACCCCGATCGGGTTCAGCAGGTCCTGCTCACCCTTGGTGACGTTGTTCTGCAGGTCGACGACGCCCCGGACCACCTCGTTGGCGGGCGCCTTGTGCACCCCCCGCTCGGTGTCGTTGCGGGACCAGAGGCCGGCCAGGTGGCCGCTGGGCGGCATGAACACCGCCCGTCCGGTGCTCGGGTCGAAGACCTTCACCCAGGGGTAGTAGAGGGCCGCGTACCGGGAGTCGTACCCGGCCTCGTCCTGCCGCCAGCCGCGCACCTGCTGGGCGGTCAGCTCCGGCGGTGGGTCGAGCAGGACCATCCGGTCACCCATCTGCTCGCAGTGCGAGATCAGGGCGAGCTGGGCGGCCTTGACCGTCTCCAGGTCGACGACCCCCTGCTGGTACGCCCCCATCAGGTCCGGCGCGGCGACCATGGTGATCTCGTCGATGGCCTCCAGCCCGGCCAGGCCGGTGCGGGAGTCGACGTCCCCGACGAACTCGTCGGCCGACAGGGTCGCCGGCAGGGCGTCTGCGGGTGCTGCGGACGGGGCCAGGGTGACCGTCTGGTTGGCCGGCCGGGCCAGGGAGTTGGCCGGGGTGGCCTCCTCCATGGTGATCAGCTTGGACCGCTCGCGGACCTGGTTGACCACGGAGGTCTTGTTGCGCCGGAAGGAACCGTCGTACTCCTCGACCGGCTTGCCGTCGGAGTGGACGATCAGCCGGAACCGGTCCTCGCCGGCCCCCTCGCCCTCGACGTCGGCGACCTCCACGGTGACCTCGCCACCGGCGGCCGGCAGGGCGGCCACCCGGAACGTGCCGAGCGCCGACGGCTCACCGGCCGGCAGCGACTTCTGCGCGTCCCGGCCGCCGCTCTTGCGGCCGGCCGACGGGTCGCCGATCCGGACGACGTAGCAGACGCCGCCGCCGTTGGCGAAGTACCCGTACACCGCGTGCGCCAGGTGGACGCCCTCGACCATCCCCCCGAAGAGCTGGACGTACTGGCTCCAGTTGGTGACCAGGGTCGGCGTGTGGAAGGGCCCCTTCTCGGCGAATCCCAGGAAGGCGGTGACCGCGGTGCCGACGCCCTCGATGGGACGCGAACCGCTCTGCACCTCCTCCACGTACACGCCTGGGGACAGGTACGTCGGCATGCAAGCTCCTCTGCCAGGTCGGCGGACGCTGACCAGCCTGCTCGGCCGGGCAGCCGGCGGGAAGGTCCCTACGGACCGCGCAGGGGCAGACTCGCGCACCACAGGGGCAGGGACCGCGTTCCTGGCCGGACGACCCTCGACCGACCGTCCGAACCGGACCTACGATGGCTGTCGATGCCGACCTGCGGTCGAGGAGGTGCCCGGACGTGCGTCATCACCGGTCCGACCTGACATCGAGTCCCCAGGAGCGCCAGGCGCCGGCCCGGCCGGGGCCGGCCGCCGGCCGGCGGGCCGACGCCGTCGTACCGGGGCGGGCCGGTCCCGGGCGCAGCCCGCGGGAGGTCATCGCCCTACAGCGGACGGTGGGCAACCGCGCGGCAGCGGGGATGGTCGAGCAGGACCGGCACGAGCACGGCGCGGACTGCGGACACCCGCCGACCGAGCAGGTGCAGCGGTCGGTCGCCTCGGTGCTCGGCTCCGGCGGGCGGCCGTTGGACGACGCGACCCGGGGCGACATGGAGGCCCGGCTGGGGTCGGACTTCTCCGACGTGCGGATCCACGACGACGCGACGGCCCGGGCGTCGGCGGCCGGGATCGGGGCGCGGGCGTACACCTCCGGCAATCACGTGGTCCTCGGTGACGGAGGCACGGACCGGCACACCCTGGCACACGAGTTGACCCACGTGATCCAGCAGCGGTTGGGGCCGGTGGCCGGGACCGACAACGGGGCCGGGCTGCGGATCAGCGACCCGGGTGACCGGTTCGAGCGGGAGGCCGAGGCGAACGCCGCTCGCGCCCTCGCCACCGACCCCGCACCGCAGACGGCACAGGACACCGTCGAGTTGCCCCCGCTGACGCTGCCGGGGGCGCAGACCCCGGTGCAGCGGACGCCGAAGGCAGACGTGGGGGACACGGCGACGTCGACCAGTCGCAGCGAGCCGTACCCGGGTGGCGGGGGTCGTAGCACCCGTTCCAGCACCAGGAAGAAGAACCAGCCGGACCTGCCGGAGGCGGACCTCAACAGCCTGCGGCTGAGCTTCACCTCCGAGTACGAGGGTCCGGCCACGCAGCGACTGGACGAGAAGCAGGACATCGGCTTCTACCAGGTCGCCACCCTGCACGCGCCGGAGAACCTGCCCCGCAGCGTGACCGCGATCTACGACTTCAGGCAGCAGGTCAAGGACAGCTTCGTCTACTACGAGCGCGTGGAGGACGACGGGGACTTCGAGAAGAAGGAGCAGCGGCCCAGCGCCTGGGCGCAGGACGGTCCCTACCAACCGGAGTACGACGAGGCCCCGGAGGCGATCGCCGTCGGGAGCAACAGCATCGAGTTCAACGACCACCCGGGATGGTCGGGCCGGGTGGCCATGACTCCGGGCTCCTGGCTCGCCAGGTACTCGGTCAGCTTCAGGTGGAAGATCAAGCGCCGGGACGCCAGGGGCGGCACCTGGACCAGCCCGGCGGTCACCCACAACTTCACCTCCCCCTTCGCCCCCAACAACCCGGTGGAATCCGCACCGGTCACGGCGACTCCCGCCGGGGACACCGCCTGGGACGTCACGCTGACCTAGCGGGCCGGCGGCTGCCGTCAGGCGTGGCGGGGGCGTCAGGCTCGGCGGGGCCGGGCGCCGTTCGGCGGGGCCGGCAGGAGCAGGCGGCCCAGCTTGCGGTACTCGCGCTGCGCGGCCGTCATGACCATCGCCATGGTCACCGGCGTCCCGGCTGCGGCGGCCAGGTAGCCGGCGCTGACCGCGCAGGCCCGGATACCGCCCCCGCTCAGCTCGAACGCGCGGGCGCAGTGGTCCAGATCGACGTCGTCGGCGCGGGGCAGTTCGGCGCCGAGGCAGCGGTCCCACAGCGCCCGCCGCTGTGCCACGTCCGGGATCGGGAAGTCCACGACGACGTCGAGCCGGCGCAGGAACGCCTCGTCCAGGTTGGCCCGCAGGTTCGTGGTGAGCACCGCCACCCCGTCGAACGACTCCATCCGCTGCAACAGGTACGCGCTCTCCAGGTTGGCGTACCGGTCGTGGGCGTCGCTGACCTCGGAGCGCTTGCCGAAGATGGCGTCGGCCTCGTCGAACAGCAGCACCCCGTTGACCCCGGCCGCCTCGGTGAAGATCCGTTCCAGGTTCTTCTCGGTCTGGCCGACGTACTTGTCGACCACCGTGGAGAGGTCCACCACGTACAGGTCGAGGCCCAGGTCGGCGGCGACCACCTCGGCGGACATGGTCTTGCCGGTGCCGGAGTCCCCGGCGAACAGGGCCGTCACCCCGCGCCCCCGCCCCCCGCCGGGGCGCAGCCGCCACCCGCCCAACACCTGGTCCCGGTGGCGTACCCGCAACGCCAGCTCGGTGAGCTGGTCCCGGGCCGGGGCTGGGAGGACCAGGTCGTCCCAGCCGACGGCGGGCTCCACCCGTCGGGCCAGCTTCGCCAGCGCCGCCGCGTTCTGCGAGCGCACCCCCGCCCGGACGTGCCGGGTGGTGACCTGGTCGGAACCGTCGAGGACGGCCTGCTGGGCCGCGGCGACCGCCGCCCGCCGCACCTGGTCGGGTGCCAGCACGTACGCGGACAGTTCCCGCTCCGGGTCGACGTCGGCCGCCAGCCCCACCGAGCGTCCCGCCAGGGCGGCGTGCCACAGCCGGATCCGCTCCGCCGCCCCGGCCGGGGCGGCGGTCACCAGCAGCGGGGACCGGTCGGCCCAGTACGGGTCCCAGCGCAGCCGGCCGGTGAGCAGCACCGGCACCGGCAGGGCGGTGAGCCGGCGCAGCAGCCGGGCGTGGGCCGGGCCGGCCGCCGGGTCCAGGATGTCGACCGGGCCGACGACCAGGCCCGCCCGGCGCAGCCGGGCCTCCCGCACCACGACGGCGAGGGCCTCCTCCGGCGTCGGGTCGACGCCCAGCGCGTCCAGGTCGAGGGCCAGGACCGACCAGCCGGCCGCGAGCAGGGCGGCGGCGGCCAGTTCGTCGGCCGCCCCGCCGGGTTCCTCGCGCAGGTAGACCAGCCGGTCACCGGCGCGCAGCGCCGCCGCCAGCCCGTCGGTGACGGGTTGCCGATCCGCCGGCCGGGGCACCCGGCGGACCAGGCCGTCGGCACGCCCGTCGCCGCCGTCCTGCCCGAGGAGGTGGCCGGTGACCCGGTCCGGCACCCGCAGGCTCCGGGTCAGGAACGGGCGGTCGTCCTCCTCGACGAGGAGCAGACCACCGGCCACCAGCGGGCCGGTGCCGGCCAGGCGGGTCCGAGCCGCCCCGCTGACCGGGGAGACCCCGCACAGTCCCAGGGCCAGCCCGGTCGTCGCCCGCCGCCGGGTCACGTCGTCGTTGAGGTATCCGTAGAGCCGCTCGTACCGCTGGTCGAGGTCGGGCAGGAGCGCGATCAGCAGCAGTTCGACGTCCAACGGCGTCAGTGCGAAGTCCTCGGCCAACTCCCGCAGCGGCACCCGGCCACCCGCCGACCGGGCCCGGTCGGCCCACCGGTCGGCGGTCGCCACCGCCTCGGCCGCGATCTCGTCCGGGGCGGGTGGCACCGGATCGTCCACGAGCCGCCAGGCGTCCTCGTCGGAGACGTGCAGCCCCCGCAGCGGGTCGTCCGGGGCCGGGTCCGCGGCGCGCGCGGTGGCGACGGCCCGCCGGACCCGCTGCTCCACCAGGAACAGCCGGGCCCGCAGGTACGTCGTGCCCGGCGGTTCGGTCCGCTCGGGTTCCGGGGCCGTCCGGGCGTCCTCGCGTACGGCGGTCACCGGCGGCCGTCCCCGATCGGCCCGCCGGTGCCCTGGCGTCGCTGCCGCTCGGCGGCGGTGCCCCGCGCCCGGCGTACCCCGATCGGGGTGGCGGTCTCCCCGGGGGCGGGGTCCGGGTGGCGCAGCCGCCGGGTCTCCGTCCCGGCGGGCGGCTGTTGCGCCGCTGCGTCGCCCGGGCGGTGGGCGCGGGGGCGGGGGGTCCGTCCGGGGCCGGCCCGGTGGTCGTCCGGGTCGGAGTCGGCCCGGGCGCCGGCGCGCAGCCGGAGCCCGTCGGTGACCGGCTGGGCCGCGAAGGCCGTGGACGCCGCGATCGGCGTGGTCACCACCAGGTCCAGCGACGGCTTCAGCGAGCCGCCGAGGGCGGACCAGATGTCGGCCAGGCCCCGGTCCCGCCTCGGCGGCACCGCGATGCTCATCGGCACGGTCAGCCCCAGGTCGGCGAGGCCGCCGACCAGCCGGCCCGGGGGCAGCACGTCGTGGGTGACCAGCCCGGCCAGCAGCACGGAGAGCAGCCGGTGCTCGTCCTGCGGCTGGGCGGTCCACGCGGTCACCAGGTACGACAGGGCGAAGTACCGGGGCGGTCGGTGCTCGGCGACGACCACGCCGTCCGCGTCGCATTCCTCGATCCGGCCCTCCCGGCGGTGGGCCATCTCCTCCCGCACGTCGTAGAGGAACAGGTTCACCGTCGGGGCGTTGCGCCGGGCCTCCCACTCCCGGGTCGGCGCGTCGAAGGCCAACTGCACGTCGGTGCCGGCGAGCAGTTCCTCGGTCAGCAGCGCGTGCAGCGCCTCGTCCACCTCGTTGATCATCGTCGTCGTCCCCTCACCAGCCACGACCGAGCAGGCCGGGCGGCTGTTGGGCGGGCATGACCACCCGGAAGTCGGTGCGGACCGGGCCGAACCCCGGGCCGGTGGCCAGGACCTTCCGCGGGCCGAGCTGGTCGCGCGGCACCACCAGGAGCTGGGCCGCGAACGTGCCGTCGGCCGCAGGCACGGCCGGGTTCGCCGCCACGGTGAGGCCGACGTCCCAGGCCAGCCGCACCGGCACGCCGGGCGGGAAGTCGGTGCCCCGGACCGAGGTGACGAAGCCCGGCGGCCCGATGTCCGGGACGGCCACGATCCGGGGCCGCACCACCCGGAACGGCGCCCGGGCGGTGTCGGCCAGCCCGCCGTCGCCGGCCACCACGCCACGGACCGTCGTCGCCGTCGCCGCGGTCGGGGCCAGCACGAAGGTCAGCGTCCGGCGGGCGCCCGGGGCCAGGTCGGGAACCGGGCAGGAGGTCGCGGCGCAGCCCGCCGGGCGGGTACGGACCGGCACCCGGGCCGGCAGCACGGGGGTGATCCGTACCCCGGTCACGCCCTGGCCGCCGGTGTTGCGGACGGTGTAGGTGACCGTGACCAGCCCGCCCACGTACCCGGGGGTGGGGTTGACCGTCACCGTGATCTCCAGGCCGGTCGGGGCCGGGCGGGTCGGCGTCGGCGTCGGGGTCGCCGTCGGGGTGGTCGTCGGCGCGGGAACCGGGGTGACGGTCACCGGCACGGACGCCTCGTTGTCCGAGGGCCGGGCGTCGGCCGTCCAACCCCCGACCGACCAGGCCAGCGGGTACGTCCCGGCGGTCACCCCGGTCAGCTCGACGCGCACCCGGACGGTGTTGCCCAACCCGACGGCGCCCAGGTCGCAACCGGGCGGGTCGACCTGGCAGGAACCCGCCTCCGGCTCCAGGGCGGTGACCTCGACGCCGTCCGGCACCCGCAGGTCGAGGCGGACGTTCGTGGCCGGGGTCGGCCCCCGGTCGGTGACCGTCAGGGTCAGGGTGGTCCGCTCGCCGACCCGCACCGGCGCCGGTGGCTCCAGGACCGTCGTGGCCAGGTCCACCGACCGCTGCCAGGTCGGCTTCCGGTGCCGGCCGGGCAGCTCCCAGGTCAGCCCGTCCAGCACGCCGGTGTCGAAGTCGTACGTCTTGACGTACTCGGGGCTGGCCGGGTCGGTGTACCGGCGGGAGTTCAGGGCGAGCCGGTGCCCCTCCGGCGACCAGGCCACGTCCCGGGGCCGGTGCGGGCCGTCCGACGGGGCGGTCAGCGGGCCGGCGCAGTCCGCCTCCGGGGTCTGCGGCGCCAGCACCCGGCAGTCGCCGCCGACGGTGTCGGTGACGACCAGCCCGTCGGCGCCCCGCCCGAAGGCGATCCGGGTGCCGTCGGGGGAGAAACTCGGGCCGTAGTCCGCCCCGGTGCACCCCGGGCAGCCCGCGGCGGTCAGGTCCCGCTGCCCGGTGCCGTCCCGCGCGTCGACCGTCCACACGTGGCTGTCCGCCGCCGCCCCCTCCGGCTGCCCCCGGACCAGCGCCAGCGCGGACCCGTCCGGCGACCACGCGGGCTGGCTGTCGGACCGGTCCGCGCCGGCCCCCGGCGGCACCGTGAGCAGGCGCTCCCCGGTGTCCACGTCAGCCACCACCACCCGGCTCGGCCCGCCCGGGCCGGCCAGGGCGTACGCGACCCGGGTGCCGTCCGGGGACCAGACCGGGTCGGTCTCCAGGTCCGCGTCCGCGCGGCCGGCGAGGACGAGCGGCCGGGGGTTGCCGCCGTCGGCGTCGACCACCCAGAGGCGCGAGACCCGGCGGCCGGCCACAGTCTCGAACCGGTTCACCACGATCCGCCGGCCGTCCGGGGAGTAGTCGGGGCGGGCGGTCCAGGGGTCGCCGTCGACGGGCCGCCAGAGCCGGTCCGGGTCGGTCGCCGCGCCCGGGTCCTCCCGCAGGACGGTCAGTCCGAGGTCCCGGGGGTCGGTGGCGTCGGGGCGGATGTCCTGCAACGTCACCGTGTACCGATCCGGCGCGGTGGTCCGGCTGACCAGCAGGCGGGGCGGGCCACCGCCCGGCGGGACGTACCAGGCGGGGTCCCCGACGAGGCGGTCCTCGGCGAGGCGGAGCACCGCCTCGCAGGGGCACCAGTCATCGCGCGGCACCCCGGTGTAGACCAGGTCGACTGCGCCCCGGGCACCGTCGGTGTTGGTGGTCCGGCTGAGGAACGCCAGCGTGGTCCCGTCCGGCGACCAGCTCGGCCGGTGGCTCTCCCAGAGCGCGTTGAGCAGCAGCCGGTCGTCGCCCCCGGCACTGTTCATCAGGTGGATCTGCCGCTCGTCCGGGCGCTGCGGCGCGGCCGTGTACGCGATCCGGTCGTGCGTCGGATCCGGGTCCCAGGCGGGCTCCCCGGCCCCCTCCGGCCGGGCGGTCAGGGCGGTGACCGGCCCACCGCCGGCCGGCACGCGCCGGACCTGCGGCACGCCCGCGTCGTCGCGGCACTCGAACGCCAGGGCGGAGCCGTCCGGCGACCAGGTGGGCCGCCGGTTGTCGCCGGTGCCGTCGGTGACCTGGCGCAGGCCGGTGCCGTCGGTGCCGATCACGAAGATGTCGCGCCAGCTACCGACGCCCTCCCGGGTCAGCTCGAAGGCGATCCGGCTGCCGTCCGGAGACACCGAGGGCGAACCGGCCACCTGCACCGGGTCGTCGGTCAGCCGAACCGGCTCCCCCGCACCGCGCCGCATCCACAGTTGGGCCAGCTCCGACTCCCGCCGGCTGACCCAGGCGACCACGTCCCCACCGGCGGACGCCTCGTCGTCGAAGTGCGCCGGCCCGCCGCCGAACAGCGGCACGGCGGTCGCCGTCGCCCCGGAGCCCTCGACCAGGCCGATGCTCCGGTGCCCGGTGCCCAGGTAGGCGACCCGCAGGTCGGTGACCGGCGGCGGGTCGGCCGGCTCGGCGTACGACACCCGGCCGGGCGGGACGGCCAGCGCCCATGCGCCCAGCAACGCGGAGACCGCGGTGACGGCGGCTACGAGGGGGGACCTTCGGAAGGGACGCAATCGACACCTCGGCGGTGGGAGACGGCGGGGCGGGAGGGTGGCGGGCGGCCACGTCGCGCACGGCCCAGGCGGTCATCATCGACGCGGTGACGGCGTCCGGCACAGGGACTGCCGGCCAGGGACCGGGGCAGGACCCGCGTCGGTACGGGCAACGGACCCCGTCCCGACGGACGGGCCACCGGGACGGGGTGCCGGCTCAGATCAGGTCGTGTCGCAGCGCGTATGCCACCGCGTGGGCCCGGTTGCGCAGGTGCAGCCGGGTGGTCATGCCGTGCACGACGTTCTTCACGGTCCGCTCCGAGTAGGACAGCTTGGTGGCGATCTCCCTCGTCTCGAACCCGTCGGCGACCAGCCGCAGGACGTCGACCTCGCGGGCGCTCAGCCCGCCCAGGGTCAGCCCCCGGGGGTCGAGCACCTCCCGCTGGAGTCGACGCATCTGGTTCAGCAGCCGACCGAGCAGGTCGGCCGGGACGTTCCCCTCGCCCCGGGCCGCCGAGAGGATCACCTCGACCAGGCGGCTGCCGGACGCCTCGCCCCGGCGTACCACCCCCACCACCCCACACTCGACAGCGGCCGACAGTTGGCCGTCGTCGATGGTGGACGGCACCAGGACCAGCCGGGTCTGCTCCCGGCGCAGCCGCCGCAGGGTCTGCACTCTCTGCGGCGTCAGGCTGTCCACGACGACCAGGGTCACCGCCGCCTCGGCGGCCTCCGCCTCGGCCACAATTCGGACCTCCGGGCGACCCGTGAGCTGGCCCGTCACGCCTGTCACCAAGATCGGATCCGTCGCGTGCACGTAGACCGGTACCCGCTGCATCCTCGTCTCCTCACTCCCCGGCCGTCGGTCCGCGCGCCGACGGCCGGGAGAGTATGCGTGTCGTGTCTTTGCGTGTACTTAACGTCGTCTCGGCGGGCAGCCACCTCTGCCCGCCGGCATACCCCGATGGCCCCTGACAGCCCGGGAAACCGCTCTTACGCTCGGCCAGATGCGCGCATCGGCGAATCTGGCCAGCACCTCCGTGAGCGTCGCCCCCGGCGGCGAGATCGAGGTCCCGGTCACCGTGCGGAACGCCGGCGACACGGTCGAGGCGTACCGGTTCGAGGTCCTGGGCGTCCCGGACGAGTGGGTGACGGTGGAGCCGACGTCCCTCACCCTCTATCCGGCCGGCTCGGGCACCGTCGTGGTCACCTTCCGCCCGCCCCGGTCCGCCCGGGTGGACGCCGGGGACCGGCGCTTCGGGGTCCGGGTCGTCCCCTCCGAGTACCCGGACTCGGCCCTGGTGGAGGAGGGCGTCCTCACCGTCGAGCCGTTCTTCGAACTGGCCGCACAGGTGCAGCCGCCGTCGCGGAGCGGGCTGCGCGGGGCCCGGTACCGGATCGACACCGACAACCTCGGCAACGTGACCGAACCGGTCGGCTTCGCCGCCGCCGAGGGCACCGACCAGGTGACGTTCGTGCTGCCGGCCGAGCCGGTCGAGGTTCCCAACGGCACGCGTGCCGAGACCCGGCTGCGGGTCCGAGCCCGCCGGCTGCTCTGGTGGGGCGAGCCGAAGGAGTACCCGTTCACCGTCGAGGTGCGGCCCTCGGACGGCCGGGCCCGTGCCCTGGACGCCACCTTCGTCCAGCGCCCGGTGATCTCGGCGGGGCTGCTGAAGCTGCTCGCGGCGCTGCTGGCCCTGCTCCTGGCGCTGGCCGCGATCTGGTTCGGGCTGCTGCGCCCGCAGGTGAAGACCGCCGCCCGGGAGGCGGTGGAGGCGGAGAAGGCCCGGCAGGTCGCGCAGGGCGAGGCGGTGCCGACCACAGCGCCGAACCCGGTTCCTCCGGCCGCGTCGCCGACCACGCCGGGCGGTGGCGCACCCGGCGGCGGTACGACCGACGGGGGCGGGGTCGGCGGTCCCAACGGGGGCCTCGGCGGTGAGCAGTTCTCCGTCGCCGTCACCTTCCGCACCAGCCCCAACGGGTCGGCGGAGCGGAGCTACACCGTCCCCGAGGGGCGGACGTTCCTGCTGACCGACTTCCTGGTCGACAACGTGCAGGGCGACGAGGGCACGCTGACGGTCACCGCCAATCAGGTGCGGGTGGTCACCTACGCCCTGGAGAACTTCCGCAACCAGGACTATCACTCGGTCACCCCCATCCGGGTCCCCGCCCGCGCGAAGGTGACCCTGACCGTGGTCTGCCGTCGCCCGGGCACCCCGGCCAACGCCCCCCGGGCCACCACCTGCCGCGAGTCGCTCTACCTCAACGGAGTGCTCACCAAGGCGCCGGAGGACTGACCCGGTTCATTTCTCCCGCGCTCCGGGTGAGTTCCCCCCGCTTTCGTGGATCGGGCCGAGCATGCCCAGTGAACTGTGGTGGCGTTTCCGGTGTGGAAGATCTTGAGGTACTCGAAGATCGCGTTGGCCAACTCGATGCGGGTGCGGGTGGATAACTCCTCGGCACGTCACTCCTCAAAACGACGAAAGTCAACTAAAACGACTCCATCGAACCGGGGAACATCAATCTGGCTTGACCTGGCTCGCCAGGCTCGCCGCCACGTCCAAGGACTGACCGCCGTTGACCCTCGGCTCCCGTGCCAACGGGCACGGCCGTACTGCTCTTGCAGTCCGCCAACTGTCCCGTCCGGCCAAATCTGGCACCTTCCGTGGCCAGTCCACTTCCGAGCCTCGATCGGCAACGATGGGCGGCATGGCTCGGCGGATGGAACTGAAGACGTGCAACGACCTACCCGGGAAGGCAAGGTGACTCAGCGCTCGCAGCACCAGCGGGGCCGGTGCACCGTCTGTAAACGCCTCGTAGCCCTCACCGCTGACGGAAGAGCTGCGCGGCACAACGGCACCGTTCGTGCCTACGCCCCGCCCGAGGAGTGCCCCGGGGGTGGACAGCGAGCGGAAGCCACGGGGTCATGAGCAACAGCGCGCCTGCGTAGATGCCAAGTCAATCCGGACAGGTGCCACGGTGGTGCCAACTACAGCCGGACGGCGCCAGGTCCGTCCGGACGGGACACCAACGCGGCCGGCTGGCGCGGCCGATGCCGGCCGGAGGTCGCCAGCAGGCCGGGCTGGGCCGGCGCGGCCCGCTTGCGGGCCGCCTTGATTCCCAAGAGCGAACGATTCGGCAACGTTCCAACTGGACGCTCGAGACTTGACCAGCGGTCAAGCAGCGCTAGCCGGCTCCAACTTGACTGATCTTGGTTCCCAGAACGGCGAAAGAGCCGACCCGATGTCCGGATCAGCCCTTTGACCTGCGTCGGGACGGCCGGATTCGAACCGACGACCCCTTGACCCCCAGGACGATTCGGCACACGTTCACGCACGTCACGCACGCTCCGCATTCCCGCAAGCAGTGCGACCAGTCTCTTGTCGTTGGCTCTGGTGCACGTTGTGTGGTCCCTGTCCGGTCCCCGCTGAAGCTGCCCCTTCTCACCTGAGGTAGAACAACCCGGTGACCCCGAGCCAAGAACTGACCCCGCAGACCTTGACGGACCTGTGGGAGCAGAGTTGGCCCGAATGCCCGCCGTTCGGCCACTGGCTTGGCGGTCACTACCCGGACCGGTGGGTGAGGTTCCACAGCCTGCCAGGATCGAAGCGGTACCCAGACAACGAGAACGAATACACGATCGTGCTCGACCGGCACTACACAACGCTGTCAGAGCTCGGTCCAGGTGCCGCCCTTCTCGTTGTTACCAGCGAGTGGACAGAGAGCCCGGCAAGCACGCCCCAGAGGTGGCCGAGGCGTTCAGAAGTCGCGCCGTCGGCATGGCACTGGCAGACCCTTCTGGAAGACCCCGAGGAAGCGCCTGAGTACCGCAGCTACACGCAGCTCCACGCCGAGACGATCCCGTGGCGACCGGGCACGATCGATGTCCTGTTGAGGGCCGTCGCCGACTATGAGTTGGCCAACGTGCTCCTTGCGCCCACCGACCTTCGGTGGCTGTACCACCCCTACGACGGTGGAGCCGATGTCATCCTGCCGACGCCAGAGCAACGGGACGCACTAAAGGCACAGCACCAGGATTGGCTTTCGGAGCACCCGTCCGGACTCTAGATACCGCCAGGGCGTCGCCCTTGACCAGCGGTCAAGGAGCGCCACCCGCAACGACCTTGACCGATCTTGGTCCCCAGGACGCCAAAAGAGCCGACCCGAAATACGGATCAGCCCTCTGACCTGCGTCGGGACGGCGGATTCGGACCGACGACCCCTTGACCCCCAGGCAACCAACCCGGCCCCGTAACCTGCTACTTCACTTGCTCCCATCTCCTGTGGCAGCCCCCGCCGTGCATCCTCGTCTACCGGCATCCGTCGCGATCGTCACCCAGATAGTCACTCAGCTGGTCGCCCACGGCGATGCTCGATAAGTCAGAGCGCCAGACCCCCGCACGCCGCCGAGGCCGCCTTCGGCAGAATATTGATCAACTAGTCCTGCCAATCACGGGAGTGTCATGGCCAGAGCCAAAGATGAAGCGGGCGACACACGGAACGCGTTCAAGAGCCTGTTGGCGATCGGCAGCCTCAGCGGCATCGCGCTGGTTGCCATCGTGGCACTCGTTGTTCTCCTGTGCTGCGCTCCCTGCCTCTGGTATCGATCCCTCTCGCCAGACCTGCCCTTCAACTGAATCCGTCCGGCCGGCACGTCAAGCGGACGTTGACGCACGGACGGACGCTGCCGGAACAGCCTGAGTCGGTGTCGGCTGTCGTGTCACGGGCCGCGGCCTCCGGCGGACACGCCACAGTGGCGCAGTTGACCTAACCTCGCCCGGCACGGACCCGGCTCCCGGGGTCGGCGCTGGCCACCGGCGGCCACCCCTCCCCCTCCCAGGTGAGCGGTTTTGACCGACCCTGAGCGGCTGTGAAGCCGGCTCCTGGACGACCGGCATGCCTCGCGCGGCCACCGCCCCATGCCTGGGGCGTGCCGCGCGGACCCGGCGGCGTCCTTCCCTGCGCCCGCGCTGCTCGGGCGCGGCGCGGCCGGCTGCCGCCGCCGCCGAGCCTCCACCACTTCCCCGCTATCTCGTCTGCGGTGGCCCCGGCCTCCCCGATCTCCGCGCCAGCCGCTGGGCGTGTTGCGTGGCCGGAGCCGGAGCGCCAGCGGAGCGACGGACGCGCGCCCTGGCGGCGGCGCGTGCGGCCCGTTCAGGGCCGCCTTGAAGACGTACAGAAAGTTTGAACCACTCCGTCGGCAGCCGGCGGCCTCGTCTCGCTGCGTCCGGAGACGGGATGGTGCGGGCTGGTTGCGCTCCGCACCCTGACGGGATGGCCGCCTTCGTCGATACCGCCCGGGAAGTTGCGCGACAACTGTTAGGGACGCCGTTGCCCCGTCGATGGAGTCACGTCCAGGCGGTCGCCGCCAAGGCGGACAGGATCAGCGCAGCGGTACCGGTCGAGGATCGGGAGGTGCTCGTGGCCTCGGCACGGCTGCATGACGTGGGCTACAGCCCCGACCTCGTCGACACCGGCTTCCACTCCCTCGACGGTGGCCGATGGCTGCGGCACGATCGGTTCAACGAGCGGATTGCCGCCCTGGAGGCTCACCACTCCTGCGCGTGGCTGAGGGCCGAGGAACGTGGGCTCGGTGAGGTCCTGGCCGCCGAGTTCCCTCGGGAGGAAACTGCGGTGACCGACGCGCTCTGCTTCTCGGACATGACGACCGGGCCGGACGGGCAGGACTTTGAGGTGCTGGAACGGCTCGCGGAGATCCGGTCGCGGTACGGGCCGGAGCACCTGGTGACCCGGTTCATCTGCCGGGCGGATCCGGAGATGGTCGCCGCCGTGCAGCGGACCCAACGCCGGCTCGCGGGCAGCGTCGCTCAGCCGATGTAGGGCTCCGGGCGTTCCTCGTAGCCGTGGTTGGTTCGAGGCAGGGTCGACGGGTGGATGCGGCTACCCGACTGGCAATCTGGGCCTACGCTCGTGCGCATGAACGTGTCGCGGGTTCGCCTGCTTACCTGCATGGTCATGCCGCTCCTGGCGGCCTGCGGCGCCGAGTCCTCCGGCCCGGGGGAGGCCGCGCCGACGACTTACACCTGCTGCGAGGCCCAGGACGTCGACAGGCTGTACCAGCCTGGTCAGACTTTGACTGTGCATTGGACTGTCGACTCGCCGGAGGAGCCGGGCGGGAACCCACCGCAGGTCGAGTTGGCAGCACGCCTGACAGGTCCGTTCGCCGCTGTAGGTGACCTCAAGGCCGCGACCGAGGGCGCCCCAACCGTGCCGGGGCTGGTCACCTTCGCGGCCGCACCGGTTCGACCATCCGGTACGCCCGACGAACGACCCATCAGCACCATCGTGATCGGTCCTGACGCCAAGCCGGGTTACTACAACCTGGCCACCTCGGTGGTCGGCGACGACAACACGGCGAGCAGCGGGGACAGCATCGTCCGGGTAGTGCCCAAGCCCTGAGGGCCGGGCTCGCGGCCCGTGTACGTCAGGCGGACGGCCCAGACGCCACTCTGCCTCCATCCCCCGATAGGTGCCAAAAACTGCGGCGCCCCGTCGGGGTCAAGGGTGGCCGTAGGCCATCGGCGTGCAGCGCGCTTGGCGCCGGCCGGGTGGCGTAGAGGATCGGGCACCCGGGGGATGAACCACACACTGGTCCTCATCGCCATCGAGCCGCGGACAGTGCCCACGCGGCTCGGGGGCAAGCAGCTCTGCTGCGCGGCAGCGATCGCCCCAACCTCGACGGAGAGCAGCCCCGACGGCAATCCTTCATGTCCTTGGTGGTTCCGTCAGCGTGACCGCCGGCCCGGCCGATGCCGGCCGGAAATCGCCAGCAGGCCGGAGCCCGCTGGCCGGCCACGGCCCGCTGGCGAGCCGCCTTGACGAAGCGCAGAGAGCAGCTCAGCAACACAGTTGGCCCAGCTGGCTACATGGTTTGACCGACGGTCAAGAAGCGTCAGGACAACTCCAACTTGACCGATCTTGGTCCCCAGAAACGCAAAGAGGGTCGATCCGCGTATCGAATCAACCCTCTGACCTGCGTCGGGGCGGCCGGATTCGAACCGACGACCCCTTGACCCCCAGGACGCTTCGCCACACGTCCACGCACGTCACGCCCGCTATCCCCAAGATAGGCCGTGCGGTCGACGTCGTGCCGCGCACCATCGCGCAGGCCGTGTGGTCCATACTTGGTCCCCGGGACGCTGACACGCTCGATGACCGCAGCGCACGGTTTAGGAAGTGTGCTCACGGCCTCATCCCGCTCGGCAGTGACCTGGCGTGACCTGGACCGCCACGCTTGCTGCCTCGTCCAGGAGCTGACCGCCGTTGACCCTCGGCTCCCGCTCTATGGGGCACGCAACGGGCACGGGGCAGCGCGGCGGAGGAGGCTCCGGTCATGTGTCGGCGTTCGTCGGCATGTACGCACCGTGGGTGGCGTAGTGAATGACGGCCGCGCAGGCATCGCCGGCAGTGGGCCTGCGGCCCTTCCTCCATTCCGACCACACGTCGACCGCCTCACGAGCAAGTTCGACCTCAAGGAGATACGGGAATTCGGTGGGTGACTCACCGCCTGGCCCCTCGATCGCGGCAACCGCGTCCGACTCAGGTGACCACGGCCGAGCCGCGTAGAGGGTCGGGTCGTCCGGCAACACGGCCAGGCGCTCAATCAGTTGCAGGAGCGAACCATGCACACCTTGAGCATGGAAGAGCGTGCTCAAGCGGTCGTGATGCCCGAAACGCCTGCGGTGCCCTGCGCGGTTGCATCTCGTGCCCGCTGCGCACCACGGTTACTAGCCCATGGATGGCCCGGGGCCGCCGCCGCGTCGGCTGCGAAAATTGCTGTCCGGTCGTCGGAGCACACTGGTAGACAGTCGGAGTGCAAAAGACTTTGACGTTCTCTGATCATCTGCGGCTGATTGACGAACGGTCGACCGCCTTCCGCGCCGCGGTCGCTGCGGCGCCCAGCCTTGACGTGCCGGTGCCGAGCTGTCCGGAGTGGACGCTGTTCGATCTCGTGCAGCACCTGGGCATGGGCCGCCGCAGGTCGGCCGCCATCGTCGCCGCCGGGCCGGCCGACGCTCGCCCGGAGAAGTCCGCTTGGGACGACGGCACGGGTGCGCCTCGGGAACGCGAGGCTCTCCTGGCCTGGTGGACCGAGTCCGTCGAGCGACTGACGAGCGCGCTGCGTGAGGCCGGCCCGGACCGCGGTTGTTGGACGTTCTGGGGCGACTCGCAGTCACCGGAAACCTCCGGTGCATGGGCTCGGCGCCAGGTTCCCGAGATCGCGGTGCACACCTACGATGCCCAGCTCACCGTGGGGGACCCGGAGCCGCTACCAGTCGAGGTCGCCCTCGACGGTTTCGACGACTGCCAGTTCACCCTCTGCTCGACGGATGTCGCCTGGCCACACGAACCCGCCGTCGTCGATTACTACGCCACTGAGGGCCGCTCTTGGCGCCTTCGGCTGTCCCGCGACGGCGCATGGGCCGCCCGCCTCGGCGCGCCGGCTGCCAGCGAGGACCCGGACCCGGACACGGCCGACGCCTCCGCCCGGGGCACGGCCAGTGACCTGGTCCTGTTCTTCTACGGCCGCATACCGCTGGATTCGCTGAAGTTCGAAGGCGACCGTCGTATCTTCGATCAGCTCGCAGCCTGGGACCCGTCCGTGTAGCACTTTGGATGAAGTCAATAGCCGCAAGGTCGGCGGATCTCCTCGTCGGGCAGTCGTAGACCGTCCAGCCTCCCCGGACGGGGCCAAGGTCGTTCGTCCGGTAGGGCGCTCCACCTTGTCCCCGTCCGGGGAGGCTGGTAGCCCTTGTGGTGCCCGGCGAGGTGATCCGCTCCCGGCTGATCTCTGAGGATGGCCGGGGTTCGGGGCGGAGCCCCGAGGTCTTCAAAGGCTTGCCCCGAAGCGTTGCCGGCCGGCCCGGCCGATGCCGGCCGGAGGTCGCCAGCAGGCCGGGGCCGGGCCGGCGCGGCCCGCTTGCGGGCCGCCTTGATCCAGAGAACGAGCAATTCGGCAAATGACCCAGGTAGGCACCTGAAACTTGACCAACGGTCAAGCAGCGCTAGCCAGCTCCAACTTGACTGATCTTGGTCCCCAGAACGGCGAAAGGGCCGACCCGATATCCGGATCAGCCCTCTGACCTGCGTCGGGACGGCCGGATTCGAACCGACGACCCTTTGACCCCCAGTGAACTAGCAGGTCTACCGGCGACTGCCGGACGATACCGCCTCCTGCCGAATATGCAGGTCATCGGCCAGGCGGCGGTCCGAGGCAGGTCGGGCTCTACCGGGCCTTCCCGGGCCGTCCGTGAGACGGTTGTGAGATCTCACGGGCGGCCCGGCTGCGGAGAAGCGCTAGAGAACGACACCAGCGCCTCTCCGCCACCGAACGCTCGATGCACAGGCCTCTCAACAGCTTGTACGACTTCCTCCCGCGCCCGTGCTCCGACGCACGTGACTGGCGTTGGCGTTACAGTAGCCGACGCCGGCAGAGTGCGACTCGCCGACGGCACGCTTGCCGGTAGCACACTCACAATGGACGCCGTCGTGCGACATGCCATCCAGGTGACCGGTATGCCGGTAGTCGAAGCAGCACGGGCTGCCGCCACCACACCGGCAACGTTGCTGGGCATCGCCGACCACACCGGCAGTCTCACTCCCGGTAAGGCCGCCGACATCGTGATCCTCGACGACGACCTGGCCGTTCGGGCTGTGCTTGTCAACGGCGCACCGGTGCACGGCAGCCTGCCCCGTTGAGGGCGCACGACCGCCGACTTGCAAAGCGCACCGCGAGACGATCCGCAGTGAAACGGCACCGCTACCCGGCAGACACGCGCATCGCCAGGCGAACTGTCCCGGCACAGGCAAATCCTTGGCATACGCTCGATGAACGTCGCCGACGCGGGGTGCTGTGGCATTGAAGCGCCGCAGTCGTGTTCTGTGGTGCACAGGGAGCAAGCGGCCCTTTTCTGCTTCCGAACGCGAACCGCACGGCCCAGACGGCACGAAAGTGGTGGCGATCGACGCCGTATGGCCGCCCAGAGAGCGACCGTCAGCCCAATATCAACCCGGAACACATAGATTGACCCTTTTATGGCGTCCTCCCTTTCATTCAAAGTCTCTGAATAGAAAGCATTGACCTCTCACAACGTTACAGTTAACCTTCCTATCTGTTACGTTTGTTCACTGTCTCGCCGTGGAGGGTTCATGCGCGCTTCCACCCGCCGCCTCGTCGCCGTGGCAGTTGCCGCGGTCGCCGTGGCTGCCGCCCGAACTCCTGCACAGGCACATAAATCGCGTGACAACTATCGGGCGGGCATGTCGCGCCAGAGCGGATCTTCCACACGATGCCGTTGAGAAGCCGGCGGTCATCCTCACGAGGACGGCCGTCGGTGATCACCGACGGCCGGTGCGGTGACAACTATTCCCACTCGGCGTCGGTCGGCTCTAGCGGCGGATCACACCGTACATCGCCACAGTCATGGTCCTTTGAAGACACGGCCTGGGGCGTCGGCGGTCTGACGGTGCCTGCGGTCTGACGGAACTCGGGGGTTTGGCGGGGCTCGCGGTGGTTGGTTCCGCGGCGACGGTTTCCGCACATGCGCGGTCGCTCGTCGCGGGTTTCCGTGACGACCGAAGGCGCGGAGCCGGAATCGGTACGGTCCGGCTCCGCCGCCCGGATCGATCGCATTGACTAGGAAAAATGCGGCTCGCTGAAGTCGATCAATGATTTGGCGTTCGTGCGCGGCGCCGGACCCCTACGATGCGTCGTCCTGAAGAAAGGGCTCCATATGCACCTCCCGCGATTGCGCGCGGTGGTGTCCGGCGTCGCCGGGCTCGCTCTGCTCGCTGCCGGGTCTGTCCCGGCTTCAGCGTCACCGGCGGCCGCCGGTGACGCCACGACTAGCAAGATCGAACGGGCCCGGGTCGACCGGGTGCCGACGCCGAAGCTTAACTGGACCGCGTGTTACGAGATCGCGGAGTGCGCCACCGTGGCGGTGCCGCTCGACTACGACCAGCCCCGGGGTGCGAAGACGGAACTCGCCGTTCTGCGGATCAAGGCGAAGGATCAGAAGAACCGGCTCGGCAGCCTGTTTCTCAACCCGGGCGGCCCCGGTGTCTCGTCCACGGAGTTCGCTCTCTACGGGCCGAAGTTCCTGAGCGAGGCGCTGCTGCAGCGCTTCGACATCGTCGGCGTCGACCCGCGCGGCGTGGGTGCGAGTAGCAACATCCGGTGCTGGAACTCGGTGCAGGAGCAGCGCGCCGTGTTCGACGAGATGAAGGCGCCGTTCCCGTGGGGCGTCACCGAGGAGTCGAAGTACGCCGCCGGGGCCAAGAAGTTCGGCGCCGCCTGCTCCACCACGGGCCAGCCGCTGGCCGGTGCCATGTCCACCGGCGAGGTGGCGCGGGACATGGACGTCATGCGCCGCGCGGTCGGCGACGCGAAGCTCACCTACCTGGGCTTCAGCTACGGCTCCGCGCTCGGGCAGTTCTACGCGAACATGTTCCCGGACCGGTTCCGCGCGCTGACCATCGACGGTGTGGTGGACCCGCGAGCGTGGATCGGTGCCGGGGCCGCCGGCAACCGGATCCTGGATGACCGGCTGCGCTCGTCGGAGGGGGCGTACCGGGCACTCCGGGAGATCCTGCAACGCTGCGACCGGGCAGGCGAGCGCTACTGCGCCTTCGCCGCCGGTGATCCGGTCGCCAACTTCGCGGCCATCGCGAATTGGCTGCGCGCCAAGCCGCTGGTGGTGACCACCCCGGACGGGCCGATCCCGATCACCTACGCGGACTTCGTCGGCGCCGTCCTCTACCTGCTCTACAAGCCGACCGCCGGCGAGGACACGACGAAGCTGGCCGCCGAGATGTGGGCGCTGATCAATGGCGGACCGGCCGCCGAACAGGCCGAGGCGGCTCTGGTCGGGCGGGTGCAGCAGGCCCGGGCGAAGGGCTCCGACGCCGCGGCCAAGGAGGTCCCATACGACAACACCTTCGAGACCCTGAACGGTGTGGTCTGCACCGACGGGAGATTTCCCCGCGACGCCGACTCCTGGCTGGCCGCCACGGCCCTTCGGGACGCCCGGGCGCCGTACTTCGGCCGGGCCTGGGGCTGGCTCGACGTGCCCTGCGCGAGCGACACCTGGACGGTCCGGGACGAGGACGCCTACCATGGCCCGTTCAACCGGCGGACCGCAGCGCCGGTCCTGGTGGTCGGCAACACCTGGGATCCGGCCACCCCGTACCACGGCGCTGTCGCGGCGAGCCGGCTGCTGCCGAACTCCCGGCTGCTGTCCAGCGACAACTGGGGACACGCCTCCTACGGCACCGGGATTTGTGTCACCGAGGCGATCGACCGGTACCTGCTAAGCGGCGCGCTGCCGGCCCGGGGAACGGTCTGCGCCGCGGCGCGTCAGCCGTTCACTGAGCCGGTCGAAGCGTCGCCCGCCGGGCTCCGCGCCGCCGCGGCGCCGGGCAAGCAGCTGCCGCCGGTCGCCGCCCCGAAGCCGCCCTCCGTCCTCACCGGTCCGCGCTGACGGGGTGTGGACCCGACTCGCGGTGGGGTAGCCGGAACGGCCGCCCCACCGCGAGTCACCTCCGTAGCGGTGCCCGGGGTATCACCGTCCGGCACGGCGGCGCAAGGCGGCGAGCCGGCCCCGGGTGTCGAAGCCACGCGGTCGCGCTGGACCCTACCGGTAGACGGCTGCACGACGCGGCACTGCCGAACACCGAGGCGGGGCTGCGGAAGCTGTCGACAAGCTCGGCCGGCACGGCCAGATCCTGGCCGTGGTCGACCAGCCCGCCTCGATCGGCGCCCTCCGGTCGCCGTGGCCCGGACCTGTGGGCATCAGATCGCCTACCTGCCCGGCCTGGTCATGCGTACGCGTCCTGGGTCCGAAAGTGCAGCACCCGGAGGCGGGCAAGAGCCATCTGCTGGACGCCAGGCAGCGGCCGTGCGCCGGGGGAAGACGTTCTTGGTTTGTACGGATGCTGGACTATGGTGGTGGCTAGCGCGACCCCGTCCGGTGAAAGAGCCCCTAGGCTCTGGCCCCTTCGCCTAGGTGTTCTGTCCATGGAGCTTGGGTTCGGCTCAGGAATGACCTGCTGGCGAAGGCTGCGGGACTGGAACGACGCCGGCGTCTGGCAACAACTGCACGAGATCCTACTCGGCAAACTCCGGGCCACCGGGCAACCCGACATGTCGAGGGCGGTGATCGACGGCTCCCACATCCGGACGCTCAAAGGCGGCCCAAAACCGGTCCGAGCCCGGTCGACCGCCGCAAGCCAGGCTCGAAACACCACGTCATCACCGACGCGGGCGGCATTCCCCTCGCCGTCAGCCTGACCGGCGGCAACCGCCACGACGTCACCCAACTGATGCCCCTGGTCGGCAAAGTCCCACGGATCAAGGGCATCCGCGGCCGACCCCGGCAACGACCGCAGCGGCTCTACGCCGACCGCGGCTACGACTACGACTGCTACCGCCGCCAACTACGGGCCAAGGGCATCACCCCGGTCATCGCCCGCCGCGGCGTCGGCCACGGCTCCGGACTCGGCACCCGACGGTGGGTCGTCGAGCAGACCATCGCCCTGCTGTACTGGTTCCGCCGCCTACGTATCCGCTGGGAGATCCGCGACGACATCCACGAAGCCCTTCCTCACCCTCGCCTGCGCCATCATCTGCTGGCGCCGACTCCAACGCTCAAAGAGTTAGGAGTTGTAAACGGCTGGCAGCGCTGATTGCAAGCGGGGCTGATCCCGGCCGGCAGGGTCGCGACACTCGAAACGGCGGCGGCGGCCGTCGCTGACGTGCGTAAAGGTGCTGGAGGTCGAATCCGCCGGGTACCGCGTTTTGTCACCGTCCCCTGTGGGGGTATGCCCGGTGTCCTCCGATGGGGGATGGGCTGGGCTCCCGCGAGGCCTACTTTAGGTCTTGCGAGCTGCCGTCGGCGGCAACTATCAGGGAGTTCTGTCATGACCGTCGTCAAACAACCGCAACTGGCCCGCCCTGTCCGGCAATATTCCAAGGCTGTGGTGCTAGCCGTCTGGGCCGCCGCGGCCGTGCCCATGGGTCTGCTCGCTTGGGTCGTCGCGCCGGCGATTGCCGGTCCGTCTGCCCAGGACTTCGCCATCGCCCTTGTCGGGGCGCTCACTGTGGGGCTTGTCTGGCAGTTTCTGCTCGTCGCTGGTCTCGTCGCTCATGAGCAGGGGACTCTGCGCTGGTCGGTGGTGCGTGAGGCGCTCTGGCTGGGCAGGCCGACCGACCCTAAGACCGGGCGGCGGGGAGGGCGGCTGTGGTGGTGGGCCCTGGTCGCCGTCATTGCCGTCGCGGCGACTGAAGCGCTGCCGATCCCTCTGACTGAACCGGTGCGGCGCAGCTTCGGAGCGTTCCTCGGCACCGAGGAAGGGCAGGACGCGTTCCGCGGCAATTGGGGCCTGTTCGCGCTCATCGTGACGATGTTCCTGTTCAACACCGTCCTCGGGGAGGAGCTGCTGTTCCGCGGCGTGCTGCTGCCCCGCATGGAAGCCGCGTTCGGAAACTCCTCGTGGCTGGTCAACGCCGTGCTGTTCGGGCTGTACCACCTGCACCAGCCGTGGTCGATCCCGGATGCGGTCGCGGGCGGGCTGGTCATGGCGTGGACGAGCCGACGCTGGCAGACCGCATTGTTCGGCATCATCTCCCACTCGGCGCAGAGCGTCGTGTTCACCGTTGTGTTGCTCGCACTCGTCCTCTCCTGAAATGATCTTATCGTGAGGATGATGGCCCGGGCTCGGCTCGCTGTCGCGGTGGACGCCGCGCTCGGCGTCGGGCTGTTCGCTGCGATGGTGGCCGAGCGAGGTCTAGACGCCTCGCTGCCACTCGGGGCGGTCATCGCCGGGGCGGTCGTCGTGCGCCGGCGGCTGCCACTGGCGGCGTTTCTGGCCGGTTCCGCCGCACTGACGGCGGATGTCGTGGCGTTCAGTGCCAGCCAGGTCTCCCCGTACGCCAACCTTGTCGGCCTCTACTCCCTCGCCCTCTACGGCAGCCGCCGGCGGTCCTGGTGGGGTCCGGTGATCGTGGTCCCGGCGATGCTCACATACTTCGCGGCGAGCGACGCTACGTCGACGACCCAACCCGTCGGGGTGCTCTGCTTCTGGCTGCTCACCTGGGCGACCGGATATGTCGCTGCCCGGCGCCGTGACGAGCAGCGGGCCGCGCGGGATCGCGAGCGTACCCTCGCGATCGCCGAGGAACGCACCCGCATGGCCCGCGAACTGCACGACCTGATCGGTCACACGGTGACCGTGATGCTGGTGCAGGCAGGCGCCGCTCGCCGGCACGTGGACGGCGACCCCGCCCAGGCCCGCGACCTCCTCGGCGGCCTCGAAGAGACCGGACGGCAGGCCCTCACCGAACTCGACCGGATGCTGGACCTGCTGCGCGCCGACGACCGTCCTGCCGATGGTGCGCCCGAGCCGCAGCCAGGCCTCGCGGACGTGCCAGACCTGGCGCGACGGATGGGGGACGCCGGCGTGCGGGCCATCGTCCGGGTTGACTCGCAGCTGCTGGCGGTGACGGGCAGCCTTGACCTTTCGGCGTACCGCATCGTGCAGGAAGCTCTGACCAACGTGGTCCGCCACAGCCAGGCGAACGCGGTGCAAGTTGACGTGCGGCGTACCGGTCGGGCGCTGCGGATCGAGGTCGACGACGACGGCGTCGGCGCACCCGACGGCTACGTGCTGGGCCGGGGACTGCTGGGGATCGCGGAGCGCGTGGCGATGTTCGGCGGCACCGTCCGCCATGGATGCAGCGAGCTCGGCGGGTTTCGCCTCGTCGCGACGATCCCCCTGCCCCACTCATGACGGTACGGGTGCTCCTTGCAGACGACGACGCCCTGCTGCGGGCCGGGCTTGTCGCGGTCCTCGCCAGCGCCGAAGGCCTGATCGTGGTCGGCCAGGCCGCTGACGGGCTGGAAGCAGTGACTCTTGCTCGCGCCCTGCTGCCCGACGTCGTGCTGATGGACGTGCGGATGCCGGGCGTCGACGGCATCGAAGCGACCCGCCGGATCGTCGCCGAGGACCTGCCGTGCCGGATTCTGGTGCTGACGACGTTCCAGCACGACGAGTATGTGTGGGGCGCGTTGCGCGCCGGGGCCAGCGGCTTCTTGCTGAAGCGGGCCTCTCCGGAGCGCCTCATCGACGCCGTGCAGACCGTCGCCGCGGGTGACGCCCTGCTGGATCCGGCGGTGACGCGCGCGCTGATCGGCCAGTTCATCGCCGACACGGTCGAACCGCCAGCCCTTCGAGACGGGCGCCTCGCCCAGCTCACCGACCGGGAACGGCAGGTCCTGCACCTCATCGCCGAGGGCTATTCCAACTCTGAGATCGCCGACAGCCTGACCATCGCGGAGTCGACCGCGAAGACTTACGTCAAACGCATCTTCGCCAAGATCGATGCCCACGACCGCGCCCAGGCAGTCGTCTTCGCCTACAAGTCAGGACTCGCCACCTAACTTGCCGTACCGGTTAGTACGGGCCTGTCTCGCTAAGGGTGTTTCCGGCGATCTTGGTTAGTAGGTTTCAGCGGCTGGGAAGCGGTCGCTGAAGGTGATGGCGAAGGCGTTCAACGCGGGTTTTCAGCGCATCGTCCATCGGGTTCTGCCTGTGCCGGTGGGGTCCAGGGAGCGGGTCACCAGGTACAGACACTTCAACGCGGCCAGCTCGTTGGGGAAGTGGCCGCGGGCCTTCACCGCCCGCCGGTAGCGGGCGTTGAGCGACTCGATCGCGTTGGTGGAGCAGATGACGGTGCGGATCTCCAGGTCGTAGTCGAGGAACGGGATGAATTCCGCCCAGGCGTTGTCCCACAGGCGGATCACCGCCGGATACCGCCCGCCCCACTTGTCGGCCAGGTCGTCGAACGCCACCCGGGCAGCCTGCGCGTTGACGGCGGTGTAGATCGGCTTGATGTCCCGCTTCAACTCGTCCCAGTAGCGGCGGGACGTCAGCCGGAAGGTGTTGCGGATCAGATGGATGATGCAGGTCTGGACCACGGTGCGGGGCCACACGTTCGTCACGACCTCGGGCAGGCCTTTGAGGCCGTCGCAGACGAGGAAGAACACGTCCTTGACGCCTCGGTTGCGCAGGTCGGTCAGCACGCTCATCCAGAACTTCGCGCCCTCACCGCCGGTGCCGGCCCACAGTCCGAGGATGTCCTTCTCGCCGTCGAGGGTGACTCCGATCGCGGCGTAGAACGGCCGGTTCGCGACCTGCCCGTCGCGGACCTTGACCACGATGGCGTCGATGAACACCGCCGCGTAGATCTCATCCAGGGGCCGGTGGGGCCAGTCGGTCATCTCCTCGATGACCTTGTCGGTGATCCGGGAGATCGTCTCCTTGCTGACCGAGGCGCCGTAGATCTCGGCGAAGTGGGCTGAGATCTCCCCGGTCGTGAGGCCTTTGGCATACAACGACAACACGACCTCGTCGACGCCGGACAGGCGCCGCTGCCGCTTGCGAACGATCTGCGGGGTGAACGTGCCAGCCCGGTCTCGCGGCACGTCGATCTGCACCACCCCGTTGGCCTCGGTCAGCACCGTCTTCGAACGCGTGCCGTTACGAATGTTGCCCGCGCCGGCGCCGGCCTGGTCGTGCTTTTCGTAGCCGAGGTGCTCGGTCATCTCCTCGTTCAACGCGGTCTCCAGGACCGTCTTGGTCAACTGCTTGAGCAGCCCGTCCGGGCCAGTCAGCGACAGGCCCTGTTCCTTGGCCGGTGGCGGCCGAGCACCTCGAATCAGGGCTGTTCGGGTGACTCCGGCGCCCGAAATTCAGCAGTACGCGCGTACGTGATGAATTGTGAGACGGAACAGCAAGAAGGCCTCAACTCACCGAAGTGAATCAAGGCCCTGACCTGCTGCTTTACTGTCGGGACGGCCGGATTCGAACCGACGACCCCTTGACCCCCAGTCAAGTGCGCTACCAAGCTGCGCCACGTCCCGATTGCTCCCGCACGGTGTTCTTTCTCCCTGCGACAGCCGCTACAGCTTAGCGCACGATCTTCCCCGCGCGCGCATCGCCCCCGTCTGCCTCCGCCGCTCACACCCCCTAAGGCGTCCTAGGAGGGTGGGGTGGTGGGGAGGACGGAGAAGCCGGGCGGGGCCACGTGCCCCGCCCGGCTTCAGGTCCTACGAATGAGGGTCAGCCGTGCGCCTTGCCCCGGCCGCCCGGGCCGAGCTTCTTTCGCGGGCGTACCGAGATCTCCACCGGGCTGCCCTCGAAGCCGAACTCCTCACGGAGCTTGCGCTCGACGAAGCGCTGGTAGCCGGCGTCCAGGGGCGCGGTGGTGAAGAGCACGAACCGCGGCGGGGCGACGCCCGCCTGGGTGGCGAAGAGGATCTTTGGCGCCCGACCGCCGCGGATCGGGTGCGGGGTCGCCTGCACCAGCGCGGTCAGCCACTGGTTGAGCTGGGCGGTCGGCACCCGGGTCTCCCAGCTCGCCAGGGCCTTGCGCAGCGACGGGGCGAGTTTGTCGACCGCGCGGCCGGTCATCGCCGACAGGTTCAGCCGCAGCGCCCACGGGATGCGGCGCAACTCCCGCTCGATCTCCTTGTCCAGGTAGTACCGGCGGTCGCCGTCGACCAGGTCCCACTTGTTGAAGGCGATCACCAGCGCGCGGCCGGACTCGGTGACCATGGCCAGGATCCGCTGGTCCTGCTCGCTGATCGGCTCGCTGGAGTCGAGCAGCACCACCGCCACCTCGGCGGCCTCGATCGCCCCGGCAGTCCGCAGGCTGGCGTAGTACTCGGTGCCGCTGGCCCTGCCGACCCGCTTGCGCAGCCCGGCCGTGTCCACCAGCTGCCAGGTCTCCCCGCCGATGGTGACCAGGCTGTCCACCGGGTCGACGGTGGTGCCGGCGACCGAGTCGACGACCGCCCGCTCCTCACCGGAGAACCGGTTGAGCAGGCTGGACTTGCCCACGTTGGGCCGACCCACCAGCGCCACCCGGCGCGGGCCGCGCGGGCGGTTCTCCACGATCGCCGGCGCCTCGGGCAGCGCCTGCAGGATCTTGTCGAGCAGGTCGCCGGAGCCCCGACCGTGCAGCGCGGAGACCGGGTACGGCTCGCCCAGCCCGAGCGACCAGAGCGACGTCGCCTCCATCTCGATCGAGGTGTTGTCGGCCTTGTTGGCCACCAGGATCACCGGCTTCGCGCTGCGCCGCAGCATCTTCACCGCGGCCTCGTCCACGTCGGTGGGGCCGACCATGGCGTCGACCACGAACAGCACCACGTCGGCGGTGACGACGGCGATCTCGGCCTGCGCGGCGATCGCCGCGGCCCGGTCCTTCGCGTCCGGCTCCCAACCGCCCGTGTCCACCACGGTGAACGCCCGGCCGGACCACTGCGCGTCGTACGGGACCCGGTCCCGGGTCACCCCCGGAATGTCCTCCACGACCGCCTGCCGGCGACCGATGATCCGGTTCACCAGGGTGGACTTGCCGACGTTGGGACGTCCCACCACGGCCACCACCGGCACGGGCCCGGTCGGCTCCTCGGCGTCGACGTCCGGCTCGCGCAGCTCCACCCAGCCCTCGTCGGTGGTCATGCCACTCCCCGCTCGGTCAGCAGCGAGCGCAGCCGGTCGACGACCTCGTCGATGCCCAGCTCGGTGGTGTCCAGCACCACCGCGTCGGCCGTCTGCTGCAACGGGTCGGCCTTGCGGGTCGAGTCGAGCTGATCCCGGCGGGCCAGGTCGGCGGCCGTGGCGGCCACGTCGGCGGCGTCCTCGGCGCTGCGCCGCTGGGCGCGGGCCACCTCGGAAGCGGTCAGGTAGACCTTCAGGTCCGCGTCCGGCGCGACGACCGAGCCGATGTCCCGGCCCTCGACCACGATCCGGCCGGCCTTGGCGATCAGCTCCCGCTGCCGGGCCACCAGCAGCGCTCGCACCGCCGGCACGGCGGCCACGGCGGAGACCGCGGCGGTGACCTCGGGACCCCGGATCTCCCGGTCGACGGTCGCCCCGTCAGCGGTCACCCCGTACCCCTGGGGGTCGGTGCCGATGCGCAGGTCGACCTCGGCGGCGACCTTGCCCACCGCGGCGGCGTCGGTCAGGTCGACCCCGGAGCGCAGGACCGCCCAGGTGATCGCCCGGTACATCGCGCCGGTGTCCAGATAGCGGGCGTCGAGCCCGGTGGCGAGCCGCCGGGAAACGGTGGACTTACCCGAACCGGACGGCCCGTCCACAGCTACCACGCAGCGCCCGGCCCGTACGTTTTCCTCCACCGTGATCCTCCTCAGCCCGTGCCTCGCGGGGCCCGGCGGCCCGTCGCAAGCGGTTGTCGTCGTCGTCAATGATGCCCACGGCCGGCATTGTGGCCGCGCGCGACGCCGCCGGTGGCGACCCACGCCACCGTGCGCCCCGTCCGGGGCGCCACGGAAGCCTACCGGTTGTGGTACCCCGTACCGCGGGGTCAGTCACCCACGGCCTTGAACAGGGCGGCGACCTCCGCGTTGGTGAGCCTGCGGGTCCGCCCGGCGCGCAGGTCGCCGAGGCGGATCGGCCCGATCGCGGTACGCACCAGCCGGGCCACCGGGTGCCCGACCTCGTCCAGCAGGCGCCGGACGATGTGCTTGCGCCCCTCGTGCAGGGTCAGCTCCACCTGGGCGGTCTTGCCCAGGGTGTCGACCACCTTGAAGGAGTCCACCGTCACGGGGCCGTCCTCCAGCTCGATCCCGGCCGCCAGCCGCCTGCCGAGGCTGCGCGGGATCGGCCCGGCCACCTCGCACAGGTACGTCTTCGACACCCCGTACGACGGGTGCATGAGCCGGTGGGCGAGGGTGCCGTCGTTGGTGAGCAGCAGCAGGCCCTCGCTGTCCGCGTCGAGCCGCCCGACGTGGTAGACCCGCTGCTCCACCCGGTTGCTGATGAAGTCCGACAGCGCGGCGCGTCCCTTCTCGTCCGCCATGGTGGAAACCACCCCGCGCGGCTTGTTCATCGCCAGGTACACCAGGCGGGTGTCGGCCTGGAGGCGCTCGCCGTCGACGTGGATGACGTCGCGGGTCGGGTCGGCCCGGTCGCCGAGCTGGGCCACCCGGCCGTTCACCGTGATCCGGCGGCGGAAGATCAGGTCTTCGCAGGCACGCCGGGAGCCCACGCCGGCGGCGGCCAGGACCTTCTGGAGGCGTTCGGCCCCCTCGAAGACGGGCGCGTCGGTTTTGGGGGCACGGTCATCGCGTGGCATCGGCAAGCTCTTCTACGTCGTCGGGGAGGAAAGGGGCGAGCGGCGGCAGCTCGTCGACGGAGTTCAGCCCCAGCTTTTCCAGGAACATCGTGGTGGTCCGGTAGAGGAACGCCGCGCTGTCCGGTTCGGTGCCGCACTCCTCGACCAGGCCGCGGGAGACCAGCGTACGGATCACCCCGTCGCAGTTGACACCCCGGATGGCCGAGATCCGCGACCGGGTCACCGGCTGCTTGTACGCCACCACGGCCAGTGTCTCCAGCGCCGCCTGGGTCAGCCGGACCGACTGCCCGTCCAGCACGAACCGCTCGACGTACGTAGCGTATTCCGGCCGGGTGTACAACCGCCAGCCGCCGGCCGCCCGGCGCAGCTCGAAGCCGTGCCCGGCGGCGGTGTAGCCGGCCGCGATGTCGTCGAGCACCGGGCCGATCCGCTCGGGGGACTGCTCCAGCACCTGGGCGAGGGTCAACTCGCCGACCGGCTCGTCCACCACCAGCAGGATCGCCTCCAAGGCGCCGCGCAGCTCCGCGTCGTCGAGCACCACGGCCGGGGGCGGCTCGGGTGCTCTCCGCCGCCCCCGCCTCGGCGCGCCCCCCTCGGGAGCACCGCCGACCCCGCCACCGCCACTCGCCCCATCACCCGCTCCACCACTCGCTCCGCCTGCGGCGAGGGCCTCGGGGGCGGCCACGTCCTCCCCCGGTGTGCCCGCGTCGGTGCCCCTGAACGTTCCCGCCCCCTGGAGGTGCCGATCCGCGCCAGGGTCCGCTGCCGCGGCGACGCCGTCGGAGATCTTGGAGGGATTCGGCCCCCCGGGGGGCCGTCGGCTTCCAGGATCTCCCGAAGTCTGGTCGGGGGCGACGGGTGCGGGGGGTTCCGGGCGGGGCTGGGCGGGGCGCTCCCAGGGTGGGACCCAGGCGGCGGCCTGGTCGGCCAGGGAGTCACGGCGTTCCTCTTCGCTCATTCCGGTCGCTCCTCCGTCGTCGCCTCGTCCCGCGCCTCGTCCCGCGCCTCGCCCCGCGCCTCGCCCTGCGCCGCGCCGACTCCGTCGGGCGGCACGGCGACCGGCTCGGGCGGGGTGCCGGCGTACTCGTCGACGTGCAGGTCGGCGGCTCCGTCGGCCGGGCCGGTCCAGCGGACCGTCAGCTCCTCCAGGGCCTGCTCCTGAACGAAGGAGACCAGGCCCTCCCGGTACAGCTCCAGCAGGGCCAGGAACCTGGCCACCACCTCCAGGGTGGCCTCGCAGTCGGCGCAGAGGAGCGAGAAGGTCGCGGTGCCGGCCCGGCGCAGCCGCTCGGCGAGGATCGCGGCGTGCTCGCGGACGCTGACCCGGACCATGTGCACGTGCGCGATGGACACCTCGGGCGCCGACTTCGGGGTCATCGCCCTGACGGCGATCCGGAGCAGCCGCTCCGGGCCGATGCCGAGGACCAGGTCGGGCAGCGCCTCGGCGTACCGGGCCTCCAGGGTCACCGCCCGGGGATACCGCCGGCCGCCGACCGCCTCCAGCGCGGCGATGTGCGCGGCCGCCTCCTTGTACGCCTTGTACTGCAACAGCCGGGCGAAGAGCAGGTCCCGCGCCTCCAGCAGAGCGAGGTCCTCCTCGTTCTCCACCTCGGCGGCGGGCAGCAGCCGGGCCGCCTTCAGGTCGAGCAGGGTGGCCGCGATCAGCAGGAACTCGCTGGCCTCGTCCAGGTCCCACTGGTCGCCCATGGCCCGGATGTAGGCGATGAACTCGTCGGTGACCCGGTGCAGGGCCACCTCGGTGACATCGAGCTTGTGCTTGCCGATCAGTTGCAGCAGCAGGTCGAACGGGCCGGTGAAGTTGTCCAGCCGGACGGTGAACCCGGTCGCCGCGGCGGCGTCGACCTCGACGGCCGCCCCGGCCCCGGCGGGCGGGAGCGTGGCGGGCGGGTCGAGGGGCGGGGCGGTCACCGGACGACCGTAGTCCACGCTCCCCGGGCCCCGGCGGGAAGGCACGCCCCTGATCCAGGGCGCACGCTGGGACGACGCCGCACGGGGCTACCGCTCCGCCTGCTGGGCGATCACCTCGCGGGCGAGCTGGCGGTAGTTGCGGGCGCCGGACGAGGCCGGGTCGAGGGTGGTGATGGGGGCGCCGGCCACCGTGGACTCCGGGAACTTCACCGTCTTGGTGATGACCGTCTGGTAGACCTTGTCGCCGAACGCCTCGACCACCCGCTGGAGCACCTGTCGGCAGTGGGTGGTGCGGCTGTCGTACATGGTGGCGAGGATGCCCTCCAACTCCAGGTCGAAGTTGAGCCGCTCACGCACCTTGTCGATCGTGTCGAGCAGCAGGGCCACGCCCCGGAGGCTGAAGAACTCGCATTCGAGGGGGATGAGCACGCCGTGCGCCACGGTCAGCGCGTTGATCGCCAGCAGGCCCAACGAGGGCTGGCAGTCGATCAGGACGTAGTCGTACTCCTTGCGGATCGACCTGAGCACCCGGGCCAGGGCCATCTCCCGGGCGACCTCGTTGACGAGCTGTATCTCGGCGGCGGAGAGGTCGATGTTGGCGGGCAGCAGGTGCAGGCCGGCCACGTCCGTCTTGATCAGGACGTCCTCGGCGGTGACGTCGTCCTGCATCAGCAGGTTGTAGACCGACAGGTCGAGGTTGTGCGGGTTGACCCCGAGCCCCACCGAGAGGGCGCCCTGCGGGTCGAAGTCGACCAGCAGCACCTTGCGGCCGTACTCGGCCAGAGCTGCGCCCAGGTTGATGGTGGTGGTGGTCTTGCCGACGCCACCCTTCTGGTTGGCCATCGCGATGATCCGGGCCGGCCCGTGCCGGTCGGTGGGCATCGGCTCGGGGATCGGCTTACGCATCGTGTAGGCCGCCGGGTCCGCCGGGCCGAGCCCCGCACCGAGCGTGGCCTGCTGCTCGCGGAGCTCCGACGTCCAGGTCTCGGCACGGTCACCGTTGCCAGCCATGTCCTCGTTGCCCCCTCCCGACGACCACCCGGTGTCGGAGCCGTCCGACGTCCCTCGCGGCGCCGCGGCGCACCCCGGTCATCCACCCCGCGAGGTCCGCGCCATGCCGACTGTACGCCACCGGCCAGCAGGGCGATCGGCACCGGTACGGCGTGTCGGCCGGTACGCCGTACCGGTCGGGCCGGCCGGGGCTGTGCCCGGCCGTGGACGGGACCGGCCGCGCGCGGGAACGGGTCAGCCCCGGGCGCGGGGGTGGGCGGTGGCGTACACCTCGCGCAGCCGCTCCACGGTGACCAACGTGTACACCTGGGTGGTGGTCACCGAGGCGTGGCCGAGCAACTCCTGCACCACCCGCACGTCGGCGCCGCCGTCGAGCAGGTGGGTGGCGTACGAGTGGCGCAGGGTGTGCGGGGAGACCGCGGCGGAGCCGGTCACCGGCAGGCCCGCCCGTTCGGCCGTGCGGCGCAGGATGGTCCACGCGCCCTGCCGGGTCAGCGCCGCCCCGCGCGCGTTGACGAAGACCGCCGGGGTGCCCCGGCCGGCGGCGACCAGCCCGGGGCGGGCCCGCACCAGCCAGGCGCGCAGCGCCTCGACGGCGTACCCGCCGACCGGAACGAGGCGGGTCCGGCCGCCCTTGCCGCGCAGCAGCACCGTCCCCTCGGCGGCGTCCAGGTCGTCCACGGCGGCGCCGACGGCCTCGGAGATGCGCGCCCCGGTGCCGTACAGGAACTCCAGCAGAGCCCGGTCGCGCAGCGCGAGCGCGGCGCCCTCGCCGGTGGCGGCCACCGACCCGGCGGTCTCCAGGAGCCGGACCACCTGGTCGACGGCGAGCGCCCGGGGCAGCCGGCGCGGCGGTGCCGGTGGCCGGACGTCGCGGCTCGGGTCCACGCCGGCCAGCCCTTCGCGAAGCGCGAAGCGGTGCAGGCCGCGCACGGCGCTGGCCGCCCGGGCCGCCGAGGAGACGGCGAGCGGCGGGTGGTCGTCGTCGCCGGCGCGCAGCCGGGCCAGGTGCGCCTCGACCTGGCCGGCGTCCACGGCGGCCAGGTCGGCGACGCCGGCCGCGGCGAGCGTCCCGAGGTAGCGCTCCAGGTCCCGACGGTACGACGACAGCGTGTTCGCGGACAGGCCACGTTCGACGGTGAGGTGGTCGAGGTAGCCGCGCACGGCGCGACGCAGGGCCGGCGCGGGCTCCTCGCCCGAACCGGCCCCGTCGGTCGTCGCGCCCCGCGCGTCGTCGGTCAGGCCAGCACCTCGTCCAGCGGCAGGGCCGGCAGGCCGTGCGCCTCGGCGACCGGGCCGTAGACGACCCGCCCGTCGTGGGTGTTCAGGCCCAGCGCCAGGGCCGGGTCGCGGCGCAGCGCGTCGCGCCAGTCCCGGTTGGCCAGCTCCAGCGCGTACGGCAGGGTGACGTTGGTCAGCGCGTAGGTGCTGGTGTGCGGCACCGCGCCGGGCATGTTCGCCACACAGTAGAAGATCGACTCGTGTACCTGGTACGTCGGCTCGGCGTGCGTGGTGGGGCGGGAGTCCTCGAAGCAGCCCCCCTGGTCGATGGAGATGTCGACCAGCACGCTGCCCGGCTTCATCCGGGAGACCAGCTCGTTGGAGATCAGCGTCGGGGCCTTCGCGCCGGGCACCAGCACCGCGCCGATGACCAGGTCCGCGTCGAGCACGGCCCGTTCGATCTCGTACGCGTTGGAGGCGACCGTCTGCAGGTGGCCCCGGTAGATGGCGTCCGCCTGGCGCAACCGGGCGACGTTCTTGTCGAGCAGCAGCACCTCGGCCTGCAGGCCGAGCGCGATCGCGGCGGCGTTCATCCCGGACACGCCGGCGCCGATGACCACGGTCTTCGCCGCGTACACGCCGGAGACGCCGCCCATCAGGATGCCTCGCCCGCCGCCCTGCCGCTGGAGGTGGTACGCGCCGACCTGCGGGGCGAGCCGACCGGCCACCTCGGACATCGGGGCGAGCAGCGGCAGCGACCGGTCGGGAAGCTCGACGGTCTCGTACGCGATGCCGGTGACCTTCCGGTCGATCAGCGCGTCGGTGCACGCCTTGGACGCGGCCAGGTGCAGGTAGGTGAACAGCACCTGCCCCTCGCGCATCCGGTGGTACTCCTCGGCGATCGGCTCCTTGACCTTGAGCACCAGCTCGGCGGTCTCCCACACCTCGTCGGCGGTGGCCAGGATCTTCGCCCCGGCCGCGGCGAACTCGTCGTCGGTGATGCTGGACCCGACGCCGGCGCCGGACTCGACGAAGACCTGATGACCGCCGCGGGTGAACTCGTTGACGCCCGCGGGCGTGATCGCCACCCGGTACTCGTGGTTCTTGATCTCGCGGGGGATTCCGACCTTCACGATGCAGACACCTCTCTTCGGGGCGTCCCACCCCGACCGCACGGTGCGCGCCGGCTCCGTTGCCGCCGCGGTCCACCGGTCCCGTCGGCGGCAGTCTAGGCGCGCCGTCCGCCGCACAGCGCCGACAATGTGGCACCCGGTGCCCGCCGGTGCTGACGATGTGTCAGGCATAGACAGGACCGATGGCAGAGGACATCTCAGCCATCAGGACACATTCGACCCCGATCGTCCCACAGTTCGGACGGCGGTACGGACAGGACGTGAGTGGATCACTAGGGTGTCGCCCCATGACCACTCCTTATCAGCAGTACCCGCAGGGCGTCTCCGACAAGAGCAAGCTCGTCGCGGGCCTCCTCGGCATCTTCCTCGGCACCTTCGGCGCCGGGCGTTTCTACATGGGCGACACCAAGACCGGCGTGATCCAGCTCGTGGTGAGCCTGGTGACCTGCGGCGCCGGCGGCATCTGGGGCCTCATCGACGGCATCCTGATCCTGGTCAACGGCGGCGTCGACGGGCAGGGCCGTCCCCTGCGCGACTGATGTCCGACAGCGACGGAGAGGGGGGGGGGGGGGGGGGGCCCCCCCCCCCCCCCCGGGGGGGGCCCCCCCGCGGCCGCGGAGGAGGCCACGGAGGATACAGACTC
>NZ_JBEOWQ010000046.1:0-38926 GCF_040296145.1 Micromonospora sp. NPDC002296
GGGCAGCGGTGGACGCGGATCGCCGCCGGCATCAGGGGCGTGACGGAGGAGACCACGACCGGCGTGCACCGGCTCTACGAGATGCACCGCAGCGGCGCTCTGCTCTTCCCGGCGATCAACGTGAACGACTCGGTGACGAAGAGCAAGTTCGACAACAAGTACGGCTGCCGTCACTCGTTGATCGACGGCATCAACCGGGCCACCGACGTGCTGATCGGCGGGAAGATGGCCGTCGTGCTCGGCTACGGCGACGTGGGCAAGGGCTGCGCCGAGTCGCTGCGCGGTCAGGGCGCCCGGGTCGTGGTGACCGAGGTCGACCCGATCTGCGCCCTCCAGGCGGCGATGGACGGCTACCAGGTGGCGACTCTGGACGACGTGGTCGGGCAGGCGGACATCTTCGTCACCGCCACCGGCTGCTTCGACGTGATCACCAACGAGCACATGGCGCGGATGAAGCACCAGGCCATCGTGGGTAACATCGGTCACTTCGACAACGAGATCGACATGGCGGGCCTGGCCAAGCGCTCGGATGTCGAGCGGGTGAACATCAAGCCGCAGGTCGACCTGTGGAAGTTCGCCGACGGGCACTCGATCATCGTGCTGTCCGAGGGCCGGCTGCTGAACCTGGGCAACGCGACCGGGCATCCGAGCTTCGTGATGTCGAACTCGTTCGCCAACCAGACGATCGCGCAGATCGAGCTGTTCACCAAGCCCGAGGACTACCCGATCGGCGTCTACGTGCTGCCGAAGCACCTGGACGAGAAGGTGGCCCGGCTGCACCTGGGCGCGCTCGGCGCGAAGCTGAGCACGTTGACCAAGGAGCAGGCCGCCTACCTGGGCGTCTCGCAGGAGGGCCCGTTCAAGCCGGAGCACTACCGCTACTGACGGGCATCACATGCGGGCGTCGCCGGTGGCCCGGTGGTCGCCACGGCCGGAACCTCCGGGCAGCAACCGGGCCGCCCGTGCCCCGGCGTCACCTTGAGCCGGGGCACCTTCCCGACGGCTCCGCCCCGGGCACACACACGACGACGGAGGGGCGTAATGGCAGTGCAGAGGCCGCACGTGGTGCTGGTCAGCGGGTCCATCCGGGGCGGCTCCACCTCGGAGAAGGTGGCCGCCTGGTGCGCACGGCAGTGCGTGCAGCGGGGTGCCACCGTCGAGGTGTTCCGGGGCGTGGACGTGGAGTTTCCCTTCTACCGCCCGGGCCTGCACCAGGACCAGCGGGTCCGCCGGTTCCTCGACCAACTCGCCGCCGCCGACGGCGTCGTCCTGGTCTCGCCCACCTATCACGGCGCCATCTCGGGGCTGCTCAAGAACGCCCTCGACTTTGCCAACGACCTCGCCGTGCCCCGCGTCTTCCTGGACGGGGTGCCGCTGGGCTGCGTGGCGGTGGGGGCGGGCACCCAGGGCACCGCGTCCACGCTGACCATGCTGCGCACCGTCGGCCACGCGTTGCGCGCGTGGCCGACGCCGCTCGGCGTGACGGTGCGGACCTGGGTCGACCTGGACGAGGCACCGGACGCCTCCCGGCCGGAGCAGGAGCACTGCCGGGCGCAGCTCACCGAGATGGTCGCCCAGGTGTTGTCCATGGCCCGCCCCGGCCACGCCGACGCGAGCGACGTCCGGTTCGCCCCGCACGGGCGGCTCGCCTAGTTCCACGCCGCGCGGCCTCGAACCGGGGTCCGATCACGCTGCTGGAGCGAGGCGGGTGGGCCGGCGGCTGGCAGCGGTCCCAGCGGGCCGAGGCTCTTGCCGCCGATTCGGGGGTGTGGTTGCCTACTCACATGTCTCCGACCACGCGCACCAGGACGCTCTCCACCGCCGAGGAGCGGCGGGAGGACGTCCTCTCCACGGCCATCGGGGCGTTCGCGGCCCGGGGCTACTTCGGCACCACCACCGTCGAGGTCGCCAGGCGCGCCGGCATCTCCCAGGCGTACCTGTACCGGCTGTTCCCGGACAAGGAGTCGCTGTTCGCCGCGGTCACCGAGCGCTGCTTCGAGCGGTTCCGGGAGAGCCTGAGCGAGGGTGCGGCGGCGGCCCCGGGCAGCTCGCCCGAGGCGGTCCTGTCCGCCATGGCCGGCGCCTACACCCTGCTGATCCGGGATCAGGACCTGCTGTTGGTGCAACTGCACGCCCAGTGCGCGGCGGTCTCGGTGCCGGAGATCCGCCGGGCCGTCCAGCGGGGCTACGCCCGCCTGGTCGAGTACACCCGCAGCGTCTCCGGCGGCAGCGAGGAGCAGGTGCGGGAGTTCTTCGCCAAGGGTGCGATGTGCAGCGTGGTGGTGACCATGGGCGCCGAGCAGGTCGACGCCCCGTGGGCCAGGACGCTTGTCGACGGGCCTGCGGGCACCGACCGGCGCGACGGCCCACCCGACCGTCGCGCGGTCGCCCTGGCAGTAAGCGAGTAATCAACCACTCCCTTGGCAGGCAACGTGACCGGGCGGGCGTCTGCGCCACCCCGACCGCCGGTACGGCAGCGGGCCACGCAGACGCCGCGCCGGCCGACGCGCACTCCGCCGAGGGGGCCGGGTCAGCCGTCCCGGGCCGTCCGCAGCGCCTCGTACAGCGCGCCGGCGACCAGGGCGGGCACGTCCTCGGCCCGGGCGCTGTCGATGTACACGACCCGGTACCCCTCAGCCGTGTACAGCGTCCCGCCGCCCTCGACCAGCCGGCGCTGGTTCTCCCCGGACATGGCCTGACCGGGGTTGGCCACCAGCCAGCGCAGCGCCGGGTCCACCCGGAAGGCGTCCCGGACGCCGGGGAGCAGGGCCAGGTAGGAGTCGCCGCCCTTCGGCTCCGGCGCGGAGAACGGGTAGATGGTGATGATGTTCTTGCCGCCGGCCGCGCGCACCAACGGGGAGTCGGTGACGAGCCGGGCGTACTCGGCCCGGGACAGGACCATCTTCAGCATGGTGAGCGCGAACCCGGCCTGCCGGGTGGCCGGGTAGCTCTTGACCGTCTCGGCGTCGGGGATCAGCCGGCCGAGGGGCTGTCGGGCGCCGGCCAGCGGCGTGGTGTCGAGGCTCTCGTCGTTGCCGATCAGCGGATCCAGCAGGTACTCCTCGCCGGCGGGAACCCGGGGCAGAGCCGCACGGATGTCGGGGTGGCCGTTGTCCCGGGCCCAGGCGAGGAACGCGGCGATCTCGACCCGCATCGCGACGGTGGCCCTGGCCGACGCCGCCTCGTCGTCGTACGCCATGGTGTTGGTCCGGACGAAGCGGTACGCGCTGCGGTAGCCGGCGAGCCGGTCGGCCAGGACACCGGCGGTGCCCGGCGACGCGCCGGACCCGGCGGTCGGCAGGGTCGCGTCCCCGGCGGGCCGCGCGGCGCCGTCACCGCATCCGACGAGCATCCCGGCCAGGCCGGCACCGGCCAGCCGGAGGGCGTGACGCCTGCTCACCGGCCGGCCGGCGGGACGCCCGGTCACCGGTCACCGCCGAACTGCCGCCGGATCAACGCGGCGTACGCGGCCTCGGCGAGCACGGCCGCCCGGCGGCGGGACACCCCCGCGCCCGGCGCGCTGGCCAGGATCGCGTCGCGGACCGCCTCGGCCTGCTCGACGAGTTCGCGGGGGATCACGACGTCGGTGCGCCGGCGGCGGCGTCGCCACCGATCGGACAGCCGCCGCCGGCCCCGCTCGGCGGCCGGGACGACGAGCGGGGTGAGTGCCGCCGCCAGCACCGGGTAGACGACCGTGACCAGCAGCGGCGCGTCCAGGCCGAGGCCGATCGCGGCGCCCCGCCGACGCCCCCGCCGGCCGGGACCGGCGGCGAGGTCACCGGCGAGCCAGGCGGCGGTCACCTCGGGCAGCAGGCCGGCCTCCTCCGGTGCGGCGGCCTCGATCACCTCCCGGGCGAGATCGCTGAGGTGCAGCAGGCCCGACTCGGACCGGGCCGTCGAATCCACCATGGCGCATCACCGATCCGTTCGTCCGCTGTGGAGCGGGAAGACGTCGGGGGTACCTGGAACCTGTGTAGCAGAACAGTCACAGCCCGTTGACCGGGATCGGCCGAGCGGTCCGGGCGGGTGGCCGTCCGTACGCACCCGGATGCCCTCAGGAGTCGAGGGCGTTCACGATCAGCCGGGCCGCCACGACCGCGAGGTCGTCGAGCAGGGCCTGCTCCTTCGGCTCCAACTGGTCCCGGAAGGGCAGCCCGTACGCGATCTCCGCCACCGCCACGTTGTGGCCGATCCCCACCACGACCAGCGCCCCGCCGGCCACCACGGGAAGACCGGCGACGGACGAGGACTCGGTGATCCTGGTCCGGCAGCTGTCGTGCGGCAGGTCCGGCGCCGGCATGGCGACGACCCACCGGCGCGCCACCCCGCCGTCGGCGAGCGGGGACGGCACCGACCAGCGGGGGCAGGCCGCCACGGTGTCCCCGGCCTCGGCGACGACCTGCTTCCCCGCGTCGGCGGACGGGTACGACGTCAGCCGCAGGTGCAGCGTGGCCCCCAGCGGTGGCAGGACGCCGGCCGGCACCTCCAGCCTGACCTCGCGGGCGGTCACCGCCGCACGCCGATCCTCGGCCAGCCGGACGGCGGCGAACCGGTCCGCACACGACTTCGGCCGTACGGTCGCCGGGTCGTCCGTGCCGGTCCACGCGGCCGTGCGGGTCGGCGGCCAGGCCGACGGCAGGCCGCGTCGCGCCTCGGCCAGCACGGCGTCCGCCCCCTGCCGGGTGAGCGGCCGGCCGGGTGCGGCGCCCGCGGGACGGCCCCGCCCGCCGTCCGCCGCGGCGGGGTCCACGCGCGCCGCCAGGAACCGGGCCAGGTCGCCCTGCCGGCCGGTGACCGGCACGGTCCAGCCGAGCGCCACGACGCAGGCCAGCGCTACGGCGCCGGCGAGGGTCGCCAGGGGTACCGGCCAGGCCCGGCGAGGCACCGGCGGGCGTCCGACCCGCTCCCGCCGCGCCGCCACGACGTCCCGGACCAGCACCGCTGCCGGGAAGGAGAAGAGCACCAGGGCCGTCAGCAGCCACCACGGCCGTTGCACGAAGGTGAGCGGATGGGCCGGGCCTCGGCCGGCGAGCACCTCCCCGGCGTACCGGACGGCACCGCTCACGGCCGTGACGCCCGCGCCGGCCAGCCAGGCGACGGCCACCCCGCCGTCGGGGCCGCGCGCCCCCAGCGACAGCAGGAGCGCCAGCGCCACCACCCATCCCGCCGCCGCGCACGCCCACCAGCCGGTGGACAGCAGGAAGAACGCGACGTCGTCGCCGACGAGCCGGTCGGCGAGCGGCGCGGCTGCCGCCGCGCCGGCGAGCCCCGCCGCGATGCCGGCGACCGCCACCAGCAGGGCGAGCCGGCGCACCGACCACCGGCCACCCCGGCCGCTCCCCCGCCCGGGTTCTCCCCGCCCGGGTTCTCCCCGCCCGGGTTCTCCCCGCCCGGCACCACCCGACCCGGGACCATCCCGCCGGGGGCCTCTTCGCCCGGTGTCGCCCCGGGCGGCAGGGCGGCCGGCGGCGGGGCAGCGGTCGGGCGGGCCGGGGCCGTGGCCCTCGCGAGGACCGGCAGGACGCAGGCCGCCACCAGCGCCACGGCGGCCCAGCTCTGGAGGCGACCCGGCGTGCTCCACAGGACCCGGTCGATGGCCACGTTGCGCCACGCCCAGTGGCCGTACAGCAGCAGCGTGGCGGTGAGCGCGACCGCGGTCAGCAGCACCGCCGCGCCGAGCACCGACAGGAGCGCCGCCACGACGCGGCGGGCGCCGCCGGGCAGGGCCGCCACCGCCTCGGCCAGCCCGGCGGCGAGCGCGGCGACGCCGGCGAGCGCCGGTACCAGCCAGGCGAGCGCGGCCGGCCCGAACCCGGCCGTGAACGTGGCGTAGATCGACGCGGTCGTCCCGACACTGGGCAGGGCACACCCGGCCGCCAGACCGACGGTGGCGCCGAGCACCCGGGCCCACCAACGACGCCGGGACGGCGCGGGACGGCGGATCCAGATCGGGATGGTCGCCGCCGCCCAGACGAGCGCGGCGACCGCCACCGCGAGATCTTCCTTGTCCACGCCGAGCGGGAGGGGCGGGTCGGGGGTGTGCAGCAACACGCGGCGGGCGCTCTGCAGGGCGGACATCGCCGCCAGCCCGATGACGGCCGCGACGGCGAAGCCGCCCTCCCACCGGTCGTCGCGCTCCAGCGCCGCGACCCGGCCGGACGGGTCCGGATGGGTGGCGAACAGCCGACCCGGCCTCCACCGCGCCGGCCTGCCGGTGGCCTCACCGTCGTCGGCGGCGGCGACCAGCGCGTCCCGCAGGTCCCCCCGGGCGACGGCGAACCGGTCGGCGGCGTGCTCGCGGCGGCGCAGCACGGCGGCGCGCAGGATCAACATCGCGGTCGCCGCCCCGGCCGCGATGGACAGCGAGACGGCGTACGACCCGGTCACGGCGGCCGGCGCGACCAGCACCGGGGCCATGGCCGAGAGGAGCGCCGGCACGACGAGCCACCCCGCCCACCACGTCGCCGACGCCCACGACACCTCCCTGGCCCTGACGTGGGCCAGCTCGTGCAACACCACCAGGTCGAGGACGTCCCGGCGGCCGTACGCGTGGGCGACGGGCACCACGACGACGGCCCGGCCGTACGGGACGGCGGTCGTGTACGCCTGCGCGTCGGCTGCCCCGACCGGCGCGACGACCACCCTGGGGCGGGCCCGGCCGCGCAGCCCCAGCTCGTCGCACCAGAATTCGAACCGCTGCCTGATCCGCGTCGACGCGTCCCCGTCGGGGGGTCGACGCCGGCCCCGGCGGGACAGCCCCAGCCGCACCGACAGGCCGTCGAGGAACACGACCAGCCCCGCCAGCACCAGCATCGCCGTCCCACCGGCGAGCTGCGCCGCCTGGCGGGTGGCCTCGAACCCGGCGGCGCAGCGGTCGTACTCGGCGCTGCGGCCCAACAGGCGGGCGACCTGCCCACCGTCGGGCGGCAGGTCGTGCAGGGCGGCGCACGCCTGCACCTCGCCCCAGTGCCCGAGGTTGTGGACGACGAACACCACGTCGCCGGCGCCCACCCCCACGGCCACGAGGGCGAGCAGCACCAGCAGGTGCAGCCAGCGCAGACCGGGTTCGGCCCCGGTGGCGGCGGAAGAGGGCTGTCCCACCACGCTTCACCATCCGCTCCGCTGTCGACGGTGGTCGACTGAGCGTAGGTGGACGAGGGCGCGAAAGCTGTCGGGTCGGCGATCCCCGGCGTCGGGGGCCTCAGTCCGCGGCGCGCCAGCGGTAGAACTCCTTGGCCACCGCGTCCTCCGGGCCGCGCCAGGTCTCCGGGTTGTACGGGGTGATGAACGTGTTCAGGTCCTCCATGATCTTGGCAAAGGCCGGCTTGGCGTGGCTGTCCCGCATGGCCTGGGCGAACGCCGCATCGGTGCGCTCCAACAGGTGCAGGTATACGTCGTCGATGGAGTACAGCCAGCGCCCGGTGACGCCCAGCTCGACCGGCAGCGATCCCTCGTCGGACTCGGCGAACACCCGCGCGACGTTGGGCTCCGCCCCGGGCTTGATCCGGGCGACGATGACGGTCATGTTCCCGTCGTCCGACTCCGACGCGGGCACCGAGCCCTCGGCCGGTGCCCAGCTGTAGAACTCCTTGGCGACGGAGTCGGACGGGTTCTGCCAGTTCTTCGGATACGGCGTCACGTACGGGGCGATGGCCTCGGCGATCTGCTGGAACGCGGGCAGTCCCCGGGCCTTGCCCAGCGACGCCTTCGGGTCCACGTTGCGCTCGATCACGTGGATGTACAGGTCGTCCAGGGACAGCAGGGTCCGGCCGATCACGCCGAGATCCTGCGGTCGGGTCGTCTTGTCGTAGTAGCCGAAGACGTCGCCGACGGTGCCCTCGCTGCCGGGGACGATGTGGCAGACGATCACGGACCGGTAGATCATGGCTGCTCCTCAGGTGGATGGACGTGAACCGGGCGGACATGGACCGTGAACACGGGTCGGGCGGACATGTCGGGCGGACATGGATCGGGCGGCCGGGCGGGCAGGGCCACCGGGCGCGTCAGGCGGCGAACCGGACCGGCAGCTCCAGCAGGCCGCGGAACGGCGACGCCGCCGGCAGCCGGCGCAGCTCGGCGACCGGCACCCCGAGTCGCAGCCCGGGTAGCCGGCGCAGCAGCGTCCCGATGCCGATCTGCGCCTCCATCCGGGCCAGCGAGACACCCAGGCAGTAGTGCACGCCGTAGCCGAAACCGATGTGCGGGGCGCGCTCGCGGCGGACGTCCAGCCGGTCCGGGTCGGCGAAGTGCTCCGGGTCGTGGTTCGCCGAGTTGATCGCCACGCCGACGACCGACCCGCGCGGGATGCACACCCCCTGGTACTCGACGTCCTCGGTGGCGATCCTCGGGCTGGCCACCGGCAACGGGCCGTCGAACCGCAGCAGCTCCTCGATCGCCGACGGCAGCAGCTCCGGCCTGGCCCGCAGCAGTTCGAGCTGGTCGGGGTGGGTGAGCAGGGCCACCGTCGCGTTGCCGATGAAGTCCGCGGTGGTCTGGTGCCCGGCGAACAGCAGCAGGAAGGTGGTGGTGACCAGTTCCTGCTCGGACAGTTCCCCGTCGCGGTCGCAGGCGTCGACCAGCGCGCCGATCATGTCGTCGGCGGGGTGCGCGCGCTTGGCCTGCACCAGGTCGGCAAGGTAGTGGTGCAGGCGTAGCTGGGCCTCCTGCACGGCGGCCCGGTCCTTCTCGGGGCTGCGGTTGGCGGACCCGGACGTCCTGATCACCTGCGTCCAGTCGAGGACCCGCTCGTGGTCGGACTCCGGAATCCCGAGCAGGTCGCTGATCACCAGCATCGGCAGCGGGATGGCGAAGTCGCGCATCAGGTCGCACCCGCCCCGCGGGACGATCCGGTCGAGCAGCGTGTCCACGATCTCCGCCACGCGGGGGCGCAGCGCCTCGACGCGGCGCGGCGCGAACGCCTGCGACACGATCCGGCGCAGCCTCGTGTGCTCCGGCGGATCCGAGTTGAGCATGTTCTTGTTCAACCCCTCCGAGTTCGGCCCGAAGATCCGCAGGTAGTGCTGGCCCGGCCCGTAGAGGTCCTTGGACAGCCTCGGGTCGGTCAGCGCCGTCCGGGCGTCGTCGAACCTGCTGATCAGGTACGAGTCGAACCGCGGCGAGCTGACCGGGCAGACGGGCCGGTCCGCCCGCAGCCGGGCGTAGCTGGGGTACGGGTCGGCGGCGAACTCGTCGGTGTACAGCTCCGACGCGGGGACGGGGTGCTCGGTCATCGCGACTCCTCGGGCTCGCTCCGCAGGACGTGCAGGACCTGGTACGTGTGCCGCTGCGCGGACTCGCGAAGCTCACGGACCATGCGCAGCAGCCGGTCCCGTTGCTCGCTGCGGCCGAAGGCGTCCAACCGCTCCCGGTCCGCCCAGTCACTGATGATCAGGTAGCTGCGCGGGTCCTCGGCGTCGCGGACCAGGTCCTGACGCAGGCACCCGTCGAGGGTGCGGATCTGCTCGGCGGCCGAGAGCCACTCGGCCTCGAACCGCTGCTCGCAGCCCTCCCTGGTGCGCATCGCGAGCACCGTGCGCACGCCCGTCATCCGGTGCCTCCGGGCACCCGCCGCATTCCGATCATGAGTTCTCCTTCGCCGGCCCTGTGCGAATGGAGTCTGCGGGGCCGGGCGTCACCCCAGCGTCACGGTGCGCCGGGAACTGTGGGCCACCGGTGACAGCCCATTGACGCCCGCCCCGCCCGGCCCGGCCCTTACCCTCGGCTCGGATAGCGGCAGGCGGACCCGGCCGCCTCGGCCTGCTGCCGCTGGTCGAGCGTCACCGGCACCGCCCCGCGCGGATCCTCCGGCCGAACCTGACGGGCCCGCACCAGACCGGTCGGGCTGTCCCCGCCGAGGCAGGCGGCAGCGACCAGGACGACCGGCCCACGGGCCGAGGGGCCCGGCAGCGCGTCGAGCCGGACGCTCGCCCCGGCGGTCGAATCCCGCACGTCGACCAGCCTGACCTGCCGCCAGGTCCGCTCGCCGGACGCCCCCGGGTCGCCCACGGAGGTGGCGAAGCCCGCGACGTACAGGTCCCTGCCGGTGGCCCGCAACGTCACGATCCCGGAGCGGCCCGCCCCGGTGACGACGGACAGTTCGAGGCCGGTCGTGGTCGGCCGACCGTTGCGACAGTCCGACGCCCGCAGGTCACGCGGCGGGTTGCCGTGCACGACCGCGGAGGAGACGACGCCGCCGCCGGCCACCTTGAACCAGCGCACGTCCGGCATGCCGCCGGTGTTGTCGTAGACCTTCTCGCCGACGCAGAAGCCGGTGAAGCCGACCGTGCAGTCCGGCGGGATGGTGGTCAGCACGGATTCGTCCCGGGCCGCCCCGTCGCGCACGTAGGCGCCGCCCCCGTAGGTCACCCCGGTGAAGGCGGCCCCGTCCGGCACGGACGGACAGCGCGCCGTGCGGGGTGCCGCCGGACCGTCGTCCGGAAGATCGACCACCGTGACGATGGTGACGATCGCGGCGGCGGCGACTGCGACGACGGGTACGACCCACCGCAGACGCGGCGGCCCGTTCCCGGGCCGCCGCACACCGGACGGCGCAACCGCCGGCAGTTCCGGGCCCTCCGTGCCCGCGCCGCCGCCCTCCGTGCCCGCGCCGCCGCCCTCCGCGCCCGCGCCGCCGCCCCCCTCCGGGTCGCCGTCCCGTTCTCCGACGACCTGCCGAACGGGCTCCGCCGGGCGCGCCCGCTCCGCCGTCTCGTGCCAGCGCCGCCGCCAGTCGTCGGGGTCGCCCCCGCACGCGCCGACGTAGGCCAGCAGCACCTCCAGGGTCGGCAGGCGGGTTCCGCCGGCTGCCTCCGACAGGGTCGTCGCGCCGTAGCCGGCGGTTCTGGCGAGCTGACGGTAGGTGGGGTTGCCCGCCTCGGCGCGGAGCTTGCGCAGTTCGTAGGCGAGGGCCTGCACCGGGCCGGCGGTCGGATCGACGGGTCTCTCCTGACGAGCCACTCAGTTCCCTTTCACCCAGAACTCCGAGCAAATCCGATTCATCGTTACCGACGCTGTCCAGCCGGGCCGGGCGGCTGTCGCGTTGCCGCTGGTGAACACGCATTGTCCGGAATTGATTGACCCAGGCCCCTGGGTGTCCCGATCAAGCGGGCCGGCGACTAGCAATGAACCCGGGACGTCATCGACGCTCCGCACCCGTTCCCGAGACGAAGGAGAAGACGATGAAGGCACGAATGGCCACCGTGGCCGGTACGGCTCTCGGCACCCTGGGCCTGCTCGGCACGTTCGCCGCGCCCGCCGCCGCAGCGCCGCAGCGCAATTGCGCGGTCAACCTCGACACCGGGGCGGTGACCTGCGCGAGCAGCGAGGACCGGGCGCTGCGCGCGGTCGGCGCCCAGGCCAGTCTGGTCATCGCCCGCACCTACACCGGGGCGAACTACACCGGCACGGTGCTGGCCTGGGTCCAGAACCAGGAGTGCACGCCGGCCTACGACGCCGAGTTGCAGTGGGACGACCTGCGCAGCACCGCGGCGGGCGACCTGAACAACAGAATCAGCTCCGTGCACACCTACCACCAGTGCGACGTCAAGCTCTTCGACGGCATCAACTTCACCGGGGCGTCGTCGACCTGGATCGACCAGGCGCCCGTGCTCGGCAACATCGGCGACGGGTGGGGCAACCGGGCGGGTTCGATCAAGTTCTCCTGACCGTCCGCCGGCCGGTCGGCAACCGCTGAATTCGCTCCATCACCGGTATGTCGCCGAGAGGGCTCCCGGACGGATTCGACTCCGTCCGGGAGCCCGTCCGGCGTCGGCCGTCCGTCAGGTCCAGTCGTCGGGGCGCCCTCCCCTACCCGGTCACTCCCGCCAGCCGGCCAGTTCGACCCCCTTGGCGAGTTCGACCCGGAAGCCCATGGTGATCTCGCCGCTCTCCCCCGGCGCGAGCCGCAGCCGCCAGGTCAGCTCGCCCAGCTCGGTACGCTCGGCCGGCGGCGGGGCGAGGGTGGGTTCCCGTACGACCACCGCCTCGTCGCGGGACACCGGCAGCTGGTCGCGCACCTCCACGCTCGCCGGCCGGGGCGTGTGGTTGGCCACGCTGATCCGGTACTCCACGTCCCGCCGCCGGGTCGACCCGAGCGTGGCCCGGGTGTCGGCGCGCCGGCCCAGTTTCCGTTCCACCCGTACCCGGTCGTCCACCCCGAGCGCCAGTTCGGTCTCCTCACCGGGCGCCCACATCGGCAGCCGGGTGGCCGCGACGAAGTCGGCGCCGTGGAAGACCGCCGCCGCGCCGGGGAGCAGCGTGTGTTCCGAGGTGTTGCGTACCGTCGCACGCAGGTGCGCCTCGGCCGCGCGGACCGGCACGGTCACGTGGTCCAGCCGGGCCGGCAGGTCCAGTACGGCGATGGTGGCCCGGTAGGCGCTGCCGTCCGCCGGCACCGCGACCGCGCGGGCCGGCCGGTAGGTGGCCGCGGTGACCCCCTGCTCGACCGCGGCGACGCTCTCCTGCACGCTGGGGCGCGGCGCGCCGGACCGGGCCGCACCGCCCGTGAAGGCCGGTGCCGCACCCGGCGGCGGCGGTCCCGGCCGCGCGTCGAAGCTGGCCATCGGCTTGGGCATCTGCGGCGGCACCGGCCGGACCCGGTCGAGATACCAGGGCGACAGCTCGGGTACGCCGGCCGCCGCCGCCGGGCGGGCGGTGGAGAGCTGGAGTACGCACTCCGGCCAGTCCTCGCCGGTGTCCTGGCTGACCAGGCCGAACCAGGTGACGTTCATGGTGTCGTCGACCAACCGCAGGTCGTAGGAGGGCTGCCACCGGGCCCCGTCGACCAGGTAGGTCAGCTCAAGGTCCAGCTCGGCGTCGTCGGCGTCCACCGACACGGTCACCTCGGCGGCCAGCCGGTCCGGTTTCCGCTTGCCGTGCGCGGCGTCCAACTGCCGCTCGACGGCCGCCAGTTCCTCGGCCAGATCGGTACGCCGCCGGGTCAGCCCGCGCCGGCGGCCCTGTGAGTCGGCGAGCTGGCCGGCCATCGAGTCGGCGAAGCTGGCCACGTCGGTCGGGCCGGCGTCCCCGGAGGCCAGCGCGCGGGCGTACGTGCCGCCGGCCCGCTCGGCCAGCCGGGCGAGGAACTGCCCCCGCTGCTCCTCGATCTCGTACGTGTCGTTGACCTCGGCCAGCTCGTCGGCCAGCTCCCGGCGCCGCTGCTCCAGTTCGCGGACCTGCCCGTCGACGCTGCGCGCCTGCCGCCACGTCGTCACGTCCACACCGAGCACGGTGGCCGCGCCCCGGCCACCGACCCGTAGCGAGTCCCGCCGCAGGCCCAGCGGCAACGGTGCGATACGTACCCGGTGCTCACCGGCGGCCAACCGGGTGCTGCCCCGGCGGGTGACCCGGGCCCGGTCCGGGTAGACGGTGACACCGACGATGGGTGCTTCGATCTCCATTGCCTTCACGGCGGCGAGGGTAGTCGGACCGTGCTCGTACGTTCAGTTCGCGTCCCACTCGGTGGCGAGCAACCCGAGAATGATCTCATCGGCGAAGTCCCCATTCACCCAGGCCGCACGGCGCAGGGTGCCTTCGGGCACGAACCCTGCCTGGGTGGCTGCTCGTATCATCGCGGCGTTGTCGGCCAGCGTCTCGATCTGCAACCGATGCAGACCGCGCACCACGAGGCCGTAGTGGCACAGCACCCGGATGACGTCGGTGCCCAGCCCGCGGCCGCGGAAGGCCGGCCTCAGCGAGATTCCGATGTGAGCCGTTCTGTTGTGCAGGTCGATGCCCCACAACAGCGCCTCGCCCGCCAGTTCGTCATCGGCGAGCTGCACCACCGAGAAGCACGCGGCATCGTCGGTGGGGTCGGAAATCGTGTACGGCGACGCGGCTGAGCCGGGTGCGATCGGACGCCATGGGCGGGAGTCGGCCTTCGACCGGGTCGCGACGTCGTCGTAGAGCTCAGACTGCAGGACGGGAACGTCGGTCTCGTGTCGGGCCCGCAGCCCGATCTTGTCGCCACGTAACATGCCGTGTTCCTACCCGACGCGACCTGCCCCGATCAACCTGGTTGTTCGCTGGACACCCTCGCGAGCTCCGGCGTTGGGTGCCTGCTCGGGCCGGGGCAGCGTCCGTGGTTGCCGCGATGGGTGCGGCGTCGCGCACGACATTCCGCACCGCACCACGGCCACCTACGCGATCCCGTGGACCTACGCGCGGTCAGGGTTCGATCGGGCGGACCCGACCGTCGTACCGCTCCAGAAGGTCGGCATTGCGCGTGTCGCCCGAGGCGAGATTCGCGGATGTGTACACCGGCGGGTTGATGCCGCGCTCCAGCAGGCGACGGCAGACCAGTTCGGTGAGGAGCTGCGCGATGAGCACCCCGGTGAACGACGAGATCGCCCCGATCCGAACCTCTGGGGTGATCTCCAGTGCCGCGTCCCCGGCCGGGGCGAGGTTGTCGATCACCACATCGGCCAGGTCGGCGAGATGCGCTCCCTGGGTGGTACGTGCCCCGGCGGACCGGGTGTGTGTGAGTGAGGTGACGGCGATGATCGGATGCGCCCGCTCACGGGCCAGCGCCGCCATCTCGGTCACGGCGGCGTTGATGCCGGAGTTGGAAACGATCAGGAAGGCGTCCTGCGGTGAGGGCTTGGCGAGCTCGTAGATCCGCTCGGCCAGGCCGGACTCGCGCTCGTACGTCGGGTCGAGGATCGGTCCCGGGTCGGCGCCGCCGAACATCACGAGATCCTTGACCGCCAGCATGCTGACGGGGGCGAGACCACCGGCGCGCGCCGCGAGTTCGAGGGTGACGATCCGCGAGTGGCCGGTCCCGAACACCTGCAGGACACCACCGGCGGCGATCGTGTCGGCGACGAGCGTGGCCGCCGACCCGATAGCACCGAGCTGGGTGGCGAGGATCTGTTCGAGTGCGGTCCGGGCGATGTCGGCGTAGGCGGGTTCAGACACTGTTCCTCCTGGAACGGTCACGGTCGCGGGTGGCCTCGACGGCAGCCTGAACGGCAGCCTCGACGAGGGCCTCGCCGCTGCCGGAGCTGACCGGGCTGGCATAGGTTTCGTAGCAGGGTGGTGTGTCGCGGGTGGGCAGGTAGCCGAGGTAGCCGTTCGTGTAGCCGAGGACGACGACGTCGGAATCCTGATCCGCCGACGCGGAGCGGATCGCTTCGCCCAGTTCCAGGAACAACTCGCCGGGCACGCCGACGACCGTGACCCCGTCGAGGTCGACCGCTGCGACCTCGACCACATATGGTTCGGTGCGCCGGCGGGCGGCCTGCTCCTCCGCGATCCGCAGCCCCTGCCGCAGGACCAGACGGATCCGATCGTTTTCGACCTGCGGGGTCGGGCGGGCGGACGCGTCGAGCTCCGCCGGCTGTTTGGGCCGTAGTCGGACGTTCCGCGAGACCGGTGGCCGCACCGGTGCCGCTGGATGGTGGCCGGCATGTGGCGACGGCTCCACGCGGCTGGCTACCCGGGCGCCGAGCCGGTCGACTTCGGGTCGCCCGGCTCCCTGGCGGGTGTGCCGGGTACTGATGTCGCCGGCGGCACCGGTGGCGACGACCACCCATCTGTCGGGTGCGGACAACGCTCGGCGAATGCCGCCATTCAGGTCCGCGCTCACCTGGTTGTTGTCGGCGGGAAGGACGGTCGGGTGGACCGGGGAGATCACTATCAGGCCCACCACGTCGGTACCCGCGGTGACCACGATGGTGTCGACGGGAATGTCCATCGCCGGCGGATCCGCGAGGTTGCGGCGACCCGCGAGCCCGGGAACCAGGGTGCGGGTCGCGCCGAGCCTGGCTGACCGCTCGGCCGCCATGGCGTGGCGCGCGGCCGCGAGTGACGCGGCCATGAGCCGGTCGGCGACGGGCCGTGGCGTGACCCCACCGCCGGGGAAGCAGCCCGCCTCGGGGCTCGCGTGCGTGTGCGTGGCAACAACCCAGCAGGAGGACACGCCGATGCCCCGCATCGCGGTCCGGATCCGATCGACGACGTCGGCATTCACGCAGATCAGGTCCGCGACCACCAACGCGAACCGGTGGCCGTCGTCGGCGAAGGTCACCACGTGGACCTCTAGCGGGTCGAGCACGCCCTGGACGCCCTCGGACCGGTCGATGTATCCACCCATGGGTTCTCCGGGCACGACCGTGAAGCGGGCCGTCCCGTGTCCGACCCTCACGCGTCCCCGCCCGGGTTCTGGTCCGCCAACAGGCGGGCGTAGGGACCGGTACCGCGCAGCAGCGTCGGGCCGCCCTCAAGCGGCTCGGCCTTGGGGCTGACCAGCGGCAGACCTCTGGCGTCGAGTTCTGCGGACAGGGCCCGGTGGAGGACGTTCCCCGGGGTCAGTAGCCGTCCGCTGTACGACACCTGGCGTTCCGCCCCGCCGAGGCGGAGTCGGGTGGTCGCCGCCTCGGCCGCGTCAGCGAGATCGGTCGCGGCCGTGGCGCAGATGCGGTTCGCCACCGGGTCGGCCTGGGCGGCCGCGTCGAGAACATCGAGAGCGAAGGCCGCCGTGCGGGGGATCATGGCGGGGTCCCGGTAGTAGCGCTGGAGCGACGCCAGGTCGGTGCCCCCGAGCGCCGCGCCGAGGCGGTCGGCCAGCGTGGTTCCCGGCCCGACCCGGTCGTACGACGCCGTCGCGGCGCGCATCCCGGCCAGCCCGATGGCGAACGCGCTGCCGCGGTCGCCGAGATGTGGACCCCACCCGTCGAGCCGGGCGTAGTTGCCGTCTGCGGCCACCGCCAGGACTGTGGTCCCGGTTCCGACGCACAGGACCACGCCGGCTCCGTCGAGGGCACCGGCGTGGGCGAGGACGCTGTCCTCCACGACCACGGCGGGACCGCCGAGGAGCCTCGTGATGGCGAGGGCGAGGTGTCGACGCTCGGCGTGGTCACCCGGCACGCCGGTCAGACCGGCGAGCACGCCTGACACCTGGGTGGGGAGCGGGATGGTGTCCGCAGCGCCGCGGATGGCGCCCAGGATCCGGGCGACGCCGTCCTCGTCGGACTGGTAGACGAAGCCGGGCCCGATCCCGATCTGACGACCCGCTGGAGTGCTCAGCAGCATCCTGAGCTGGGATTTCCCGCCGTCTATGGTGATGGTAGCTGTCATCGTGACATCCCAGCGGTCAGGCCGGCGACGATCTGCTTGGTCGCCAGCGCGAACACCACTGCCAGCGGGACCAGAGCGATCACGAGCCCGGCGAACAGGGTGCCGCGATCGGCGGCGAACTCACCGAAGAACCGGGTCAGCCCGACGGGGATGGTGTATTTGTCGCCGCTGCGCATCAGGACCAGCGGATAGAAGAAGTCGTTCCAGGTCGGCGCGAACTGGAAGACGGTGACCACCGCCAGTGCCGGACGCATCAGTGGCAGCACGATCGAGACGAACAGGCGTCCCTCGTGTGCTCCGTCGATCCTCGCGGCCTCCTCCAGTTCCCCGGGCAGCCCCCGCATGAACCCCATGATCACGAAGACGGAGAACGGAATGCCGCCCGCCGCGTAGAGCAGCACCAGCCCGATCCTGCTGTCGATCAGGCCCATCGACTGGAACATGTAGAACACCGGCAGCAGGCCGAGTTTCGCGGGAATCATCAGACCCGACAGGAAGAACGCCGCCAGCAGGGCGCGTCCCCGGAATCTCCACCTGGCCAGGGCGTAGGCGGCCAGCGCCGACACGCCGACACACAGCACCACCGAGGCGCCCGTCACCGCCAGAGAGTTGATCAGGTACGTCGAGATCGACGCGGTCTCCCAGGCGCGGACGTAGTTGCTCACGTCGAACGAGGTGGGCAGCCCGACCGGTGCGCGAAGGATATCCGCGTTGGAGCGGAACGAGCCGATCAGCACCAGCAGCAGCGGGCCGAACGCGATGCCGGCGTACGCCCACAGAAGGACCTGGACACCGATGCCGCGGGTGGGCAGACGCCGGCGGGTGCCGTCCGGGCGCGCTGACCCGCTGGTGGTTTCCGGCGTCGTACGAGGGGTGGTCGTCAGGGCGTTCATCTAGGTCACCTCCCGCCGGCGCAGCACCCGCTCCAGGACGACGGATATCCCGAAGATGAACACGAAGATGAGCATGGCCAAGGCCGAGGACTCTCCGATCGCGTTGCTGCCGCCCTGGAAGGCGGTCCGGTAGTAGAGCAGGCCCAGCACGTCCATGGCGCCTCCGGGGCCGCCGCTGGATCCGCCCAGCGCGTAGACGAGGTCGAAGATGTTGAAGCACCCGATGAACGTCAGAACGGTGATCACCCCGACGGCCGGAATCAGGAGGGGGAACCTGACTTTCCAGAAGGTCCGGGCGGCTGATGCGCCGTCGATGGCAGCCGCCTCCTCCAACTCGCGTGGGACACCGGCCAGGGCGGCGCCGAAGATGAGCATGGGCCCACCGATCCACTGCCAGGCGTTGACCAGGATCAGCACCGGCAGCGCGATGTCCGGCTCACCGAGCCACGGGCGTGCCCACGAGTCCAGGCCGACACCTCTGAGCACGTGGTTGATCGGGCCGAAGGTGGGGCTCAGCAGGAGCGACCAGATATAGCCGACGATCAGCGGGCTGATCAGGTAGGGAAGCGAGAAGAGGGTCTGGAACAACCGCTTTCCCCATGGGTTTCGGTGCAGGATCACGGCCAGGCCCAGCCCGACGGTGTTCTGGATCGCCATGGTGCCGACGAAGAAGAGCACGTTGTGCCCCAGCGCCGCGGCGATCTCATCGCTCAACGGGTAGCGGGTGAAGACCTCCCGGTAGTTGCCGATCCCGACGAAGTCCGCCTGGCGGGTGCCCTCCCAGCGGAACAGCCCGTAGTAGAAGGCGGTGACCAGAGGTACCACGACGAAGAGGCCGTAGAGAGCGAACGCCGGTAGGCAGAATGCCGCGATCCACCCCGGTGAGGTCCGTCCTGCCTGGCGGCGACGCCGCCGGGCAGGACGGACATTCAGTTCTTGGGCCTGAACCACTGATCGACCCCTCGCTGGACGTGTCCGGCCGTGTCAGCGGCGTCACGTCGACCGAGCAGATAGTCGGAGAAGGCCGCCGAGGCGAGGTCCCAGGCCGTGGGTGACCCACCGGAGAAGTACGCGTAGGTGACGTACGGGCTCGGGTTCTCCTGGTACGCCTGCAGGGCCTGGGCCAGGAGCTTGTCCTGGGGCTGGACCTTGGGTACCGCGGAGATCTGACGCAACTCGTTGGAGTACGCCCGGCCGAACTCCTCCGACGCCATCCACCGCACCAGGTCCAGCGCGGCCTTCTGCTTGGGGGACTTCGCCGAGACCCCGAACGAACCGTCGACGTAGCCGGGAACGAGCGTCTTGTCGACCGCCGCGCCGGGCGCGGGCGGCACGTTGAAGATGCCCATCTTCAGGTCGGGGTTGGCCTTCTCGAACACGCCGAGTTCCCAGATCCCGCCCGGGAACATGGCGGCGCGGCCGGAGGTGAAGAGCGCCTGCGCGTCGGCGTAGCTCACCCCGGACGACTGCGGTGGCCAGTACTTGTTGGTGCCCTTCCAGGTCTCGAGCGACTTCACCCAGGGGCCGTCGGTGAACTTCGCCCCGCCGGTGATCATCTTGTTCAGGTAGTCGGTGCCGCCGTAGGTCGTGGCCCCGAAGATCTCGTGCTGGATCGGCAGCATCCAGGTGTCGGTGACCGTGCTCGCCAGCGGGATAACCTTGGCGCCCTTGAGCTTCTCGAACGCCGCGATCATGTCCGCCCAGGTGGTGGGGGCCTTGATGCCGTTATCGGCGAAGAGCTTCTCGTTGTAGATCACGTGCAGGGTCTGGAGTGCGAACGGAACTCCGTAGACCTTTCCGTCGCTTTCGCCCCGGGCACCGTCGAGGACCGGCTTCGGGAAGCCTTCCAACTCCTTGATCTGATCATCGAGGGGCACCAGACCGGTGGCGGCGACCAGCGGCTGAAGCAGACCGTAGGAACGGAGCTGTGCCACGTCCGGGCCGTTGGCGTCGGTGAGCCCCGTCTTGAGGATTGTGTCGTATTCGGTGTTCTTGTAGGGGACGTACTCAACGGTGACACCGGGGTTGGCGTCCTCGTAGATCTGGAAGATCTTGTTGTACGCCGCGACATCCTCCTGCCGCCATCCCCAGACCTTCAGGTTGACGGCGTCACCGCCGCCGCCGCCGTCACCGCTGTCTGGCGCACACGCGGCGAGGGTGACGGCGAGCATCGCAGCCGCTCCCAACACGCCGTACTTCCTGGGCATCCATGTCTCCGATCGTTGTTATGGCACCCCACCCGACCGGCGGAGAGCTCGACTGTAATACTGGTATAGACCGCTGGTCAACGGGTAAGCCGACCTCACCGAGGAGCGCGGAGCTGCCCGTACGATGGCGTCAATCGAGCAGGAAGGAGACAAACTCGTGCCAAGGACCCGACATGAGCCGAGCGACGGAGCGCTTGAGTCGTTACTTGCGGAGCAGAGCCGCGGCAAGGGCAAACACATCACCGATGTGCTCAGCTCCTTGGTCCTGAACTCACGAGATGGTTCCCTGCTCCCCTCCGAACGGGTGCTCGCCGAGCGGTTCGGAGTGGCCCGGATGACCGTCCGGGGCGCCATCGACGCCCTGGAGACGAAGGGAATGGTCCGGCGGATCCCTGGACGCGGCACCTTTGTGCAGCATCCGACCCTGACCCATTCGGAGATATTCCGCTCGTTCAGCGAGGACATGCGAATGCGCGGTATGACGCCGGGCGCCAAGAGCTACCGCGCCCGCACCCGCCCGGCCACCCGCACCGTCGCCACCAACCTCGACATCGCTCCGGGCGAGCCGACCCACTACATCGAGCGGATCCGTACCGCCGACGGAATCCCGATGGCACTCGAACGGACCAACCTCGCCACGGCGCGGTTCCCCACCCTGCTCGACGTGTTGGGACGCGACGACTCCCTCTACGACATCCTGGGTCGCGCATTCGGTGTGCGACTCGAATCGGCACGGCAGACCGTGACCATCGCGCGGCTGACCGCCGCCGAGGCGAAGCGACTCGAAGTCGCCGAGGACGACCCGGCATTCCTGATCGAGCGCATCTCCGTCGACAACATGGGCAAGGTCGTGGAGTTCGGGCGGTCGCTCTACCGCGGGGATCGCTACGCCATCCGGATGCGCGTCAGCCCACCGCCGCAGGGCGGCTGACGCGCATCCGGAGGGTCTGGCTACCCGATCCCGGCGAAGTAGTGCTCCTGGATCTCGGTCGCCGTCAGCGCCCGGTCATAGATCGCCGCCTCGTCGAGGTCGCCCTGCAGCCGCTGGGACGTGTCGTCTCCGCGGCCACCGAGCTTGATGCTGGCCGTGCCGCTGCCCGGGGCCACCGTCGTCGCGACACTGCTGTCCGCGACGCCGTCGAGGTACACGGTCAGCCGCGATCCGTCGAACACGGCGGCGACATGGTGCCACTTGTTCGGCGTCAGCTGGGTGCGGCCGGTGACGACGCCGTGTCCCTTACCCGGAGCGCCGAGCGACCACGCCTGCAGGACACCGTTGCTCGCCCTCAACGCGTACCCGCTGACCGCCGGCCCGGTGTAGCTCTCGATGATCGCCTGCCCCGGCGCCGGAACGATCGTGTCGAGCTTGACCCACGCCTCCAAAGTGAACGGTCCGGCCAGGTTGGTACGCGGGGCGCGCGGCGCCTCGATGTAGCCGTTCGAGAGGTCGGCCGCGCCGTTGCCGGCAAGCACACCCTCGGCACCCGGCTCAGCGACCTGGTAGGTGCCGTTCTGCCCGCTGGTGGAGCTGTCGACGGCGGTCCTGGAACCGGCCGCGTCGCCCAACCGCCAGTAACCGGACGGGTTGGCCCCGGTCACGAAGTCCGGATAGCTACCCTCCCCCACGATGATCGTCAGCGACAGGTTCACCGGCGCGACGCCGTCCTTGTGGAACGTCACCGTCACCTGGTGCCGGCCCGGGGCGGTGCCGGCGGGGACGGTGACGGCGACCGGCACGCTCGCGACGATGGTCCGACCATCCGGTCGCGCCTGGAGAGACTGCGTCGCCGGGGTGACCGTCCAGCCGTCCGGGCCGCTGGCGGCGACACTCGCCTTCACCCGGCCCTCGTCGAACACCTCGAAGGCGACCTGGAACCGCTTGGTCGCCCCGGGTGCGATGAGCGAGCCCGACGGTGCGACCGAGACTCGACCGCGCAGCACGTCGGAGTAGTGCGGGACGATCTCGTAGACGCGCGGCGCGACGCTACCGGGAGTCCACTGGATCCGTACCGCGCTGGCCGCGAGGTCCTTGGCCTGCACCTTGGTGAATCCGTCGGCGAGCTGCCCGAGGTCCACCCAGGTGCCGTCGACCAGCGCCTGGATCATGCCGTCCGCGGGAGCGGCAGCGTCCTGTACCACGGTCACCGCCGACAGCTTGTGCGGCTTGGTGATCGGGACCGTGATCGCGTCCCCCGCCTGCGGTGCGCCGGCCGCGACATAGGCCGTGTCGTCGCGCCGATCGGTCAGATTGCCCAACGGGGAACCCGGTGCGGCGGCCGGTGCGCCGGTGGGGGCCCCGAGGTCCCCGTACCAGCGGTCACCGATGTAGGCGTCACTCTGGGACGCCGCGAAGCTCAGCAGCTCGTCGACCGGCCCGGGGCTGATCTGGTGCCAGGTGCGGTCGAGGATGAGGCGGGCGCTCGACTGGTCCCGTCGGGCCACCCAGGCGGCCTCGCTCGAGCCCGCGTCCTGGGCCCGGAGAATACGCAGGGCTGCCCGACCTGCCTGGCCGGTCACGCCGACGCGGTCCAGCCAGGGCGCGATCTGCTTGAGCAGGACCGGGTTGTCGAGCTTTGCCCGTAGCGCGGCGGGGAGTTCCTCGAGGCGGCGCAGCTCGCGGTCGACCCGGGCGAGCTGGGCGTTCACGGGTCGGCCGGCCCGGTAGTCAGCGATGAGCCGGGTGATGAGCGCCGCGAACTCCGGCCGGGTGGTGGCGTCCAGGACGCTGGCCCGGTTGTTCTCGGCAAAGAGCCTCAGCTCCTCGTACGCGTCGCCGCCGAGAATCTGCAGGGTGTGCGTCCATGAGCGTTCCGCGTCGTAGGCCACCGGGTTCCAGGCGTAGTCGGCCTGGGTGCCGAGGGCGATCTGCGAGGCGTCCTGGAAACCGACGAGCTCGTTGAACGAGATGCCGATCGTCTTGTCCGCCATGCCGGCGTCGCGGTTCGTCAGCGGGCCCAGCAGCAGCCGGTTGGTGCTGTAGTCGTTGACCGGGTAGTTGTCCCAGAGCATGATCCGGTGCCGCGACCACACGGCCTGGGCAGCCTGGAGGTCCGCCTCGGTGATGCTCGGCGAGACCACTGCCGGCCCCGTCCAGTAGAGGTCGACCTCGGTGCTCAGCAGCTCGTCGAAGCGGTCCGTGTACGGGGTCTTCGTCATGCCCCAGTACTCGGTAGGCACGGCCACCATGCGGCTGGCGCCGGGGTGCTTCTCGATGAACTCCTTCTGCATGAAGTTGGTGACCTCGGCCTGCGCGATCGCGAGCGGCGACCGGTCGCCACGGTAGGCGTCCCGGTCCTCCTGGCAGGCGAAGTTGCCCGACACGTCGTCCCAGGCGATGACGTAGCTTCGGACGCCGATCTCCCACATCTGCTCGAAGCGTGCCAGCAGCTTGGCCCGGTCGGACTCGCGCACGTGACAGATCCCCTTGCTGGGCGCCATCGGCGCCTCCGGCGAGATCCGGTACACGAAGTCGACATGGCGTGCCTTCGCCAGGTCGACGATCTCCTTCATCCGGGCCAGTTCCGCCGCCTCGTACAACGAGCTCCAGTTCGAACCGGTGCGCAGGTCGTCCGCCGGTCCGTAGAAGTACTGGTTCATCTTGTGCCGCGCCAGGAACTCGATCTGCGAGCGCCGGTCCTCCTGCGACCAGACCGGTCCGTAGAAGGACTCCATTCCGCCACGGACCTGGTACCCCGGCCAGTCGCGGACCTGCACGCCGCCGACGGTTACCCGGGAGCCCTTCTTCACGAGCAGTTGGCGCAGCGACTGGACCGCGTAGAAGGTGCCGGTGCCGTCCACACCGGAGAGGACGATCCGCGACCGGCCACGGTTGTCGTGACCAGCCGCCAGCACGTACCCCTGACCGGGCAGCGACTCCGGACCCGTGACATTGAGGGCGCGCAGCACATCGGTGCTCGCCGGCGTCTCGCGTGGCCCGCCCAGGATGATCATCGGCGCACGTGCCGCCAGGTCACTCTGGCGCACGATCCGGGCGGTGACGCCGTGCGCGGAGAGCAACTCCACGAGCGCGGTCTGTGCTGCCGGATCGGCAGCCTCGCCCGCGACAACATCGATGCTGTCGGGCAGCGCCACGGATCCCGGGCGCGAGTCGATCTGCTGCGGCACCGGAAGGATTCGAGCCGCCTGGCTGGGGGCCCGGCGCTCGGCGCCGGCAGGCAGGGGGGCCAGGATTCCTACAGAAAGCGTGACCGATGCGGCGAACGCGACAGCGCGGCGACAACCGCGAGATGAGAGTAGAAGGAACACGCGACCTCCACTTTGTTGGTTCAGGGTCGGTAGCTGTTGCCGGCGCGCGCCGGCTCGGAGCGCGATGGTGTGTCATGCAGGGGGCTGACCGGCACAAGATCCGCCGGCCCGTCGGGTCAACAGGGGAGCCGATCGGGCCGTCGGGGCCGGGGCCCGTTCGGTTCTGCGGATTGGTCTATGCCAGTAACGAGAATCCCCGCTGCTCCTGGTTACGTCAAGACCTAACCGACCAAGTTGAGACTGTCGAGGCCGAACCCCGGCCCCGGGCAGGCACCCCGCTCCTCACCCGATTTCCGCTGATCACAAGCACCATGTAGGGCTAGCCGCCGGGCTGTTCATACTGGTCTAGCCCTGATGACATCTGTCTGGCATGCGCGAGCCCCTGTGGTTGGAGCGCTCGCGCAGCGGGCCCGGGGAGCGCGGGTGCCCTACCTGCCGAGCCGTCCACGGTCGCGACTCATGATCTTCGGCCGAGCCGGTCGGATCGGGTGCCGTCCGAGGTAGTCCGGCCTGCTGAGGGTCGTCCCGGTCGGGTGCGACCGGCTGGATTGCCGCACTCCGCTGCCGTACTTCTTCGGCGGCGTGAAGGACGTTGCGGGCGGCCGTCGCCCAGGGCGACCGCAGCCGCGACCCGCGTCACCTGCACGCTTGCCGGCCCGAAGCCGGTGCGGTGGTGGTCCTGGCCGTCGTCGGCCCGCTTGGCGATCTCGGCGGCCTGGTCGAGCAGCTCCGCCGCGCCGCGATGGTCGCCGCGGGTGGCGGCGGCAAGAGCCCGGCCGGTGGCCCGGAGGAGCGTCGACCACGGCTCGCCGGTTGACGGCACGGAGGGGAACAGCCGGCGCAGCGCTTCCGTACACAGGTCGGCAGGCGGCGACCACGTCAGATCCAACCCGACGGCCACGTCTTACATGTGGACCAGGACCTCGACCACCGGTCCGGCATCGATCATGGGCCGCCAGCATCACCCCGCACGCCTAGAAGACCTGTACCAGCCCGGGATTGGGCGGCGTGGCTGCGTCACCGGCGGGCGAAGCGGGCCTGCAAGCTGGCGGTGGAGGGCCCCTGCGCCGGCTGGTTGATCCATTGGCTGGGGCATCGGTGGTCGCCGCAGCAGATCGCCCTGCGGTTGCGGTCCCGGCCTGCTCCGCCAGTACTTCCCCAAAGGCCGCACCGACTTCCGCACCCTGACCCAAACCGACCTCGACGCCATCGCCGACGAACTCGACGGACGTCCCGACAAAACCCTGGGCTGGGACACCCCTGGTGAGAGGATGTCCCAGCTCCTGGGTGTTGCAACCACCGCTTGAGACCGCCCCACCCGTCCCGGCATCACAAGATCCAGCAACCGGAAGGACGTCATCTCGGCGGCGGTCAGTGGCAACACTCCCCGCAGAACGCCACTCGCAGACCCTCAGCCTGGTCCTCCGCGGAGTCGAACGAGCGGCACGCCGGTCTCGTTGACTCAGCGGTAAACCCGGCCCCTTGCTTGTACGTTCTGCGCTCCGTCCGGGTGCGTCCGCGCACGTCTCTGACATCGGACGCTGATCCGTAGCCCTCCATCGCTGGCCCCCGATTACCGGCCCTGTTGCCGTCACCGTTGCTGTCGACAACAACAGGGCCACCAGCGTTCGAAGACTCCGCCCGGACTGTCGGCTTGGAGATCGGTTGATCTGACTCGTAGGTAGCCGCACCGTCTGGTTGAGGGGCACCGACCGTGCGGGGTGCAGCTTGCGGCCACACCGGTCTTGGCCAGCGTTGACCTCTGCATCGGCACGGATCGGGCACGCGTTCAGCCGCCGAGCTGCCGGTGGGCCTCCCGCTCCATCATCGCGTTGAAGCGTTCATCACGCTCCCCTTCCGGCCGGCGGGCGGTGTAGACGACCGTGTAACCGTCCGGGTCGGTCAGCCGCAGGTCGCGAGTGTTCCAGAGCGTTTCGGTTGGCCCATCCACGATGCCGCCGTGATGTGTCCGGGCGCGCTCGGCAATCGCATCCAACTGTTCGGCAGTGGCCATGAAGCTCACGGCCCATTCACCGCCGACCGGCGGCACTCCCCTGCGGACCAGAATGTCCTGGTACCGCCACCGGCGAAGATGCACCAGTGCCGGCACGCCGTCGGGGCCGGGCATCGTGAACAGCGATATGAAATCGAGCCCATTGACGTACCAGTCAACGGTGCGATCAATATCCGCGACCGTTAATGTGACGAACGCGGGCATCCCGTAGATGTCACGCGTAACCTCGGGTGTGATGTCGTCCATGCAGTCGACCGTAAAGACTGACGTAACGGAAGGCTCAAGCACGCGTTCCCGCATCAAGAAGCCCGCGCGGCTGTGCTTGCAGATCACCGTCCACGATGCCCGCCGCGCCTGCGCCACCGACCTCGACGTCACCCGAGAGCCGCCATGCGGGTCCTTCGACACACCCGCGGCTCCGTGACGATGGAGATCCACACGCAGGCTCCATCCGAGGCGACCCGGGTGACCCTCGAGCGCCTCGGCGATTCCCTCGGCCGCTGACGCCGTTGCCGTGCTTCGCTGCCGTACGCCAGCAGAAGGCCACCTCCCGTTTTCGGGAAGTGGCCTTTGACCTGCGTTGGCGATGCTGGTATCGAACCAGCGACCTCTTCGGTGTGAACTGGCGGCAAGCGGGTCGGATCGGGTGTCGTCCGAGGTCATCCGGCCTGCTGGGGGTCGTCCCGGTCGGGTGTGGTCGGCTCGGTTGCTGTACTCCATAGCTGTACTTCCTTGGCTGCGCGGAGGACGTCTCGGGCGGCGGCGGCCACCGGGCAGTCTGCTGCCCGGCAGATCGGACAGCGGCCATCGGGTCCGGGACGGTGATCGCGGAGGACCCAGCGGGCGGTGAGGATCAGCCGGTTGCGGATCTGGGCCAGGGACAGGAACGGTGCGGTCATCCTCAGCCCACCCCGAGGGCGGCGGCGAGGTGGATGAGCGTCGTTGGGGCGGTGGGGTCGCGGGCGACGTGGGCGAGCAGGTCCCGGCCTGCTGGTCGGTGGCGGATCTCGGCAGGTGCGATCCGGTCGGCCTCCATCAGGACCCGGCCGGCGCTGATGGGGTCGTCGGTCTGGAGATAGGCGCGGGCGGCGTCGAGCAGGTGCGCGGCGCGGTGCTCGGCGGTAAGCCACCGCCAGCCGTCCCGCGTGGTCGCCTTCTCGTGCCAGGCTGTGGCGTTCGCTCCGTCGCCCAGCTCCACCGCTGCGGCGACCCGGGCAAGCTCCACCGCCGTCGGCCCGAACCCGGTGCGGTGGTGGTCGTGCCTGTCGCCGACTCGGGCGGCGAAGGCGGCGGCCTCGTCGAGCAGCTCGGCCACCGCCGCGTCTTCGCCGTGACGGGCGGTAGCCAAGGCCGCCTGGAGGAGCAGTGTTCCGCACAGGGACAACTCCGGAGGTAGGCCGAACTCGATCACGGACGGGGCGATCCGGTAGGCGGCGGCCAGCATCGCCGACTTCGCCACCCGCACCTGCCCAGACGCGCGCAGCACCTGACCGAGCTGCACCGCTGCGGCGGCCACCAACACTCGGTCACCCATGGCAGCGTTCATAGCCCGGTCGACAGGCAGCCAAGCCAGGTCCGGGGCACCCAGCTTGACCAGCAGCGAAGCGGTGATCCGGTACGCCTCCACCAGCGGCACCCGACCCGCCACCGGGTCAGCGGCGTGAGTGCGCTCGACGTCGGCCAGCAGATCCGGCAGCCGGTCGACCACGCGTGGATATTGGGCGTGCTGAAAGGTCGTCCAGGCGTACGCGACCTGCCGGGCCATCTGGACGACCGGCAGCACCGGCCGACTGCCTGCCGGTCGGCCGAGGGGAATCTCGTACCGGGACAGCGCCCCCCGGATCCGCTCGACCTCTGCGGTCCGCTCGATCACCTCGGCGGGCTGGGCATCCCGACCGAGCAGCACCGCCGTGTCGATGCGCAGGACGGTGGCAACCTCGTGGAGGGTCGACACCTTGTCCAGTGAGCGGACACCCCGCTCGACCTTGTCCACCCAGCTCTTCGACTTCCCCAACCGGTCGGCGAACACCTGCTGCGACAGCTTCCGCCGCCCCCGCCAATACGCCACCCGCCGCCCCACCGGCAACCGCTCACTGCTGTCCACGCCGCCACCGCCGATCCGGCACCGCCCGGGTCGTCTCCTCGACCGGTATCCGATCCGCCTGAGCCTGGGCGAGAAGCCGCTGCTTCGCCGCCTCTCGCTCAGCAGCCTGAATCTGCTCGCCCCGGCTCACCACCGATTCGGTGCCGTCACCCTGCATCCCCACCTCCATCGGCAGAAGCGCGGCGGTAGATCGGCCGTCGCATGTCCACATTGACGCTGGAACGTCACCACCCGCGACGGCACAAGGTGCGACAAACCGACCACATGGCTGGCGACATTTCGACGACATGCCGCTATCGTGGCGGTCATGACCGTCCCGAACACCGCCCTACGCGCAGTCCGTACCGGGATGCGCATGAGCCAGGACGACTTCGCTCGCGCACTCCAGGCCGCGGGCCACCGCGTCGGCGAGCCCAACGACGCCAACAAAAGACTCGTCCAGCGATGGGAATCCGGCGCGATCGCCGCACCACGACCCGTCTACGCCCGCGCGTTGGAGGTCGTCACCGGCATACCCATCTCACTGCTCGGCTTCGCCGCAGTGCCCGGCGAACATGTCGCTCAAGACCAGCACGGTGGTCACGACCTGACATCTCCCATGTCCAGCCTGGCCACCCCGACGCCAACGTCCAGGCCAGTCACAGTCCACAGGTCATACGAGGGCGTGTGGCTCAGCCGCTACCAGTACTACTCCAGCGGTCGGGGTGACTCCTTCGCCGGGCAGCACTTCGTAGTTGTGCTTCAGCACGGTGACCGGCTGACCGCGCGCAGCTTGCCTGGCTCGGCGGCATCGTCTCTGTCACTCGATCTGACCGTTGACGGTGCCGTTGTCACTGGCACCTGGGTGGAACAGACCGATTCGGCCGGCTACTACCGAGGCGCCCGCTATCACGGCGCGATCCAACTCCTGGCCGAGCCCACGGGGCGACGGATGGCTGGAAAGTGGATCGGGTTCGGCAAGGACATGGACGTCAACACTGGCCCGTGGGAGCTGGTTTTCCGGGATGCCTCGACCTCCAAAGCAACGCTCGATCGGTACAACACGTCGACGACGTAGCGCGCAGGCTCTTCCTGCCCTGCTCCGCAGGAGTTCCGATCCCTGCCCTGCCCAAAGGCAGCAGTCTCCACGAAAAGAGTCAGCTGAGCGAGGACCGGCACCCGCCGCGATGAGGTTCATCTTCGAGGCTGGCGACCTGAAACGTGCAGCTCGTACCGGCTGGCGGTTTGCCGGGGTCAAGCACCCCGATCCATCGCCGAGCACTCCCACCGCACCGCCCTGATCGGCATGATCCTCGCCGCCGTGGAAGGAGCCGCCCCCGCCCGGGCCCTGTCTGCCAGGGTGAGTTGAGGCCAGCGGCTCATAGCAAGTCCGCCGGACAGGGCGAGTTCAGGATCGAGAAGCGTTGAATACTGTTGTTGACGTCGCGACGGCCCAGGATGGGGTCATGAGTCGCAAGAAGGGTCCGCGTTCGGGCGGGCCACGGGCACGCCGGTCGTTTACGCCGGGGCAGAAGTTGGAGCTGCTGGCCGCGTATGAGCTGGTTTTCGGCTCGCGCTGTTCGGCCCTGTTGCTGTCACCGTTGCTGTCGACAGCAACAGGACCACCCACGTTCTGAAACCTCGCCGAACTGGCAGCTTCGGAATGAGGTTGATCTCCGGCCGTTGAGGCTGCGTTCCCTGGGAGATGAGGGCGGCAGGGCCAGGTTTCCTTTCGTCACCTCGCTCTCCTAGACCCTTGTTGACCGCTATGTCGGGCACGCCACGGGCACGCAGGCTCCGCCACCTAGTTGTTGCAGGGCAGGAGGTTGTTGACGGATCGATCGCGACCAGCCACAGGCCCCTCGGGCGCCCTGACGCTCGGATCGTCTTCTTCGAAAGCGCGTTGGGTGAGGATCCGTAGTGCGTCTGCCGAGGAGGCATCGTTTGGGGTGTAGATCTCGAGGCGGTGATCGGGGCTGTCGGGCTGTAGCCAGACTTGGTAGGCGATGCTCGCCGCGCCGACCGTGGGGTGTTGGAGATGCATGTCACCGGTGGTGCAGTCGGCGACTTCACCGGTCGCCCACATGGAGCCGAACTGGTCGCTGCGCATGGTGAGTTCACCGATGAGGTTCGCCAGGCGCGCGTCGGTCGGGAACCGTCCGGCGGTGAGACGCAAGTAGGCGACGTGGACCCGGGCGAGCTCGTCCCAATTGCGGTGCAGCTCCCTGGTGAGAGCGTCGAGGAAGAACATCCGCGGGATCGAGGGACGACAGCCCGGATCACGGGGCGCCTCGAAGTCGACGTGCTCGGCGAGCAGTGCGTGTCCGGTGCGGTTCCAGGCGAGGACGTCGCCGCGTCGGCCCAGCACGATCGCTGGCGTCGCCTCGGCCAGTGATTCGAGCAGCGCGAGGACGCGCCGGTGGGGCTGCTCGACTGGTGGTTCGGCGAGGCCGGACCGGGAGGGCTGGCGGGCGAGATTGTGAAGGTGTACGACCTCCACGTCGTCCAGTTTCAGAACTCGTGCGAGGGCGTCGAGAACCTGTTCGGAGGCCGTCTCGGCCTGGCCCTGCTCCAGCCGTGTGTAGTAGCCAGCGCTGACCCCTGCCAAATGGGCGAGTTCCTCGCGGCGCAGCCCCGGAACCCGGCGGGTGCTCCCATAGGTTCGTAGCCCGATCTCGTCTGGGGTGACCCGGTCGCGGCGGCTCTTCAAGAATGCTCCGAGGCTTTCCATGACATAGAGACTAGGCGCACGTCGCGCGTGGCTGGGTGTACCTGCTGGGTGCACCCACACCAGGTGCCTGGATGCCCCCGGCTCTGCGCTGGAGCGTTGCCGGCATGACGAAACACACCTCACGCACGACCACCGTCCGAGCTTGGCTCGGGCTGCTGGTCGTCCTCGGCCCGGTGCTCTTGGTCTCGGTGGACGGGTCCATCTTGTTCCTCGCAATGCCACGAGTCAGTCAGTCTCTCAATCCCAGCGCTGACCAAGCACTGTGGATCCTAGACGTCTACGGCTTCTCGGTCGGCTCCCTGCTTATCGCATTCGGAAATATCGGCGACCGCTACGGGCGACTCAAGCTGCTCATGATCGGCGCGAGCTTCTTCGGCATCGGTTCGGCCGCCGCCGCGTTCGCGCCCACACCGGCGCTACTCATCGCCGCCCGTGCTGTGATGGGGATCGCCGGCGCCACCTTGCTTCCGTCCGCCTTGGCGGTGCTCAGTGAGCTGTTCACCGACCCGAAGCGTCGAGCCCAGGCCATCGGCATCTTCGCCGCGGTCTTCGCCGCAGGATTCGCAATCGGACCGGTCATCGGTGGCGTGCTACTGGAACGCTTCTGGTGGGGATCGGTGTTCTTGATCAACCTTCCCATAATCGCGCTGTTCCTGTGTTTCGCACCCCTGTTGCTCAGCGAGGTACAAACCACCCGCCCCGGACGAGTCGATCCGATAAGTGTCGTGACCTCTGCGGTCGGTCTGCTGCTGGCGATTTATGGGCTCAAGCACGTTGCCGCCGAGAGCCTCTCCGTATCGGCGGCGCTCGCCGGGCTCATGGGGGTCGCCGTGCTGGCATGGTTCGGCGTCCGTCAACGACACCTGGACCATCCACTCATCGACTTCTCTCTCTTCCGGGATCGAGTCTTCACCATCGCGGTGATCACCGGGCTTCTACCGCTGGCCGCGTGGTCAGCAGCCGCCTACCTGGCTGGCATCTACTTGCAGTCCGTCCTTGACATTCCGGTCCTGCAGGCTGCCTTGCTGGCGCTACCGGGAGCCGTTGTGCTCATCACGACTTGCGTCGTCACCCCTGTGGTGGTCGATCGCGTCGGGAAACGCTCCGCGCTGCTTGTCTGCCATTTCTCCATCGCCACCGGGCTGCTCCTGCTCTTGCCCACCACCATCACTGGTGGGATCGGCTGGTACGTCGCTTCCACTGCGATTGCTGGCATCGGCTATGGCATCTCCTTCGCAGTCGTCGCTGACGCCGCCGTCGGCGCGGTCCCGTCCGAGCGAGCAGGCTCAGCAGGCGCGATCGCCGAGACCAGCAACGAGATCGGCAACGCCCTGGGCATTGCACTGCTCGGCTCTCTGGCAGCGCTGCTGTTCCGGCTCCGAGGGCCCGACCTCGCGCCGACCCTGGACGAAACGCTTCAGCGCACCGGCCTGACAGACACGTTGATCACCGATGCCAAGTCGGCCTTCCTCACCGGCATGCACGTGGCTGCAACTGCAGCCAGCTTGTTGCACCTCGTACTCGGCCTCATAGCACTCCGCTGGTTACCCCGTCCTGTCGGGGACGACATCCCGGCTGATGGCGAGCACGGCGAGGCGCTCGAGGCGCGATGACCCATGCCAATGCACAACCCCACCCGTCCCGGCATCACACAACGTCCAGCAACCGGAAGGACCCATTCCAGCGGCGGCCGGTGGCCGATAGCCGTGCTTCCGCCCTCCGGCGTCAGCCGCCCTCTCAGGCGGTGCCAGGAGACACCACGAACACCACCGACGGACACCGCTCCGGCGTCCGGTGGCAGTTCGTCGCCCGTCCCTGCCACCAGCCTTGAGGAGAATCCGTGTCCACCCTGCCCACCCTGCACCGCCCCGGCGCGATCACCGTTCAAGACGCCCGCCGTACCTGCGCCACGCTCCTGGCCGACCTCGACGTCCACCCGAAGTCGCCAGGCGGGTGCTCCGACACGCCCGCTTCTCCGCGACCATGGAGATCTACACCCAGGTATCGACGAAGGCGATCAGAGACGCCCTCAAACGCCTCGGCGACTCGTTCCGCCGCCGACGCCGTTGCTGTACTTCACTGCTGTACGACAGCAGAAAGGCCACCTCCCGTTTCCGGGAAGTGGCCTTTGACCTGCGTGGGCGATGCTGGTATCGAACCAGCGACCTCTTCGGTGTGAACGAAGCGCTCTCCCACTGAGCTAATCGCCCTCAGCGCCGATGACTCTACCCGATCGAGGGACCGGACCGCGAATCCGGGGTCAGTGCGTCGCGAGGTAGTGCAACAGCCGGGCCAGCAGGTCGATGCCGAGGCTGTACTTGAGCGAGAGCCAGACCACCACGGCGACGAAGACGAGACCCACGGACCCGAGCACGAACCGCACCGCCAGGGACCGGCTGGTGACCCACCGGGTCCAGCCCTGCACGTGCCGTCGGGTGAAGTTGAGCAGCCGGCGGGCCCAGTGGAACTCCACGGCCCAGATGCCCAGCCCGGCGATCACCAGCAGCCAGCCGGGGCCGGGCAGCGGGATCAGGGCGATACCGATGGTGACGACGAGGGCGCCGGCGATGGAGATGAAGATCTTGAGGGCGACTCGGCCGGTGGGGTTGGCGCGGATCAGGTCGAGGGTGGTGCCCATCCGCTGCCGAAAACGCCCGCGCCGTCGCTCGGCGACCGCCGTCCCGGCCCCGGTTCCCGGGCCGTCGGGGCCACCCCGGCCGCGCTGATCCTTCGGCACTGCGTACCCCCGCCTTTCGGCTGTTCGGACCCCTCCTTTCGGAGGGCCGGACCAAGTCGGCACATCCACTGAGGATCGGTTCGTAGCCATTTCGCCCTCCAGTGTCGCTCCGGCCCGTCACTCCATCGGACCACTGGACGTTACCGGAGTAAGTCGACGTCTGAACCACCCCGATGCCGGGCGGGATCACGCACTGGGCAGAACCGGATATCGTACAAGAATTTTCACATTCTAGCGGCGTTTCCGACCCCCTTCCCACCACTGGGTGAAGTCAGCGTATGGCGGAGCGTAGCCAGGAGTAGCACCTGAGTATGGGAAAAGCGGGACACGCGCGTTCCGCAGCGGTGCCGGGGGGAGAACGTCCATGAGTGTCATCCGACCGACGACCGTAGAGGTCGAGACGTCGCTAAGGCTCGTCGCGCCTGACGCCACCGCATTGCCGGTGCGTGCCAGCCTGCGTTACGACCCTGCTGATCCGTATGCGGTCCATGTCCTGTTCCATGCCGAATCCGCCGGCGGCGAGGCGGTGAGCTGGTCGTTCGCCCGCGAACTGCTCGTCACCGGCCTGGACGAGCCGGCCGGCATCGGCGACGTGCGGGTCTGGCCGTGGGCCACCCCGCGCGGCGACTTCGTCGCGCTGGCGCTGTCGTCACCGGACGGCAACGCCCTGTTCGAGGTGCCACGCAGCGTCCTGGTGCGCTTCCTGCGGCGGACCTACGTCGTCGTTCCGCGCGGCCGGGAGGCCGAGCACCTGGACGTCGACACGGCGGTGAACCGGCTCCTCGCCGGTCGCTGACACGACGCCGGCCGGGGGCGCGCGGATCTGCCGAGTCCGCGCGGCCCCGGCCGCTGCTGTGGGTACGCGCTCAGCCGTGCGTCGTGATCCCGCCGTCGACGGGGATGACCGCGCCGGTCAGATACGCCCCCGCCCGCGACGACAGGTAGATCGCGGTGCCGGCCATGTCCTCGGGGCGCCCGATCCGGCCGAGCGGGACCTGCTGCTCGATCGCCGACCGTGCCGCCGGGTCCTGCAGCGCGAAGGCCATCATCTTGCTCTCGAACGGTCCCGGCGCGATCGCGTTCACGGTGATCCGCTCGCCGGCGAGCTGGTGGGCGAGGCCACGGGTGAGCATGTGTACGGCCGCCTTGGTTGCCGAGTAGGCGTACACCTCCATGGACGGCACCCGGATGCCGTCGATCGAGCCGATGTTGATCACCCGGGCCGGGTCGTCGTCGGTGGCCGCCGCGCGCAGCGCCGGCAACAGGGCCGTGGTGAGCCGGAAGACGGCCTTGACGTTGACCGCCCAGAGCTTGTCGAACGCAGTCTCCGGGTACGACTCCAGCGGCGCACCCCAGGTGGCCCCGGCGTTGTTGACCAGCACGTCGAGCCGGTCCACCCGCTCCCGGACGGCCGCGGCCAGGCCCTCGGCCCCCGCGTCGTGACCCAGGTCGGCGGGGATCGCCGCGCAGCGCCCCTCGGCGGACAACTCCTCGGCCACCGCCTCGCAGACGTCCGCCTTTCGGGAAGAGATGATCACGTCCGCGCCGGCCCGCACGAAGCCCCGGGCGATCATCAGCCCGATGCCCCGTGAGCCGCCCGTGACCAGGACCGTCTTGCCTTCGACCGAGAACAGATCCGTCATGCCCATCCCATCGCCGTTCGGGGGCCGCCGGTGGTCCGCCGGACCCGGCGCTACCGATCGGTAACCTAGCCGGGTCGCCGTGCCGCGACAAGCCGCCGAGCCGGCGCGGGACGGGTTGGCCCGGGCCGCGTCGGGATGCGGCCTGCTCGGACGCGGGTTACCGTCGCAGCGATGGTCCCCTCCGGTCAGCCCTCCCCGGCACCCCCTACCGACCCGGCGTCGACCCGCCCCGCCGCGGCGACGGCCCCCCCCCCCCCCGCGCCCCGCGCCGAGGCCGCCGCGCGGTCCACCGGCATCGCCGCCCTCACCCTCGGCGACCTCGCCCCGGACCCCGAGTGGCGACGCCCCGCCCTGCTCGACGCGGACCTCGTGGTCCTGGTCACCGGCGGCCACGGCACCGCCGAGCTGGACTTCCGGCCGCTGCCCTGCCGCCCAGGAACCCTGCTTCGGGTACGCCCCGGTCAGGCGCTGCGCTGCGCCGGGGGGCCGCTCGACGCCGTGGTGCTGCGCTGGACGCCCACCGCCCTGCTGCGGGACCCGGGCCGCGACGGCGACGGCGACGACGTGCCGGCACACCGGCAGCTCGCCGGCGAGGACGGGGACGCGGTGCTCAACGAGGTCACCCAGCTCGTGGTGGACCTGCGACGGCAACCGGACGTGCCCGCCGCCCGCGCCCTGCTCCGTCACCAGCTCGCCGTGCTGCTGCTGCGGCTCACGCTGCTGGACGCCGACCCGGCGCAGGCCGAGCGGCGCGCCGAGAGCACCACCTTCCGGCGGCTCCGCCAGGAGGTCGAGCGCGGCTACCAGCACACCCGCCGGGTGGAGGACTACGCGGCCCGGATCGGCTGTTCGGTGCGTACCCTCACCCGGGCCTGCCTGGCGGTGACCGGGCGCAGCGCGAAGCAGGTGATCGACGAGCGGGTGGCCCTCCAGGCCAGCCGGCTGCTCGCCGCCACCGATGAGCCGATCGCCCGGATCGGTCGCCGGCTTGGCTTCCCGGAGCCGACCAACTTCGGCCGCTTCTTCACCCGCGAGGCGGGGGTGAGCCCCGGCGCGTTCCGGGCTGCCCGGGGCCGGCCTACGCCCACCGGGCCGCCGCAGAAGCGGGACCACGCGGGCCGCGAGCCGGCACCGCCCCACCGGTACCGCGAGCCGGTGCCGCCCCACCGAGAGCGGGAGCAAGCGTCGTACCGCAACGGGTGGGAACAGCCGCCGGCCGCACGCGCGAGCGGCGCCAGGCAGCCGGACGCGTCTGGCGGGTCGGGCGGGTCGTCGCGCAACAGCCGGGAGCACGCGGCGACGGGCGGGCGGGAACATCCGGCGGGCCACGGCGGCGGGCGGGACGGGGCGGCGGCGAGCCGGGTCGTCCGGCCCCGGCCGCCCACCGATCCGACCGGACTGACGGAACGGGCATGATGAGGGGGTGCAGATCTCCGCGCGCGGTGACTACGCGGTACGGGCGGCGCTGAGCCTCGCCACCGCGTACCCCTCCCTGCTGTCCACCCAGGCCATCGCGGCGGAACAGGACATGCCGCGCAAGTTCCTGGAGGCGGTCCTGGCCGACCTGCGCCGGGCCGGGCTGGTCCGGGCCCAGCGGGGTGCCGAGGGCGGCTACACGCTGGCCCGGCCGCCGAAGGAGGTCACCATCGGGGCGATCCTGCGGGCCGTCGACGGCCCGCTGGCCGGGGTGCGCGGAATGCGTCCCGAGGAGACCAGCTACGAGGGGGCGGCGGAGAACCTGCCCCGGCTCTGGGTGGCCGTCCGGGCGGCGGTCCGGCAGGTGGTCGACGAGGTGAGCCTGTCCGAGCTGACCAGCGGCCGGCTGCCAGGGCACGTGCGGCGGCTGATCGCCCCGCCCGACGCCTGGGAACCCCGCTGACCGCCGCCCGTCGGCGGCGCGGACCGGGCGTGCGGCGGGTCGACCCCGGCGCCTGACCCCTCAGGTACGGGCCGGCGCGCTCAGCCGGGGATCTCCCACGGGGCGACGGTGGTGGTGAAGCCGGCCCGGTGGTGCACCAGCGGGTTGCCGTCCTCCCCCGATCCGAGCGCCAGCGGCTCGGCGATGACGATGGTGTGGTCGCCTGCGGTCACCCGGTGCACCACCCGGCAGAGCAGCACCGCGAGCGCCCCGTCGACCAGTGGCACCCCGAACGGGCCGGCCGTCCAGCCCCGGTGCGCGGCGAAGCGGTCGATGCCGCTGGTGGCGAAGGTGCGGGCCACCTGCTTCTGCCCGGCCGCGAGCAGATGCACCGCCACGTGCTCCGCGCGTTCGATGGCCGGCCAGCTCGACGACGCCCGGGCGAGGCAGAACGACACCAGCGGCGGCTCCAGCGACACCGAGGTGAACGAGGTGGCGGTGAACCCGGCCGGCGGCAGCGGCGGGCGCCCCCGGCCGGCGGAGGGCCCCGGCGCGGTGACCACGGTGACCGTGGCCGCCTGCCGGCGCAGGAGGGCGCGGAGCAGGTTGGTGTCGACCGGGTACAGCTCGACGGTGCCGGCCCCGGGCCGGTCCACGGTGGGTGCGGCGGGCGCGACGGGGGTGGGCTGCAGCGGACGCGGGGATGGGGATGGGGGCACGGCTGTCTCCTGATCTGTCCACGGAGGAGGTGGGTCCACGATCGGTGGAGCGCGCCCCGGCAGGCGGGACGCGGTGGAACGCCCTCCGCCGTGAGCGGACGGGCGGACGGGACACGGTGACGGGGGCCGAGCCGGCCGACCGGTCAGCTCAACAGAGCGCGCTCGCGTGCCGGACCAGGTCGACGTGCACGCGGGCGGTGAGGAGAGGCTCGTCCCGCTGCGACATGTGCTCATCGTGCCGTCGTCCCGCGTGGCTGGTCAACGCCCTTCCACAGGTTGAGATCATCGTCTCCCGACCCGATGTGCATCGCTTCGACCAGCACTGACCACCCCGTAACACCCATCCGTTGGATAGAGATTGTCGCGCCGAGCGGTGACACAGTCCAGTGGGGACCCGGAGAGGTTTCGCGAATCGTCGTTTCGGGCATGTTCGATCTCGACACGGCAGACGATTGGTGACGAAGGGAGCCCCGCGATGGGCCTCATGTTCCGTAAGCGCAAGAAGTACGGCCCGATCATCCTGAACTTCACCGAGAACGGCTTCTCCTCGTGGAGCATCAAGATCGGCCGATGGTCCTGGAACTCGCGGGCCAAGGCGCACCGCGTCGACCTGCCCGGTCCGCTGTCGTGGAAGCAGGACAAGTCCCGGGCCTGACCTCCCGGATTCGAGCGGGGCGCCGACGCTGACGTCGGCGCCCCGCT
>NZ_JBEOWQ010000047.1:0-38221 GCF_040296145.1 Micromonospora sp. NPDC002296
ATGACTGTGACGTCGTGGCCGGCGGCGGCGAGGGCGACGGAGAGGGCGTGGACGTGGCGGCCGAGGCCGCCGACGAGCACCGGCGGGTACTCCCAGGACAGCATCAGCACCCGCTGGCGCCGGGCGGGGTGGATGTCGATCACTTCGGCGTCAGGTGACATTCGGCCCCCTCGGAGTTGGCCCCGGCGCGCGCCGGCCGCAGCCGTAGCCCGGATGCCGCCGACGCGTCGTGGATCGGGGCCCATCCTGTCCCCAGCCGGATAACCGGCGGAGACGTCACCGTTGCCGGGATGTAAAGCGTTACCGGCGGACCCGCCGGGCGCGCAGCACCTCGGCCACCGACCACGCCTGGAACGGGCAGCCGGTCGCGCCGTGCGGGGCCGCCCCGTCGGCGGTCTCGCTGACCGAACCCAGCCCGTACTCGGTCAGGTGCGCGTCGACGCCCGCGAACAACCCGTCGACGTCCATCTTCGCCCGCCGGGCGGCGTCCACGTACGGCCCGAGCAGCCACGGCCACACCGTGCCCTGGTGGTAGCCGCCGTCCCGCTCGGCCGGGCCGCCCCGGTGCCGGGCGACGTAGCCGGGGCAGCCGGGGGAGAGGCTGCGCGGCCCGAGCGGGGTGAGCAGCCCGGCGGCCACCCGGCGCAGGGTCGGCTCGTCGGGCTCCAGCGGCGCGTACGGCAGCGACCAGGCCAGCAGCTGGTTCGGCCGCAGCAGGTCGTCGTCGTGGAACGGCGCCCCACCCAGCGGGTACGCGGGCGCGGGCGCGTCCACCACGTCGTGCAGCCAGCCGACCGGCGAGGGGAACCGGGCGGCGAACGACGCGGTGGCCCGGGCGTGCAGCCGCCACAGCTCGGCGGCGTCGGAGCCGGCCAGCTCGGTCAGCTCGGCCAACCCCGCGAGGCCGTTGACCCACAGCGCGTTGACCTCCACCGGCTTGCCGGTGCGCGGGGTGACCGGCACCCCGTACACCCGGGCGTCCATCCAGGTCAGCGCCGTGCCCGGGGTGCCGCCCTGGGTGATCAGCCCGTCGGCCGGGTCGACGGCGATGCCGTACCGGGTGCCGGCCAGGTGCGCGTCGACGATCCCGCGCAGCGCGGGCAGCAGCTCGTCGCCGAGGTCGGTGTCCCCGCTGACGGTGACGTGCCGGCTCACCGCGTGCAGGAACCACAGCGTCGCGTCGACCGTGTTGTACTCCACCCGTCCGGTGTCGGCGGTGTTGGCGAGCATCCCCTCCGACAGCGTCGCCGCGTACGCCCGCAGCAGCTCCCGCCCCTCGTCGGCCCGGTCGGTGCTCAGGAAGAGCCCCTCGTACGAGGTCATCGTGTCCCGCGACCAGGCGCCGAACCACGGGTAGCCGGCGACCACGTCGGGGCCGGCGGCGGTGCGCACCACGAACGCGTCGGCGGCCAGCGCGAGGGTGGCCTCGACCGCGTCGGCCGGCGCGGCCCGCGCCACCACCCGCCGGTTGCGCCGCCGGGCCGCCGCGACGATCTCCTCCGCCGGGGGCGGCTCGGCGGCCAGGTCGCCGGCCCAGGCCAGCACCGACACCGTGTCACCGGGGCGCTCCAGGGCCCCGGAGAACCGCCCGGCGTGCCACACGTCCTCGTCGGGGTGCAGGCCCCGCGCCTCCTCCTCGCGGTGGTGCACGCCGACCCACCACTGGCCCTCCGGGGCCCAGCCCGGCCCGGCGAGGCGGAACGCGCCCTCCACCACCGCGCCGCCGTCCACCGGCTCGACCCGGGGCGCCGGGCCGTCCGCTCGCCGCTCGCCGTGCGCGTCCCGCCAGGTGCAGGCCGCCGACAGCTCCAGCCGGACCGGCCCGCCGGCGACGAGCCGGTGCACCACGGCCACGCACGAGCGCCCGTACGCCATGGCCAGCTCGCGCTCGATGACCACGTCGCCGATGCGCCACCGCCAGCGCGGCAGGCCGTCGGTCAGGTCGAAGCCCTCCAACAGCTCGAAGCCGCGCGGGTCGACGTCGCCGGAGGACCACTCGTGCGCGCCGAGGCGCAGCCGGGCCCCGGAGGGGAGGACGACCGCCGGGTCCAGGCTGACCAGTCCCATCCGGCGGGACGCCGGTGTCTGGCCGGGGACCACCAGCAGCCCGTGGTAGCGGCGGGTGCGCAGGCCGCTCACGGTGCCCATCGCGTACCCGCCCAGGCCGTCCGGGACCAGCCATTCCCTGGTGGCCCCGCCGGTCAGCTCCCCGCACACCTGGGGGCCGAAACGAATGTCGATCAACTTTCCTCCAGCAGCGCCGAGGTGTAACACGCCACGACGAGAATGGCCGCTGTGGTGAAGTACCCCGGCGGCGTCGAAGATAGGCACGTGATCACCGACGTGCCCCCTGGACCCGCGTCCGCACCCGACGCCGAACGGCTCCGGCTCGCCCAGGCCGACTCGGGGGAGCAGGACTGGCGCGCATGGGGTCCCTATCTGTCCGAGCGGGCGTGGGGGACGGTACGGGAGGACTACAGCGAGCACGGTACGGCGTGGGACTACTTCCCCCACGACCACGCGCGGTCCAGAGCCTACCGGTGGAACGAGGACGGCATGGCGGGCGTCTGCGACGACCGGCAGACGTTCTGCTTCGCCCTCGCCCTGTGGAACGGCCGGGACCCGATCCTCAAGGAGCGGATGTTCGGCCTGGGCGGGGACGGCGGCAACCACGGCGAAGATGCAAAAGACTACTGGTGGTACCTGGACTCAACACCCACCCACTCCTGGATGCGGTGGCGCTACCACTACCCCCAGGCCTCCTTCCCGTACGACGAACTGGTCGCCGTCAACGCCCTGCGCGGTCGCGACGACACCGAGTACGAGCTGGTCGACACCGGCGTCTTCGACGACGACCGGTACTGGGCGGTGACCGTCGACTACGCCAAGGCGTCCCCGAGCGACATGTGCGTCGTGGTGACCTTGGCGAACCGGGGGGACACCGACGAGCGGCTGCACGTGCTGCCGTCGCTGTGGTTCCGCAACACCTGGGCGTGGGGGCTGCCCGGCGGCGACCGGGTGCCCCGGATCGTCGGCTCCGGCTCCGGCCCGGACGGCGGCGCCCGGCTGGTCGGCGAGCACTGGGTGCTCGGCCAGATCCTCCTGGAGGGCGACGGCGATCCCGTCCCGCTGCTGTGCGACAACGACACCAACGCCGAGCGGCTCTGGGGGCTGCCCGGCCGCTCGCCGTACCCGAAGGACGGGATCAACGACCACGTGGTCGACGGCGCGGCGACGGTCAACCCGGACCGGGTGGGGACCAAGGGGGCGCTGCACTACGTGCTCGACGTGCCGGCCGGCGGGCGCCGGCAGATCCGGCTGCGGCTGACCCGCACCGTCCCGCCGCCCGGCGGGACGCCGCCGCCCCGGGCCGACCTGGGCGACGGCTTCGACGCGGTGGTGTGGGCCCGGCGGGCCGAGGCGAACCGGTTCTTCGACAGCGTCGTGCCGGACGCCGCCACGGCCGACGAGGCGCTGGTCGCCCGGCAGGCCATCGCCGGGCTGATGTGGGGCAAGCAGTTCTACCACTTCGACGTGCAGCGGTGGCTGGCCGGCGACCCCGGCTCCGCGCCCCCGCCGGCCGGCCGCCGTCACGGGCGCAACAGCCACTGGTGGCACATGACCAGCTTCGACGTGATCTCCATGCCGGACCCCTGGGAGTACCCCTGGTACGCGGCCTGGGACCTGGCCTTCCACTGCGTGAGCATCGCCCGGGTCGACCCGGGCTTCGCCAAGTCGCAGCTCCTGCTCCTGCTGCGGGAGTGGTACCTGCACCCCAACGGGCAGATCCCCGCGTACGAGTGGGCGTTCGGCGACGTCAACCCGCCGGTGCACGCCTGGGCGGCGCTGAAGGTGTTCGAGATCGACGGCTCCCGCGACCACGAGTTCCTCGCCCGGGTGATGCACAAGCTGCTGCTCAACTTCACCTGGTGGGTCAACCGCAAGGACACCGGCGGCAACAACGTCTTCGAGGGCGGCTTCCTCGGGCTGGACAACGTCGGCCCGTTCGACCGTTCGGCGGCGCTGCCGGTGGCCGGGACGCTGGAGCAGTCCGACGGCACGGGCTGGATGGGCATGTACGCGCTCAACCTGCTCGACATCGCCATCGTCCTGGCCGAACACGACCCGACCTGGGCCGACACCGCCACCAAGTTCTTCGAACACTTCGCCTACATCGCCGCCGCCGCGTACGAGCAGGGGCTGTGGGACGACGAGGACGCGTTCTTCTACGACGTGCTGCGGCTGGCCGACGGCAGCCAGGTGCCGCTGAAGGTCCGCTCGGTGGTCGGGCTGCTGCCGCTGGCGGCGACCACCCGGCTCACCGCGCGCACCCTGCGCCGGCTGCCCGAGCTGGGCGCCCGGCTGCGCTGGTTCCTCACCAACCGCCCCGAGTACGCCGGCGTGATCGGCGCCCGCCGGATCGGCCCGGACGGCAGCCAGCAGCGGCTGCTGTCCATGGTCGGCCCGGAGCAGGTGGTCCGGCTGCTGGCCCGGATGCTGGACACCGACGAGTTCCTCTCCGAGTACGGCCTGCGCACGCTCAGCCGCGCCCACCTGGACAAGCCGTTCACCGTCACCCTCGGCGGGCAGGAGTTCAGCGTCGGCTACGAGCCGGCCGAGTCGACCAGCGGCCTGTTCGGCGGCAACTCCAACTGGCGCGGCCCGATCTGGATGCCGACCAACTTCCTGCTGATCAGCGCGCTGCGCGACTATGCCGCGTTCTTCGGCGACGACCTCCAGGTGGAGTACCCGACCAGGTCGGGGGTGAAGCGCAGCCTCGACGAGATCGCCGACGACCTCTCCGCCCGGCTGATCTCGCTGTTCACCCGGGACGACTGGGGCCGCCGGCCGATCTACGGGGCCGCCCAGCTCTTCCAGACCCACCCGGACTGGCGGGACCTGATCTGCTTCCCCGAGTACTTCCACGGCGACAACGGCGCAGGGCTGGGCGCGTGGCACCAGACCGGCTGGACGGCACTGGTCGCCGACCTGATCCTCACCCTGCGCCGCTGACGCGGCCCATCGACGGCGGCACGGTCACGCGACGCGGCGGATGCGGCGGACGGCGAGGTGGAGCAGCAGGGCGGCGACGGCGACGAAGATGCCGGTCTCGATGGCCTGGAACAGCCAGAACCGGGTTCCGGGCTGGTAGAGCTGCCAGTTGTAGGCGCCCGAGGTGATGCCGAGGTCGGCGCCGCAGGCGGCTCCCGGTCCGGATGAACGAGCCGCGGCCGGCCGGGACGCGCCTGGTCGGCGCATCGGCGTCGGCCGCCGGCCTGCCCCGACCGGTCAGGCCAACCGGCGGTGGGCGCGTCGTCAGCCGATCGTGGCGAGCAGGTCCCGGCACGCCTGCTCGCAGGCGCGGCAGGCCTCGGCGCAGATCCGGCAGTGCTCGTGTGTCCCGGCGTGCCGCTCGCACTCGTCCCCACAGGAGCGGCAGGCGGTGACGCACGCCTCCAGCAGCGATCGGGTGATGTTCGCGTCGTAGCCGGTGTGCCGGGAGATCACCCGGGCGGTGGCGGCGCAGATGTCCGCGCAGTCCAGGTCCGTGCGGATGCACTTGGCGAGCATGCCCACGTTGTCCTCGCCCAGGCAGGCGTCCGCGCAGGCGGTGCACGCCTGGGCGCACGCGGCGAGGGCGTCGATCGTCCGGGCCAGCCGGTCGCGGTCCAGATTGATCTCGGCCGGGTACGTTCTGAGCATGGCGCTCGTCGTCGCCGTCATCGCGGCTGCTCCTCTCGTCGCGGGTCGTCCCGGCGGTACCCGTTCTGCCCGGCCTAAACCCGCGTGCCTCGTTCCCGCGCCGGCAGTACGGTGTCCCGGGGTCGTGCGGGAGGGAAGAACATGGGACACGCCATGGGGCGGCGCCGGGGCGCGCAGGTGATGGTCTTCGACGCCGACGACACGTTGTGGGAGAACAACGTGCTGTTCGAGCGGGTGATCGACGACTTCCTCGACTGGATGGACCACCCCACGCTCGACCGGGTCGAGATCCGGAAGGTGCTCGACGACGTGGAGCGGGCCAACGCCGTCGCCCACGGGTACGGCAGCAAGGTCTTCCTGCGCAGCCTGGGCGAGTGCCTGGAGCGGCTGCGCGAGCGTCCCGCCACCGACGCGGAGCGCCGGGAGATCGACCAACTGGCCGAGGCGCTCGTCGCGCACCGGGTCGAGCTGATGCCCGGGGTCGCCGAGACGCTCGACGCGCTGGCCGGGCGGCACCGGCTGCTGCTGCTCACCAAGGGCGACCGCGAGGAGCAGCAGCGCAAGCTGGACGCGTCCGGGCTGCTGCACCACTTCCACGCCGCGCACATCGTGCGGGAGAAGAACGCCGAGACCTACCGGTGGCTGGTCGGCGAGCACGGCTTCGACCCGGCCGGCGCCTGGATGATCGGCAACTCCCCGAGGTCGGACATCCTGCCGGCGCGGGCGGCCGGGATGCGGGCGGTGTTCATCCCGAACGAGAACACCTGGGTACTGGAGCACGACGACCTCGACCCCACGGACGCCGGGGTGCTCCGGCTGGCCGCCTTCCCGGAACTGCTCCGGCACTTCTGAGCCCTCGGCCGGCTTTCGCAAACCACCCGGACGGACCCGCTCCCGGTGGGTAAAGCGCCGGGACCGCTGACCGTGTTACGGGCACATGCCGGTTTTCGGCATTGACCTCAATCATCCCCGCCCGGCGGCGGGAAATCTTGTTCGACCTACGGCGACGGACCTAGCCTTGGCCGGCGTTCGCGGCTCGTCGGGGTGAGTCGGGAGCGTGCCGAAGTCCGGCGGTGGAGCACCGTGGAGCTGAGGTGCGGGCGGGCTGGCTCGCCGCGTTGAGCCCGGCGTGGGCGGCGTGCCGCGCCCACGCGCTCGTCGCGGCGGATTCCGCTGCCATGCCGGACGACGGCTGGTGGGTCAGGGCCGGGGAGTTGCGGACCCGGTCCTGACCCGAGCCGACCCGGCGGGCCGACGCCGCCGGGTCGCGGGCCGGCGACCGCGGGTCAGGAGATCTCGCCCCGGACGATCGCCACCGCCACCCGGCAGAACTCGTCCATGTCCGGCCGGAAGCCGGCGGCGATGTCCGGGTGCAGCCCGGACCGGGTCTCGTCCAGCAGCCGCTGGCAGACCTGCTCGACCGGCTCGCCCGCGTAGCTGACCCGGATCCGTTCGGTGGCCGCCTGCAGGGCCGAGGTCAGCTGATCCTCCAGCGGGCCCCGCAACTTTTTCTGCACGGGATCGAGCCCGCTCGGGTCGAGCGTGACATGTGGCTCCGACATCGGCGCTCCCTTCGTCGGCGTCCGCGGTACCCCACCGCGGGCGTCCGTCAAACCACGGCCGGCACGGCGGCCACCCGTACCTGGTAGGAGAAAACCTCCGCCGGCTCCTCCAGGTACGACAGCCGGCGGATCTGCCGGTCGTCGGCGTAGAGCGCGACGTCGGCGAGGACCCCGAGGTGGGTGAGGCCGATCGTGGCGACCCGCTTCTTGTCCTGCAGCACCGCGCAGACCCCGCCGAGCAAGGTGCTGGCGTCGGAGATGCGGTGCCCCGGCGGGCAGCGCAGGGTCACCTCCACCTCCACCGACCCGTTCAGCGGGGTCCAGCCGGTGCGCTGGGCCGCCGAGCAGGCCGCCAGGAGCAGGGCCCGGACCCTCGTCGCCTGCCGGTGCCCGGCGGCGAAGATGGACAGGGCTTCGGTCTTCACCGGTGGCAGGCCGCTCACCTCGAACGTCAGGGCGAGAGCGCGGGTGTCCTGCACGACGGCACCTCCTCGTCGTCAACGATCCTGCCCAACCGGTGGACCGGCAGCGGGGGGATCGCTCGATTACCCACCGATCGGGCAGGCAGGGCCCGGCCGGGGGCGTATCGACTTCGACGGCGACGCGCTGGCGGCCGAGTTGGGGGAACGCTGGGGAAACGCTAGTCCAACCGGCGGACGCTGGGTAGCATCGCCGGGCCCGTGTCGGAACGCTCCTGCCGCCGGGTGGGCGCTCAGGGCTTGGGACGCGGCGCGAAGGCGCAGAACTCGTTGCCCTCCGGGTCGGCCAGCACCCACCAGCCGATGTCGGCGTCGGGCTCGCGCAACAGCGTCGCGCCGGCGGCGATCAGCCGGGTGGCGTCGGGACCGGTCAGGTCGACGTCCCAGTGCACCCGGTTCTTCACCCGCCTGCGCTCCGGCACCGGGTCGAAGACCCAGCGGTCCCAGGGGAAGCCCGCCGCGCCGACGACGGACGCGGTGCCCTCCTCGGTGGTCTCCGCCCGGCCGCCGACGATCCCCGCCCACCAGGTGGCCTGGGCGATCGGGTCGGCGCTGTCCACCACCAGCTCGAACGTCCCCGGTCGGGAGCCCTCCCGGGGGGCGAAGGCACAGAACTGGTTGCCCTCCGGGTCGGCCAGCACCCACCAGCTCACCTCCACGTCCGGCTCGCGGACCAGCCGGGCCCCGGCCGCCAACAGCTCCGTCGGCTCGGGCCCGGCCAGTCGCAGGTCGAGGTGTACCCGGGTCTTGACGGTGCGCGGCTCGGGCACCCGGTTTACCCAGATCGACTCGGCGCCGGGGCCACCCCGGGGGTCGATCCGAGCGTCCCCGTCGCCGGTGTCGACCACCTCGCCGTCGAGCACACCGGCCCAGAAGCCGGCCAGCCGGAGGGCGTCGTTGGCGTCCATGCAGAGGTCCTTGAAGCGCGCGATCATCCGGCCATCATGCCGGCCGGGTCCGTCGGCCACCGTCCGCGCCGGTCAGCGGCGACCGCGCTTGATCTCGTGGAAGGCCGGCAGTCGCAGCAGCGGCAGCAGCGAGTCCCACACGGTCAGCGCGTCGTCGGTGCCGGGGACCTCGGTCAGGATCGGGCCGTGGATGCCGCGCTCAGCGCCGGGCACGGTCAGCACCGGCGAGCCGATGTCCGGGCCCGCCGAGGAGTACGCCAGGGCGTGCGACTCGCGTACCGCCTCGTCCCAACGGTCGTCGTCGAGGGCCGGCGCGGCGGCGGTGAGGCCGGCCGCCTCGACGGCCGCCTCCACCAGCTTGCCCGACAGCGGGTTGCCGGCGTCGTGGGTGCGCGCGCCCAGTTCGGCGTAGAAGCGCGCAGTGTCCTCGCCCCGGCCCTCGGCGCGCAGCGCCTCCACCAGCCGCAGTGCCCGGCCGGAGGCGGCCATCGCCTCGGCGAACTGCGGCGCCACCTTCCCCTCGTTCAGGATGGCGAGGCTGAACGACCGCCACTCGACGGTCAGCCCGCGGGCGTCGGCCACGGCCACCAGCCAGCGCGAGGTGCGCCAGGTCCACGGGCAGGCGGGGTCGAAGAAAAAGGTGGCGTCCATCGGCCGAGCCTACGGCGGGACGGGCCGGACCGCAGCGGGCCGAGGTCGTCCCCACGGCTGACAGCGGGGATGGTGGGGTGGTTCACCGCCCCGGCCGATCATGCCGCGCCCCGGTCGACTCCCCCGTCGCGGAAGAAGAGCAGTTGCTCGACGAAGAGGTACAGCCGCTCGATCTCCGTGGCGAGATGTAGCTGGTCGTGCCATCCCAGGCCCTGCGGCGTGAAGGGGGACAACAGGTGCGCCGCGCGCCGGATGCCGCCCTCGGACACCTCCGCCAACGCGTCCAGCAGCAGGTCCGGGTGCCGGGTCAGGCCGGTGTCGTACAACTCGCCGGCCGCGCCTCGACCCCTCGCGACGTCCAGCACGAAGAGGATCGCCGGGTCGGTCTCGCCCCGCACGTTCCGGTCGACCTGGCCGACCACGCCCGGGTGCGCAAGCCGGCCCCGGCCGCCGTCCGCAGACGTCGTCGTGTTCTCGTTCGTCCTGTTCTCCGGCCGTCCCACCCACGGGCGATCGAGATTCGCCAGGGCGATGAGCAGCCGCTCCGCCGGCGGTCGCCGGGCGATCTTCGACCAGGCGTCGATCCGCTGATGCTGGATCCGGTAAGGAAGCTCGACGTCGGCCGGTTCGGCCGCGGTGGGGTCGTGGGGAACAACCGACCGGGGCAGAAGTTCCACGTCGACGAGGTCCGGGGCATGCTGACTCTGTTCGGTCAGCTGACCGAGTGCGTTCATCACTGCGCGGCGGATCACCGCCACCCGCTCGACGGCGAGCGCGGCCCTGAGCCTCCTCCGATGGTCCGCACGGCTTCTCGTCAGCACGAAGCCGTACCGGCGGTAGGGATCACCGGAGCGGAGATCGGTCCACGGCGGCTGTTGCAGCAGTGCCAGGAACGGTTGCAGCGGCGCCCGCCACAGGGCAGGTCCCCGATGCCGGATCTGGTCCGCGGCGATGCGGTCGAGTTCCGCCCTCGACGCTGGCTCACCGGCTCGTATCACCCTGGTCCGGCTGCCATGGACCAGCACGAGAAAGGCGAGGGCGAGTGCGAACATCGCCACCAGATAGAGCAGGTTGGTCGGCAGGGTTTCGCCGACCGCCAACGCGATGACCGCCACCCCCGTCGTGACGAGCAGTATCAGGGAGCCGATGAACCAGGTGCGCTGCCGGTACGTGAGGTAGACCTCGTGGATCTCGGCCAGTTCCTCCCGCTCCCGCCGAACCCGAACCGCCTCGATCCTGTCCACCAACCGCCGCCGCTCGTCCGGCCAGCGGATGGCCAACTCGTCGAAGCGCCGTTCGATCTGGCTGTCGACCTGTCGCCGGTTCGCCCCGAGCATCGCCCGCCGCAGTTCACCGGCGTTACGGGACCGGTCCAGCCCCAGGTCGGCGAGTTCGCCGTAGAGCCTGGGGAAGTCGACCTGCTCGTATCGCCCCGTGCCGTGCCGCTCGGCTCCCTCGATCAGAGCCGCCAGCGCCCTGGCGATGGATTCGCCGTCACGGTAGACGAGCACCTCGTCGTAGACGTCCCGCAGCAGGTGCAGCACCTCGGTGCTGGCATAGCCGATCACGATCAGGACGTGCCTCGGCTGGATGCCGACCGGCGTGGCGGGCCCGCCCATACGGTCAGCCGCGCTGCGGGGCATGGTCAGCCGAACCGCCACGTCCTCTTCGGCGCGCTCGGTCTCGTCGGTGTAGAACATGGCCTCGCTGAGCCGGATCAGCAGGCGGCCGTCGTGCGGAGTGTCCACGGCGTAGTGGAAGCCCAGCTCCGGCTCGCGGGTGACCGGCCCGAGCCGCCGTAGGACCCGACGGACGGCCCGGTCCACGCCCTCGCGGTCGAGAACCGCGAGATCGTCCGGCACGCCGCTCTCGTCGATTTCCTTCGCGTCCGTGTCCAGCGCGTCGAAGGACTGGAATGCCAGCTGTAGCAGGGCCCGCGGATTGCCACCGCTGTTGCGCAGGAGTTTGCGCATCGCGGCGTCGCTGAACGGCCAGGGGGCCCGGTAGCCCGGCGGCGTCTGCGTGCCGAACGACGCGACGACGTACCGGCCGACCAGGTCCCGGGCCTCGTCGGGCTGCAACGTCGAGCAGACGATGTCGTTCGCGCCGAAGCGTTGCCGCAGGTCCTGCGGGAGCGCGTTCCAGGCGCGGTCGTTGCTGGCGACGATGAGCATGCCCTTGAGGTCGGGAATCGCCTCGACCAGGGAGTGCAGTAGCCCCGCGCCCTCCGGGACCACCCGCTCCTGGGCATCGAGGAGCAGCTTCTCGGCCTGGTCGAGGATGAGCACGAGCGGCCGACCGGCCCGCTCGCAGATCAGCGTCAGCAACTGGAGGCCGTAGCGGCACTGGTCCGGCGTGTCGAGCTGCCGCGATATGCCGACGCGCCGCAGCTCGGGCTCACTGACCTGCCGCCCCAGCAGCCAGTCGTACGCGACCTCCTTCAGGGCCGGTTCCAGCAGGTAGGTCAGTGCGCGCTGGAAGTTCCTCTCGTCGCGTACGGCGTCGCGCATCCGGTCCGCCTGCGCCTCCAGCAGCAGGCCGCGCTCCAACAGGTGGTCGTCGAACATCTGCAGCAATGCGGCGGGATCCCGGCGGAGGTCGTCCTGGATATCGGCGGTCGCGGGCGACGGGTCGGCCACGGCCGACAGGGAACCAAGGAACCGCAGCGCCAGCCCCGTGAGGTCGGAGAGGGAGAGCTGCGCCATCAGCCGGCGGTACGCCTGTACGAAGTCCGAACCATCGAGCTTGACGTACAACGGCAACACCTGCGCGTTGCCGGGATGGGTGGCGATCTGGCCGACGGCGGCCCGGATGGCGTGGGTCTTGCCGGCGCCGTGGGCACCGTGCACGTATGCCACCTGGCCGCTGGAGACGCCGCCCAGCTCATGGGACCGGCGAAACCTGCTCACGAGCAGGCTCAGCCGGCGGACCTGTTGCAGGGCCACCGTGGGCGTGGCGCCGGCCCACCTCTGGTACGACTCGGCGAAGGGCCCCTCCTCGATGGCGGTGGTGGCCTGCGCGGGGAAGGGGTTCAGTCGGGGCAGCTCAGCGGACACGACGGAGGCCTCCTTCCGCGTGGGGCGGGGCGCTCTCGGCTTGCTGCACCGATTCCTCGATCCACTGCGCGGGGATGCGCAGGTTCCGCGCGGCGGGCCAGCACTCGTCCCCGTTGTACGTGCGTAGCCGCCACTCCAGCAGCCAACCGAGCCAGTGCAGCGCGCGCCCGACGGGCGGGCGCCGCGCGCCGAAGGTGTCCCGGATGCCCTTCAGCTCGAAGGGACACTCCAGCTCGGGTGCCTCGTGCTGCCACCGATTGCGGGCCAGCAGGTCGACGTCGTCCCCGCTCAGCAGTGGCACCTGCACCGGCAGAGCCCACCGCCGCCAACGGTCGCGCTCTTTCATCCGGTCCGGGTCGGCGGTGTCGGCGGTGCGGTAGTCGTCCCGGGTGACGACGACGAGGAGATCGACCCGGGCGAACACGACAGCCAGCGTGTCGAGGAAGTCGTCGTTCTGTATGCCCTCGATCAGCAGGCCGAGCGTCCAGGCCGGCTTCATCCGCTTCCGCATGTAGTTCGCCAGGAAACCGGCCTGGGCCTGCAGGTCGAGGATCTCCGGCCGGGTCGGCCCGTTGGGGACCACCTCGAGCAGCCGGTCCCGGTGCTCGCCCCAGCCCCCCAGCTCCATCAGCTCGTTCCGGATCGCCTTCAGCACCTCCTGCGCACGCCGGAGGCTGTCGTGATCGATCTCGTCGTACACGATCAACCTGAAGTCGTCGCCCAGTTGGTGGAGTTCCCGGTACTGGTGCGCGATGAGCTTGGCCAACGAGGTTCGGCCGGTCGCCTCGCGGCCGGACAGCAGGAAGGCGGCGGCCTTACCCGTTGCCGCCGCCTGGTCGAGTTGCTCCTCGATCTCGTCGAACGGGGCCCCGGCGAAGTCCACCAGCAGAGCGCGGTCCCGTTCCTTCCGGGGATCGAGGTCACGGTGCCGGTACGGGTCGCCCTGGGTCAGGCCGTACCGCTTGTAGTCCACCTGGTCCTTGGCTTTTCGGGCCCGAGGGCCGACGCCACCGCTCATGCCGCCCGCCCGCCGAACAGGGTGAGGTAGTCGTGGATCCGGTCCTGCTCCTCCTCGAAGGTGGACGCGGCGAACAGGTGTTCCAGTTCGGGCTGCCGCCGGTAGTGCGGTGCGACGGCGTGGTACAGGGAGGTGCCCGAGTCGTCCCCGTATCGACTGCGGAAGCCGTCCTCGGTGAACTCCAGGCGGTCCCGGTACAGACACTCCAGGACCACGAGCACCCGGGGATCGGTCAGCACGGCGGAGAAGAGCCGGGGCACCTGCACCCGCAGTACGGCCAGCCGGACCACCAGGTCGTCGCGCAACTCGTCGAGGCCGGGAGTCCCGGCGACGATCGCGGTCGTGACCGTGAGGAAGTTCAGCACGCGCTTGATCTTGCGCGGGTTCGGCCTCAGCACCACCTGCAACAGGTCGCCGTGCCGAGCCAGCAGAGCCGGCTGAGCGTGCGCCTCGACCAAACGCCGAACGCTCCGGCTGTCCAGCGGCAGCAGGTACAGCGGCAGTTGGATCATCTTCTCGAGGTATTCGTCCCCGATGTCCATCATGCCGTCCGGGTCGAAGCCGAAGCCCTGATACTTGATGGCCACGCCCCGGTCGACCAGTTCCTTCGAGATGGCCATCAGCACGAACACCCCGGGCACGTCGAGGAAGAGCTTGACCGACTCGAGCAGGTCCACGATCTGGTCCGGTTCGCAGCGGTCGATGTCGTCGATGAAGAAGACGACCTGGGCGCCCTGGCCACGGATGCCGGCCACCTCGTCGCGGAGCAGGTTGCGCAGGTTGCGCAGCTCGCTCTCGACCTGGCTCCGCTGTGCCACGTACCGCTCCACGGCCTGGTCGTACTTGTCCACGGTCAGGAAGCCCGCGGTGAGGGTGGTCAGGAGTGCGTCCGCGGTGAGGGTCCCGATGACGCTGGCGACCCGGGTTACGGCGTGGGTGAATCGCTTCTTCCGGTCCGCCAGCAGTGTCTCCTGAAGCGCGTGCAACAGCGGTACGAGCATGTTCGGCTCGTTGCGGTGCACCCAGGGATTGAAGTGCACCCGGACGAAGGCATCCGGGTTCTCCACACCCAGCCGCTCGTCCACCATGGCGAGGACACTCGACTTCCCGCTGCCCCACGCGCCGAGCACACCGACGGTGAAGGGGGTCGTGCTCGTGGGGCTGGTCAACAACGAGAGGATCGGCTCTACGTATCGGTCGAACCGCAGCTGGTCCTCATCGCAGCGGACAGGTGCGTCGGACAGGACGGCGAGGCCGGTCATCGCTCTTCCGATCGTCGAGGGCGCGGTGGAGAAGACACGCGATCCTGATGGGTGTACGTAGTTCGTCAGGACTGTCACCTTAAGACAGACGCGCCCGAAGCGGGTTACCGCCGAACGGTCGAGGCGACTGACCGAGTGTCGTACCCACGGGCCTGCGACGTCAGCGTCTGCGGGAGGTAACCAGGCCGGCCCATCCATGGCCTCCGGTCTTGAGGGCCGGGGCGATTGCGACGTCGGATGGGAGCGCTTCGATCAGGGGGGCCTGGGGGGTCCTGGCGTGGGTGCCGCTCCACGGCAGGTGCGGTGGGGTGAGTCGTGTCGACGGCGTGCCCCAGGCGGCACGCCGCTGTTGTCCCGAGGCCCACGAAATGAAGGAATTCTTCATCATCATCAAGGCCGATGCAAGGTCTCGACATAGATGGATGTCGCGCTATATGGTGCGGCGACCCGGGCGACATGATTGCAGTCGCCCTTTGTAGTCGACGAGGAGTGACGGTGACTGTTCGGAGACCCTCGCGTCGGGTGAGCCAACTGCTCGGCGGCGCAGCGATTTTGATGATCGGCCTGACCAGCCACCCGGCCCAGGCCGCGCCGCAGCAAGGCGCGGAGACGCTCGCTGCGGCCTTCGACCAGGCTGCGGCCCGCTCCGACGTGCCGCGCGACCTGCTCGCCGCGCTCGGGTACGCGGAGACCCGGCTGGACGGTCACAACGGCGAGCCCAGCGCCTCCGGCGGGTACGGCGTGATGCACCTGACCAGCAACCCGAAGGTGCGGACCCTCGACGAGGCCGCGCGCCGGGCCCGACTGGACCGCACCGAACTGCGCACCAGTGACGCGGCGAACGTCGCCGGCGCGGCGGCGGTGCTCCGCTCGTACGCCGATCAGGCCGGGCTCACCGCGAAGCAGCGCGACGACGTCAACCAGTGGTACGGCCTGATCGCCCGCTACGGCGGCTCGTCGGACAAGCCCACCGCCCGGCTGTACGCCGACGCCGTGTACGACCTGCTCGGCAGCGGCTTCAGGGCGTCCACGGCCACCGGCGAGGTCACCGTGGACGGCCGTCCGGTCGCGCCCCAGCGGGGCGACTACGCCGCAGTGGCACCGCTGGGCGCCGCCGACATGGGCACCCAGAGCACCGACTACGGCCCGGCGGCCTGGGTGGCGGCGAACTCGTCCAACTACACGGCCTCCAGCCGCGAGTCGTCGTACCCGATCAACTACATCATCATCCACACCATGCAGGGCAGCTACGCCGGCTCGATCAGCTGGTTCCAGAACGCAGCCGCCGGCACCAGCGCCCACTACCTGCTCCGTTCCTCCGACGGCGCGGTGACCCAGATGGTGCGGGACAAGGACGTCGCCTGGCACGCCGGCAACTGGACCTACAACACCCAGTCGATCGGTATCGAGCACGAGGGCTACGTCGACAACGCCTCCTGGTACACCGACGCGATGTACCGGTCGTCGGCCGCGCTGACGCGGCACCTGTGCGACAAGTACGGCATCCCGAAGACCCGCAGCAACATCATCGGTCACAACCAGGTGCCGGGCGCCACGCACACCGACCCGGGTCCGAACTGGAACTGGACCTACTACATGCAGCTCGTCACCGGCACCACCACGCCGCCGCCGACCTGGTCGACCATCGTGGACAACACCACCGCCGGTCGGTTCACCGCGAGCGCCAACTGGAGCACCTCGTCGTACTCGGCGCAGCGCTACGGGGCCGACTACCGGTACGCCAACCCGGTCGCGGCCAGTGACGCCGCCTGGTACAAGGTGAACATCCCGGCCACCGCCACCTACCGGGTGGAGGTCTGGTACCCGGCCGTCGCCGGTTACAACACCGCCACGCCGTACATCGTGGCGACCAGCAGCGGAAACCAGACGGTCACCGTGAACCAGGAAGCCAACGGTGGTGGATGGCGCTCGCTGGGCAACTTCACGCTGGCCGCCGGGGACGCCAACAAGGTGGGTATCAGCCGGTGGTCCGGTAGCACCGGCTACGTGATCGCCGACGCGATCCGCATCACCCGCGTCTAGCGCGGCAGCGCGGCAGCGCGGCAGCCCGGACGGGGCCCCAGCGCGGCAACGATGTGCGCAAGGAAAGGTCCCCTGCTATCGGATTTTGATAGCAGGGGACCTTTCCTGACTACCGCAACGGCAACTGCCCAGGGGTAACCCCCGAGTGTGGACGTCTTCTCGTAATGATCGTTCCGTCTTGGTCTGACCGGCGCCTGTTCGATCAGATGCGATTACGCGCTCGTTGGTGTCCCGTCCGGGTGAAAGTGGCCCAGTCCGGGCTATCTGGTCCAGCGGGTGGTCCAGTCCGGGTGAGGGTGGCCCGAGGAGTTGATCTCAACCTAAGTTGAGGTTCTAGGTTGTCCCCATGGACACCACGAACTCCACTCCCCCCACCAACGACGACGAGAAGAGGATCCGCGAACTCGTCGCGCGGACCCAGGAGGCGCAGATCGACCCGGACGTACTGCCCGCCCTGCACACCTCCGACCTGGTGCTCATCAACCTCGCCGGGCGGCGCCTCTTCGGGCGCGAGTCCTTCGCTTCGGCCATGGCCGAAGCGCTCTCCTCCCCGCTCAAGGACATCCGGACCGTGCTGGAGGTCAACGACATCCGGTTCGCCACCCCCGACGTCGCCATCGTGAGCCTGACAAAGACGATCCACGACGAACGGCCCGAGGCGGAGGACTCATCCGAGCTGCCCTTGACCGGCATCATGACCTACGTCATGACCCGCAGGGGCGACGACTGGCGCATTGCCCTGGCGCAGACGACACCGATCCGCTGAACGCCCACTGACAAACACCCGGCGAACTCTGCAAGCAGCCTGTCACTCCGCAGTTCATCGGCTCCACCTCTGCAAGATTCAATGAGCCAGGGCACTCAGCGCCGGAACGCTGCGGCGCTGAGTGACCTTGAGGATCACAGAAAGCGCCAAGTAGGTCCGGACAACATCGGGCCGGACCGTCCGAGCTACCTGGCGCCACCGCAGGTCGCGGGCGACCGGGCGTGCCAGGTTCATCCGGACCGGACAGTTGGCGCGCGCCCAGATCGACGCCTCGCTGTTGCGGCCGGCCCCAGGGGATGCGCGTGCTGCCGACACCATCGGCCCCAGCCTGGTCGGCCTTTACCGGGTCGGCCTGCCTTACGTTGGTCCCTATGGAGCTGCCCCGTTTGTGCGGTCGGTGGAGTGGGAGCGTGGACGGGGCAGCTCCATAGGGACCGGAGGGTGGGTCCCCGACCGGGTGGGGGTATTCGTCGGCCCGCTCTACCCGACTGCCCGGTGTGCGGGGCGGGATGGGGCGGCGTAGCGGCGGCCTTCCCCGGGGCATGCGCGGGAGAGGGATATGGCGGAGGACCGGTGAGACCGAGGCCCTGGCCAGGATTTCGGGTCATCCGCCGTCCGCACTGGTCGGCGACCTCATCCGACGGACCGAAGACCGACTGAAGACAGCAGGCCGTCCTGGCCCCGGCCGAGGACGTGCCGCGTGACGTCCGGCGTGTATTCGGAGGACGTCGACATCCGGCGGCGCGCGGTCCTGGCGATCACCGAGATGCCCGGTGACGAGGCGTCCGCGGTGCTCGCGGACGCACTCGGGGACTCGGATAAGACGGTGCGCAGGCATGCTGCTCTGGCATTGGGTGCGCGTGGCGCGACCCCAGCCGTGCCGACACTCGTCGGCATGGTGGTCGAGGGCGCGAACGACGTCGAGGCGGCCGAGGTCCTGGGAGCATTGTCACTGGACCCCGGGTACGGGGACCGGATCATGAGCGCACTGGTCGACGAGCTCGCCGCACACCCTGCGGACTCTGCGGTGCGGATACGCCTGACCCAGGCACTAGCCGAGATGCCGGCGACCATCGCGCAGGACGTCCTGCGGCAACTGGCCCATGACGATGATCGGGCTGTCGCCCTCATCGCCTCGGCCCTCGTGGGAGTGACGAAGAGCGGTCCAACGGCTGAAGGTCCGGGTGGGGCGCGGACGGGAGGATCCGACCGCGCCCCACCACGGTGAGCTACCGGAGGGCGTACGCCCGCTGGATGGTCTGCTCGGTTCGGTTGCCGTCGGCGTCCCAGGCGTTGACGTTCAGCCAGACGTAGCCGTCTGTGCTGGACAACGCCGGGTGAACGGTGCGGACGTTGAACTTCCCGCCGCCGATCGGCACCGCCCGCGCGGCGTGCCAGGTGGCACCCCCGTCGGTCGACGTCGAGACGGACATCCCCTTCACCCTCGGCTTGTCGGGGGTGAGCCCGTGCGCGGCCGCGGTGATCGTGAACTGGTGTCCCCGGCCGGCCTTGGCCTGGTTGTTCAGGTCCAGGTCAAGGTCGTAGTCGAGTTGCAGCACCGGCTGGAACGCGCACGATCCGGTGCCGATCGGACAGATGTACCCGGCAGGGGTGCCCTTCGTCGGGGTCGCCGAGCGGAAGGTGTAGACGGAGTCCACCCGGGGGGCGAGGGTCTGGACCGAGTTGAGCCCGTAGCCGGTGTCCGTGGTCTCCAGGCGGTAGACGCCCGACCCGGCCGGTAGCTGGAACCGGCGCGGGGACGTGGTCAGCGGTGGGATCACCACGCCGTTCCGGGTCAGCTTCCAGGTGCTGTTGGCGGTGGAGGCGACCATGCTGTGCCCGGGGGTGCCGTCCAGCCAGTACTGCCCGGCGAGGAAGGTGTCGCCGTCCCGGCAGAACCCGCAGGTGTTCGCCCGCACCACGGGGGACGTGACCTCGATCGCCCCGACCCGGATGGGCGCGGCGAACCACGACTCGTCCCGGCTGCGGGTGCCCGCCCGGAAGTAGTCGTCCGAGGTCCACCAGAACTGTTCCTCCCCGCCCGCCTGGGTCTTGCCCACCTGCACGATGTACCGCAGCCACTGCAGGTGGTCACCCTCACCGACGTACTCGGTACGTGCGGTCGGGCCGGGGAACCGCCAGGTGCTCTGCGATGACCACGGGTCCCTCGGACCCAGCGCGCCCCAGATCGAGTCGACCATGAGCGGCTTGTCGGCGTGGTAGGTCGTCTTCAGCTTCACCATCGCCTTCGGGTCCACCGGCCGCTCCGGGGTGCCCGGCACGCCGTTGGGGTGGTCCCGACGCAGGTGGTAGACGTACGACGGGCCGCTGGTGCCGCCCAGGGTGACGGTGCTCTTGCCGCGCCTGCGCAGCGACTCACCCTCGTCGCGGGACAGGGTGAGGGCGAGCATCGTGTCGGTGCTCGGCACGAGGTTGCCCAGCAGCGCGGGAGCCCTCGCGACGTCCACATAGATCAGGGCGAGCCCGGCCCCGGCGGCTGCCGCGTTGTCCCGTGCCGTACGCGCCGCGCTCTGCGCGTACGCGTGTCGCCACGGCCACTCCATGTCCGTCGGGATCTGGATCCGGATCAGCGCCGCCTTGCCCTTGACGCCGGCCGCGGCCAGTTCCTGCGGGCTACCGGCACCGGCGAACACCATCGGCAGGTTCCGCTTCTTGCCGTTCAGGTGACTGCTGGCGGACAGCATGTCGTAGTCCGGTGCGAGCCGGCCACCGCCCCGCACCCGCAGGTCCACGAGCGCCTCGGACAGGGTCCACTGGTTGTGGAACTCGAAGAAGCCGATCTTTACCGGCTTGGTCGGCGTGGCGTAGCCCTCGTACTGGCCGCCGCCGATGAGCATCGCGAAGGGCAGCACCGAGCCGTCGGCCAACCCGCGAAGGGTGCCGTAGCTGACGCTCGGCATGTCGGTCGGGGCAGCCGTAGGCGGCCGGACGTTGACCGCCGTGCGGGCGTCCAACGTCACCTCGGTCGGCGCGTTGACCTGCACCTCGGTCTCGGTCATCAGCGTCGCCCGCCGGACGTCCTCCTCGTGCTCCATCATCGCTACCTGGATGTCGTACACCCCGACCGGCAGGCGCATCGTCACGACACCGTCGCGGACGTTCTCGTAGTACGCCGGGAGCGTCATCGGGTCGTTGTCGACCGGATTGTCGACCCGGATCGCGCCCACCGTCTGCGGGCGCGGCGTGTTGCCCTTGGACCCGATGAGCCGGATGGTCACCGGCTGCATCGCGGTCTCCTTGTACCAGGACAGCGCGGTCCGCACCGACACCGAGCCGTCGGCGGTGCTCGCGAGCAGCAGACCGCCGTACCCACCGGTCGGGCCGGCCTTGGGGTCCACGGTGAACGTCACCTCGGCGGCACCCCTCGCGGGGACGACGACGCTGGTCGCGGAGAGCGTGGCGGAACCGGCGGGCACCGGCTTGCCGTCGAACGCCTTCACGTCCAGCGCGAGGTTGAGCGTGACCGGAGCGCCGCCGGCGTTGGTGTAGGCGACCTTACGTTCGATCGGTGCCTGCGTGCCGTCGGCGATCCTGCCCACGTTGACCGTGGCCGAACCGTAGACATGCTGCTGAAGGGCGCGCGGAACGTCCAGCCGCCCGGTGCCGCCCTGCCACCACGAGTAGGCGCCGGCCTTGGTGGTGGTCACCAGCGCGTCCTTGAGCTGCGCCGGGGTCCAGTCCGGGTTGGCCTGGGCGAGCAGCGCGGCTGCGCCAGCAACGTGTGGCGTGGCCATCGAGGTGCCGCTGACCCTGGTGTACTGCCCGTCCACGATCGGCCAGAGGGACGTGCCGGCCGCGCGGGCCGCCACGATCTCGACGCCCGGCGCGGTGATCTCCGGCTTGACCGCGGCGTCGCCGTAGCGGGGACCACGGTTGGAGAACGAAGCGAGTACGTCCCGGTTGTCGACCGCGCCGACGGTCAGCGCGGTGTTCGCCGCGCCGGGGCTACCGATGGAGAGGTCACCCTGGTTGTTGCCGGCGGCGACCACGAACAGCGTGCCGGTGGAGGCGGTCAGCGAGTCGACCGCCTGACTCATCGGGTCGGTGCCGTCGGTGGTGACGGGCGCCGACAGGCTCATGTTGACCACGGCGGCCCCCTGTGCGGCGGCCCACTCCATGCTGGCGATGATCCAGGAGTCCTGCCCGGAGCCGCTGCTGTCGAGGGCCTTCGCCGAGAGCACCTGGGCGCCCGGTGCCACACCCTTGTAACGTCCGCCGGAGGCGGCACCGGTGCCGGCCACCGTGGAGGCCACGTGGGTACCGTGACCGTGGTGGTCGACGCCGTCCGCTTCGCCGGTGAAGTTGGCGATGCCGGCGATGCTGCCGGACAGGTCCGGGTGGGTCGGGTCGATGCCGGTGTCGATCACACCGACCTTCACACCGGTCCCGGTGACACCCGCCGCCCAGGCGGCGGGGGCGCCGATCTGGGGCACGCTCTCGGCCAGGTTGACCTTGAACTTGCGGTCCAGCCAGACCTTTTCGACGCTCCTGCCGAGTGCGGCGCGGCCGGTGCGGTCGGGCGTGGCCGGGGTGAGTGCGTTCCAGAACTCCCCGGCGTCCGCCGTCGACACGCTTAGCGCCGCCCCGTCGATGCTGGCCAACGTGCGCTTGTTCTCGCTGGCCGGTAGCGCGTCGGCCTGTCGGGTCAGGGTCTTGGCGGCCGGGTCGCCCTGGAAGGTGACGATCACCGGCAGGGTCTTCGCGGTGCCGGTGATTCCCTGACGGACCAGTTCACGGACGTTGAACAGGTCGCGCTCCAGGAAGCCCGAGGTCACGTACGGCGCCGCGTCGGACGGGATGACGAACAGGTCGTCGCCGCTGCCCTGGACGGTGAACGTGGCGGACCGGGTCGGATCGTCGGCGGCGTCGACCGCGTACGTCGATCGGCCGTCGGCACCGGTGTTCACGGTGACCGTGTCGCCGGTGAGCAGCGGTACGCGATGCGTGCCGATCTCTCCCGGTTCGGGTCGTGGGGCCGACGGGGCTGTCGGGGGTGGCGGACCGTCCGGTGTGGACGGTTCGGCGAGCGCTGGGTGGGTTGAGGTCAGGACCAGAGCCGTGCCGGTGACGGCGGCGGCGAGAGCACGGGTGAACCGCGCAGCAGACATTGACAGCCTCCTAGCAAAGTGGCCTGAAGCTACCGCAGCCCGCCGGCACTGTGAAGATCTATCTCATACGTTTTCCCAGGTAGGGGGGCCTCTTTTATGATCCACTCTGGATAAATGATGATCAAGGCTGGTTCGTGACGGACCGGATGCATCCGAAGCCTCCACGATGGATAAGTCTGTTTACAGAACCGGTTCCGGCGCGGTGTCGCCCATCGCTTCGGTGTGCGGGGCCTCGCCGGTTGCGGCCCGGAGCGCGGCCCGAGACGCGTCAGCCCGGCCCGAGACGACGATCATGCACATCGCCGTCACACTCAGGGCGGGCTGAACAGAATTGGGCTTCGTTGTCGCCGGCCAGCAACGAAACCTGACAAGTGCCCCCACCCGGTCGGGGACCTACCCTTCGGCCCCTATGGAGCTGCCCCGTCCACGCTCCCACTCAACCGACCGCACAGGCGGGGCAGCTCCATAGGGACCAACGCAGGGCAGGCCGATCCGGCAGGGGCCGATGATGCCGGCAGCGCGCGCATCCCCGGGCGTTGTGTCGTGATCGCTCCACCCGCCGATCCTGACTGGCTGTCCTCGGCCGCATGAGTTGGCTTTGAGCCTCGACGCGACTGGCCGGTACGCGGTGGTGCTCTACCTCAGCAGCGGCGCGATGGCGGGGCTCAGCCAGCCTCCTACCCGCCGAGGCCAAGGAGGGCGGGCAGCGCCAGGCCATTGACATGCAGGGTCTTCTCCCACGTTCTTTCCCGCTTTCTCGGCATGGTGCCGGCGGGCGCGTTGGCGGGCAGGCCCGGTGTCGATGACGAGACTACGAGCGGGTCGAGCAGTTCGGGCCGCCGGACGCGTGTGGTGCGGCCTGGCACGGTTCCGGAGCGGGTCGTGCCGCCTCAGTCTTGAGCCGGCCGTGCAGGTAGGGCTGGGACGGCCGTTGGAAACACGTGCCGGAGACGCGGGATTCGACGGTGCGGACGTGTCGGAAGCCCTGCCTGCGGTAGTAGTCGTGCAGTCGGTGATTGGTGGTCCAGGCGTCGAGCCGCAGCCACGTCAGCCCCGCCTCGTATGCCCGGCCACCAGCCCAGTCCAGGAGTTCACCGCCGAGGTTCTCGCCGGCATGGGCGAGTGGGATCATCATCTTCGCTGCGTACAACGCATCGGCCGGGTCATCCTCGGGGTGCCACAGCGCCTCGGGGTCCCGGTCCGGTTTCCACAGGTTGTCGACGTCCACGTACGCGGTCAGGGTGATGGTGGCGATCGGATCGTCGCCGTCCCAGACCATCCACGTCTGTCCGGCGGAGATCGTCGATGCCACGGCGGAGCGGGGCAGCGGGATGGACCACTGCTCTTCGTCCCGGGCGGCGAGCCACGCCACGCGCTCGCGCCGCCAGCTCATGATGACGTCGACATCCCTCAGCCGGGCCGGCGTGATGATCATTCGGGGGCTTCCTCCGGGCGGAATCTACCGATGATGTGCACGTCTCCGTGGGTGGTGACGATCTGGTTGCGGTCGCCGGCGAACACGTTGAAGGACACCCGAACGGGGCGCTGCTCGGTGTAGCCGGTGCGGATGTGCAGCAGGATCGTCGTGCCGGGCTGCAACCCGAGCAGCCGCGTTTCCTCGGGCGTCGGCATCCGCGAGACGTACTCGTCGTAGAAGGCCGTCTGCTCGTGACCCCGTTCGGCCAGGAGCCGGGTGGTGCCCTGCGGGACGTCCTTCGGCGAGAGCAACTCGCGGACCTCCTCTGCGAGGTCCATCGGGTAGTAGCTGTCCTGCAACGAGGACGGTTGGCGGAGAGACGCGCTAGCGCCGTCAGATTGTCGTACGCGGCCGACAGTCGCGCCAGGTCGCGGCTCGACTCAAGGAACAGCTCGCCGGCCAGGGTCCCGGTGCAACCCAGCGGCGGGTCTTGGTGACCGAAAAGCGTCAATCGCTCCGTGCGGATGCCGACGAGTTGCAGGATCAGGCGGCCAAGGCGGTACAGCAGCCGATCAAGTTGTTACGTAACCCAACGGCCCCGGCGGGACACACTGAACTGGATGAGGTGCCCCCCAGTAGTCAGGTGCCGATGAGGAAGGCTGCGGCCCGTTGGTCGAGTTGCTTCGCGAATGTGGGCAGGCGGGGGCCGAAGCTGCTGAGGCATGTTCGCATGTTCTTCACGGCCAAGGTGGCTCGGCCGGACTGGACACCGGTCATCGCGTCCAAGGCGTGATTCCAGTTCTCGCTCGCCTCGCGTAGCCGTCCTCCGGTGCATTGGATGGCGGCGAGGTTGGCCAGCGTCAGGGTGTGGATACGCCGGTACGCCTCGGTGTTGCGGGTGGCGATCGAGCGGCGGAGTTGGGTTTCGGCCGTGGGGAGGTCGCCCAGGTCACGAAGGGCTTGGCCGGCTTGGCTGGCGAGAGACGTCTCGGTGAACCCGCTGGTCCGAATCCAGGTCGGCTCGTCGTCCGGTGACGCGTTCGCGAGGTGGGATTCAGCCGCGATGATCGCGGCCGAGGTTCGGGCCGTGTCGCTCGTCGCGGCGTGTCCCCGGGCGGTGAGGATGGTGAAGAGCGCAGTCGCCGCCGGGGTTGCCCTTCCCTTCGACCATTCGAGGGACGAACTGGCGAGTTGCAGCGCCTCCTGTCCGTGGCCGAGGTCAACGGCCTGGTGCGCCATCGCGCGCAACGTGAAGCCGGCGAGGGCACGGTCATCCGCCTCGTTTGCCAGTCGCAGCGACTGGAGGTAGTAGCGCTGGGCCAGCCCGTGCAGGGAGGAGTCGAATGCTTTCCAGCCGGCGAGGTAGGTTAACTCGGCCGCGACACTGAACATGGCCCGGCGATCGTGGTCGGACGTGAAGTGTCCCTGGAGGTAACCGGCCACGTCGGAGGTGAGGTATTGGACCACGGCGAGACGGGCATGACCTCCTCCGAACCGCTCGTCGGCCTTGCTGAACACGGCGAGCATGTCCCGCACTGTGTCAATCTCGCGGCGACCCACTGCGGTGCCGCCACCTCGCGCTCGCCGGCCCCGATCGGCGATGTCCTGCCAGGAGTCAAGGGGGACAGCAAGCGCAGCCAGCGAATACAGGGCGTTGAGTCCAAACGCTCGTCGCTCCAAGTCGGCTCTCCCGAGCGTTAGGAGATCAGTGGCTGGGTCGTGCTTCCACCAATCCAGGCCGTCTAGGTCAGGCTCCAGGCTACCGCCGACGACAAGCCCGAGATCGGTAGGACTGACCACCCGACCCAGCCTGCGGGAGATCGCTTCGGCCAGATAGCGGGAAGTCCTCTCGCCGGGCTTCACTCCGGCGACCCAGTGCCCCACATGGGAGCGGTCGCAAGAGGGAAGCGCGTTGCCGTTCTCGTATGCGACGGCGCGTACGGCTGCGGCGCAGGCGCTGTACGACCACTGACACTCCCCGACAAGGGCAAGCAGTTCCTCGTTGCGTTGCCTGGATGCCCGAGCCATTCACCGGCCTTCCATGTCGGATCGGCGTTCCACGCGTTCCACGCGTTCAACGAGCGCGGTGCCCGGCGCGACTACCGGACGCCGCAGTGAGTCCGTTTACTGCGAGTAGACCCTATGGCACAGAAGGTGACCAGGGCAATGGTCGCTCGGAGGCGCTCGGCAGGCGCGCCAGAAAGCGAGAGTGCGCGTGGCTTCCGTAGTTGTGTCGATCGTGTTCGGTGGCCTGGTGCCGGGGTTCCTGCTCGGGCTGCTCGCGTTCCGGGTCAAGTCCCGGTGGTGTCCGCGCTGCGGGGAGTCCACGTCGGCCATGCCGCCGGCGGAGGGGGAGCGATGACCGGGCCCGGCCGGCGCAACGGCAATGACCTGCCGATCGGGCGGCGGATGGCGGAGTTGCGGGTCCGCCGGGGAATGAACCAGCAGGTCTTCGCCGACCGGATCGGCAAGTCGAAGAGCTGGGTGGACAAGGTCGAGCGGGGCGTACGCACCCTCGACCGGCTCTCGGTGATCGAGACGGTCGCCGCAGCCCTCGGCGTCGCCCCGAAGGTCCTGCTCACCGGCAAGGCCCAACGGACACCGGCCACCGACACCGGCAGCGACGTCGAGCGGGTCCGGGCGGCGCTGGCCCGCCACGACGTACCCACCGGCGGCCAGCCGACACCGCCGTCGGTGCGGCAGCTCGACGGCCAGGCGGGATACGCGTGGACGGCGTACCGCAACGGCAACCACCCCCAGGTGCTGCGGATGCTGCCCGACCTGCTCGACGACAGCCGCCACGCCTGCCACCCCCAGACGGCGGACCCGTCCGCCGCCGACCTGCTGGTACGGGTGTACCGGCTCGCCGCCCAGGTGCTGGTCAAGCTCGGCGAGGCGAATCTGGCCTGGCTGGCCGCCGACCGGGCGATGACCGCCGCCACCGGCGACCCACGACGCGCAGGACTCGCCGCGATCTCCCTCACCCAGGCACTCCGGGCCCTACGGCGCGGCCGGCTGGCGATGACCGCCGCCCTCACCGCCGTACACCAACTCGACCGGACACCCGCCCGCGTCTTCCTGCCCGACGAACCCGCCCTGATCGGAACCCTGCTGATCGAAGCCGCCCTCGCCGCCGCAGCATGGGGAGACGACACCGCCGCCGGCGAACTCACCGAACGCGCGGCCCACTTCGCCACCGCCCACGGCGGGCACCGCCACCACGACAACGACGGCACCGGCTTCGGACCCACCGCCGTCGAACTCGCCCGTGCCCTGACCGCCATGCGCCTCGGCGACCACCACCGGGCCGTCACCACCCACCGCCGGGCCACCGGGGAGGACGCCTGGCACCTGCTTCCCGCCGAGCACCGGGCCGCCCACCTCATCGACATCACCCGCGCCCACCTCGACCTCGGCGACCCCCACACTGCCGGCCGCGCCCTGGTCACCGCCGACGGCATCGCCCCCGCCGAGACCCGCACCCGCCCCGCCGCCCGCATCGCGCTGACCGCCGTGCTCCGCGCCGGCCCCACCGCCGCCGACGTGGCCCGCCTCGCCGCCACCGTCGGACTGACCCGGCAATGAGCACACCGGACACGACGGGTCAGGCGGCGGCCCAGTCGACGGCCAGGGGCAGCCCGACGAACGCCGCGTACGCCTCCAGCGCCGCGTCGACCCGGGCCCGGGTGTCCGCGTCGAGGTCGACCAGCGGACGCACCGCGACCTTCACCTTCGTCTTGGTCAGCGTCCGCTTCCAGGTGCCGACCACCCGGCCGCCGCGCACCACCGTCGACTGGAAGACCCCGTTGGCACCGGGGATGATCGCCTGCTTGTGCGCCGCGTCGACCATCAGCGACCGGTCCTTGTAGCCCAGCAGGTATTCGTCGAAGCCGGGCAGGGTGTGCACGTCGTCGACCGGCTCCCGGGGCGCGTCGAGCAGGGCCGGATCGACCACCGACTCGACCCCGTCGACCGTCACGGTGGTCAGCGCCGTCCCGGCGGCGGCGATGCCCCGCTTCGCGTCGGCGGCGGTCAGGCCCGTCCAGCCGGCGAAGTCCTTCCGGGTGGTGGGGCCGTGGCTGCGGAAGTAGCGCAGCGCCAGGATGCCCAGCGCCTCGTCGCGGTCGGGGCGGTGCGGGTCGGGCACCCACTCGTCGAGCAGGGCGAAGGTCTGCTCGGTGCCGACGTGCGGGGCGATGCAGGTGACGCCGCGCTGGGCCGCGTACCAGATCAGGTGGTAGCCGCGCTGCGCGGTGGTGTCGAAGCCGGCCGCGTTGAGCGTGCCCAGGCACTCCGAGCGGGTCATCCGGACGCCGCCGGCCAGCGCCTCGCCGAGCACGTCGGCGGCCCGGTCGACGTCTTCCAGGCTGAGGCCGAGGCTCGCCCGCCGGGGCCCGGCGGCGTCCAGGATGCGCACCCCGGACACCTCCAGCATCCAGCGGGCGTCCCGGGCCGGCACCAGGTGCACCGTGCCGCGCATCGGCCAGGTGCGCAGCGCCTCCCGACGCTCCAGCGCCGCCCGCACGTCGGCCTGCGTCCAGCCGGGCAGCCGCAGCCCGAGCGACCACAGGCCGCTCGCCGCGTCCTGCGCCTGCATCGCGCCGAACCACTCGACCACGCCGGCCACGTCGGTGGGCCGGGCGGTGGGGTGGGGGCGCAGCAGCAGGCTGGTCGTCCGCAGCGCGAGCGCCTCCGCGCCGGTCAGCTCCGCCGACCCGGCAGGTGCCGCCGCCGTCCTTGTCCTCGCGCCGCTCGTTGCCACGTGGTCAGCCGCCTTCCGTCCCGGTCGGCGGTCAGCATAGGACCGGGCACCGACACCCCGCCGGACCCGCGCGCCCGGCCACCAGCAGGCGGTGAGCTGCGTGGCGTGCCCGCACGGTCGCCCCCGTGCCGGCCGGTTAGGGTGGGCCCGTGCTCCGTCAGGTCACCGGGATCCGGTATGTCACCCCGCTGCGCGAGGGCGGCTCGCTGCCCGGTGTGGTCGAGGCCGACGACCTCGGCACGTACGTGGCGAAGTTCCGGGGGGCGGGGCAGGGGCCGAAGGCGCTGGTCGCCGAGGTGATCTGCGCCGAGTTGGCTCGCCGGCTCGGGCTGGCGGTGCCCCGGCTGGTGGTTCTCGACATCGACCCGGTGATCGGCCGGGCCGAGCCCGACCAGGAGGTGCAGGAGCTGCTGCGCGGCAGCGACGGGCCGAACCTCGGGATGGACTTCCTGCCCGGCGCGCTCGGCTACGACCCGGTGGCGCACCCGGTCGACCCGGCGCTGGCGTCCCGGGTGCTGTGGTTCGACGCGTTCACCGAGAACGTCGACCGGAGCTGGCGCAACCCCAACCTGCTGATCTGGCACCGCGAGCTGTGGCTGATCGACCACGGAGCCTGCCTGTACTTCCACCACAACTGGCCGCGCGCCGAGGCCGCGGTGCACCGGGCGTACCGGGCCGACGACCACGTGCTCGCCCCGTACGCGGGTCGGCTCGCCGAGGCGGACGCGGACCTGACGCCCCGGGTCACCCCCGGGCTGCTGGCCGAGGTGCTGGCCCTGGTCCCCGACGCCTGGCTGGCCGGGCCGGACTTCGACTCCGCCGACGCGGCCCGCGCCGCGTACGTCGACCACCTCACCCGCCGGGTCGCGCGCACCGCCGACTGGCTGCCGCAGGGGAGCCCCGCGTGAGAGAACCCTTCGAGTACGCGGTGATCCGGCTGGTGCCCCGGATCGAGCGCGGCGAGCAGATCAACGTCGGGGTGATCCTGTACTGCCAGGGGCGGGACTTCCTCGCGGCGCGTACCCATCTGGACGCCGACCGGGTCCGGGCCCTCGCGCCGGACGTGGACCTGGCCGAGGTCGCGGCGGCGCTGGGCTCCTGGGACCGGACGTGTGCCGGGGACGGGCCGTCGGGGCGGATGAAGCGCGGGGAGCGGTTCCGCTGGCTGGCCGCGCCGCGCAGCACGATGATCCAGACCAGCCCGGTGCACACCGGGCTGACCGCCGACCCGGCGGCGGAGCTGGACCGGCTGCTGGACGCCCTGGTCCGCTGACCCGTCAGAGCCGGCGGTGCATGACGAGCAGGTCGACGTACCCCCGGCTCGGGTGCCGGAAGCCCTCGGGGATCCGGCCGACCACCGCGAAGCCGAGGGACCGCCACAGCGCGACCGCCCGCTCGTTGCCGGCCACCACCGCGTTGAACTGCATCGCCCGGTAGCCCTCGGCCCGGGCCAGGTCCAGCACGTGCACGCCCAGCGCCCGGCCCACCCCGCGCCCGGCGGCGGCCGGGGAGACCATGAAGCTCGCGTTGGCCACGTGGTCGCCGGGGCCGAGCTGGTTGGGGGCCAGCTTCGCCGTCCCCAGCACCGTCCCGGCGTCGTCGACGGCGACGACCGCGCGGGCGGGCGGGCCGGGCAGCCACAGCCGCCGGGCGGTCGCCTCGTCGACGTCCCGGGGCCAGGTGTACGTCTCACCGGCGGCCACGATCCGGCGCAGGAACGGCCAGATCTCCGGCCAGTCGGCGGCGGTGGCCTCCCTGATCGGCATGCGTCGAGCATGCCAGCGCGCGGTCCGGCGGCGGCACCGGCCCGGCGTTTGACGCCGAAGGGAACGGGTAGGCGCGGGAGCTGACCTGAATCGAGGAGAGGAACATCTGATGGACGGCCAGATCAAGGTCGCGGTGATCTACTACAGCGCGACCGGCATCACGTACCAGATGGCGGTCGCGGCTGCCGAGGCCGCCGGGGAGGCCGGTGCGGAGGTCCGCCTGCGCAAGGTGCGTGAGCTGGCGCCGGACGAGGCGATCCGCTCCAACTCAGGGTGGCAGGCGCACCGCCTGGAGACCCAGGAGGTCATGGAGGCCGAGCCCGACGACCTGTCGTGGGCCGACGTGGTGATCTTCGGCTCGCCGACCCGGTACGGCATGATCGCCGCGCAGCTCAAGCAGTTCATCGACACCACCGGCCCGCTGTGGGCGCAGGGCGCGCTGGCCGACAAGGTGTACTCCGCGTTCACCTCGACGGCGACCACGCACGGCGGGCAGGAGTCCACGCTGCTGTCGCTGCTGACGGTCTTCTACCACTGGGGCGGCGTCGTGGTCACCCCCGGCTACACCGACCCCAGCCAGTTCGTCGCCGGCAACCCGTACGGCGCCTCGCACACCAGCAACAACGGCGAGGTGGCCCCGGACGCCGTGGCGCTCGGCGCGACGGCGCTGACCGCGAAGCGGGCGGTGCGGATCGGCGCGGCGCTGAAGAAGGGCATGGCCGCCGGCTGACCCCTCTCGGCCGGCGACCGGTGGCGGTACGGGAGACCTCGTCCGGCCACCGGTCGCCAACCTCCCTACCCCCGGTCGGCGGGTCCGGGCGCGGAACCGGCCGGCGTCGGGCGCGCGCCGGCCGGCGTCCGACCCGGTGGCACCGACAGAAGGTGCCCGAGCAGGTCGGCCAGCACCGCCAGGCCGTCGCGGCTGAGCACCGACTCGGGGTGGAACTGCACGCCGGCGAAGCCGGGCCCGCGCAGCGCGTGCACCGCGTGGTCGACGGGGTCCCGGGACAGCTCCACCGGCCCGTACGCGGTGGCCACCCGGTCGGCGTCGGCGACGGGGGTGAAGGTGGAGTAGAACCCGACGCGCCGGCTGGTGCCGAACACCGTGACGTCCCGCTGCAACCCCTGGTAGGGCGCGTCCCGGCGGCGCAGCGGCAGCCCCAGCAGCCCGGCCAGGAGCTGGTGGCTCAGGCACACGGCCAGGGTGGGGGCGGCGACGGCGAGCCGTCCGGCGAGCAGGCCGCGCAGGGCGGCCATCTTCGGCTCGTCCACCGCCCGCGGGTCACCCGGGCCGGGGCCGGCCACTACCAGGTCGTACCCGTCGGTGGCGGCGCGCTGCCACGGGGTCAGCTCGACGGCCAGCCCGAGGGCGCGTAGCTGGTGGGCGAGCATGCCCGTGAAGGTGTCCTCGCCGTCCACGATCAGTGCCCGGCGGCCGGCCAGCCCGGGCAGCGCCACCGCCCCCGCGGGCCGCTGGTCCAGCCAGAACCGGGCCAGCGGGGCGTTGCGGGCGGCCAGCGCCGCCCGTACCTCCGGGTCGTCGGCGAGCCGCTCCACCGGGCCGGGGCCCGGGTCGGGGGCGTCGGGGCGCAAGCCGAGGGCGGCCAGCACCCCGGCGGCCTTCGCGTGGGTCTCGGCCACCTCGCCGGAGGGCGTGGAGTGGCGCACCAGGGTCGCCCCGACCGGCACCCGCAGCTCGCCGGCGGGGGAGATCTCGGCGGTCCGGATCAGGATCGGCGCGTCCAGGGTCTGCCGGCCGGCGTCGTCGCGGCCCAGCAGGGCCAGCACCCCGGCGTAGTAGCGCCGCCCGGTCGTCTCGTGCCGGGCGATCACCCGGCAGGCGTTCTCCATCGGGCTGCCGGTGACGGTGGGGGCGAACATCGTCTCCCGCAGCACCTCCCGCACGTCCAGGCGGCCCCGCCCGGCCAGCAGGTACTCGGTGTGCGCCAGGTGGGACATCTCCTTGAGGTACGGGCCGACGACCTGACCGCCGTGCTCGGCGACGCGGGCCATCATCTTCAGCTCCTCGTCGAGCACCATGTACAGCTCGTCGACCTCCTTCGGGTCGGTGAGGAAGCGCAGCAGCGCCGCTTGGTCCGCCGTCCCGCCGTGCCGGAAGGTGCCGCTGATCGGGTTCATCATGACCAGCCCGTCGTCGACGCTGACGTGCCGCTCCGGGCTGGCCCCGACGAGGATCCGCGTCCCGGTGTGCACCACGAACGTCCAGTACGCGCCCCGTTCGCGCAGCAGCAGCCGGCGCAGCGCGGCCAGGGCGGCGACCAGCGGGGATCCCTGCACGGTGGCCCGCAGGGCGCGGTGGATGACGAAGTTCGCCCCCTCGCCCCGGCCGATCTCCTCGGCGAGCACCCGGGCGACGATGTCGGCGTACTCGGCGTCGGCGATGTCGAACCCGGCGTCGGCGGTGGCCACCGGGGCGTCGGGCAGGGCGGCGAGCGCGTCGGCCAGGGGCAACCGGGCGTGCCCGGCGATCTCCAGGCACTCCAGCGGGGTGCCGTCGTCCACACAGTCGAACCCGCGCTCGGTGACCTGCCGGTAGGGCACCAGCGCCAGGGTGCGGGGGCCGGGCGGCCCGTCGGGCAGCGGGACGTCCGCGAGCCGGTCGACGGGGCGTACCGTGCCGGTGAAGAGCTCCAGATGGTCGGCGCCCTCGCGGCGCACGAGCGCGAAGGGGCCGGGGTCGACGCCGCGGGCGACGGCGGCGAGCAGGTCGTGCGGGCTGGTCATCGGGGTTTCTCCTGGTGGCCGGGCGTCGCCGTCGGGGGCGGCCCTGGGCCGGGGGGAGAGAACCGGCGACCGCCTTGTCGGGCGGCCGCGTGGGAAGCTACGCGCGGGGGTGGGCCGCCGGGTCGGCGGGCCACCAGCAGGTCAGGTGCGCGGGCATGCGATCACCCTACGCGCGCCGCCGGGCGCCCGGAACCCGATCCCGGGGTACGGGACCGGACGGCGGCCACCTGCGGCGACGCGGACCGCCGGGCCGCCGGGCCGGCCGCCGGGTACGGTGATCGACGATGGACATCCTCGCCCTCGACCTGGGCACCTCCTCGGTGCGGGGTCTCGTGCTGGACACCGGCGCGACCCCGCGGCCCGGCGCCCTCGCCCGCCGCAAGGTGCGCCTCACCGTCGACGACGACGGCACCGGCACCCTGGACGGCCCCACCTACCTGGCCTGCCTCGCCGAGTGCCTGGACGAGCTGGCCGCCGGCGGTCACCTGCGCGACGTCGGGCTGGTCGCCGTCTCCGCCCAGTGGCACTCGGTGCTGCCGGTGGACCGGGCCGGCGAGCCGCTCGGCCCGGTGCTCACCTGGCTGGACACCCGCCCGGCGCCCCCGGCCGGCGCGACCGGCCCGGCCGACGAGGCCGCCTACCACCGGCGCACCGGCACCTGGTGGCACCGCTGCTACTGGTCGGTCCGGCTGCCCTGGCTGCGGGAGCGCACCTCGACCCCGCCGGCCCGCTTCCTCGGCCTGGCCGAGTTCGTGCTCGGCGCCCTGCTCGACGCGGCCCCGATGTCGGTGTCCGAGGCCTCCGGCACCGGGCTGCTCGACCTGGGCACGCTGACCTGGGACGCCGAGGCGTGCGAGCTGGCCGGCGCGGGCCCGGGTGAGCTGCCCGAGCTGGCCCCCGACGGCTGGCGGGGCCGGCTGCGGCGGGAGCACGCCCGCCGCTGGCCGCAGCTCGCCGACGCGGCCTGGGCCGCGCCGGTGGGGGACGGGGCCGCCTCGAACGTCGGCTCCGGCGCGGTCGGCCCGGGCCGGGCGGCGGTGACCGTCGGCACGTCCGCGGCCGTGCGGCTGGTCCAGGCCGTGCCGGCCGGCGCGGAGCTGCCGCCGCTGCCCGCCGGGCTGTGGCGGTACCGGGTCGACCACGGCCACGTGGTCACCGGGGCGGCGTACTCCAGCGGTGGCAACCTGTTCGCCTGGGCCGGGCGGGAGCTGCGGCTGCCCGAGGGCGCCGAGCTGGACGCCGCGCTGGCCCGGATCGCCCCGGGCGGCGGGGCGTCGGCCAACCCGCGTTTCGGCGGCGACCGGCCGCCCGGACACGCCCCGGCCGGTGCCGGCGAGCTGCGCGGGCTGAGCCTCGGCACCGGCGCGGTCGACATCCTCGCCGGACTGATGTCCGGGATCTGCCGGCTGGTCGCCACCGACCTGGCCGAGCTGGAGTCCACCGTGGACGGGCCGGTCGAGGTGGTGCTGGGCGGCGGCGCGCTGGCCGCGTCCGAGTGGTGGCGGGAGTCGTTCGCGGCCGTCCTGGCACCTCGCCGGGTGCGCTACCGGCCCGACCCGGAGATCGGCGCGACCGGCGCGGCCCGGGTGGCGCTGGGCCGGCTGGACGAGCCGGTGGCGCTCTGCGACATCGGCCGGACGGATGAGGTGCCCTCACCGACCCCGTCAGGTCCGCGCAGCCCTCGGTATCCTTCCTGAGCTTCTGCTCAAGTGATCCCGTTGACAGCACCGGCTTGCCTGGTTGGATGGACCCCGCTCCCCGATGCGGCGGACGCGAGGGCCTAGGAGGCATGTGTGGGCGTAGGTCCCGACCCCGCCGGGAGTGGGGTGTCCAACCACAGCCGGCGTCGGTTCGACGTCCGCGTCGTGCCGCACCGCCGCCGCTCGCCTTTTCGGCTGCGGGACTGGCGGATGGGGACCAAGCTCGTCACGGTGCTCGTCATTCCCTCGGTGGCGTTCCTGGTGCTGGCCGGCGTGCAGACCCGGGGGCTGGTCGGGCAGACCACCACGCTGAGCGACTTCGCCCGGCAGGTCGGCATCGGCCGGGAGATCACCGCCGTGGTGCACCAGCTCCAACAGGAACGCGACCGCACCGCCGGTGAGCTGGCCGAGCTGCGCCGGGTCGGCGGCCGGGCCGACCGGGACGCCGCGATCGCCGCGCTGCGGCCGTTGCATGCCGCCAGCGACGCCGCCGTGCGGGAGCTGCGACGGGCGGCCGGCCCGTTGGCCGACGCCGACGCCGCCTGGCAGATCGCCTACTCGCAGGCGCTGGAGGCGTACGACCAGGTGATCTACATCCGGGCGGCCGTGCCCCCGGCGGTGCTGGGCGGCGACGCCGTCCTCGGCAACTACCACCGGGCGGTCGACGCGCTGCTGACCCTGCTCGCCCAGCCCTCGCCGGGCGAGGGCCAGCGGGCGCTCAACGACAGCGTGCTGCGCTACGTCCAGCTCGCCCGGGTCAAGGAGCTGTCCTCCCGGGCCCGAGCCGAGCTCTACGCCGCCGCCCGCGCCGGCCGGTACGGAGTGGCGGAGCAGGTCAAGCTGACCGACCTGCGGGCCCAGCAGCTCACCGCCCTCGGCGCGTTCCGGGTGTCCGCCACCGCCGACCAGATCCGCCGGTACGACGCGGCCTCGACGGAGCCGGCCCTCGCCGCCGCCACGAAGCTGGAGGAGCAGAGCCTGCCCAGTGGCGGGGCTGCGCCGCGGGCGCCGAACGCGCCGCAGTGGTGGGTGGCCAGCGAGCAGCGCCAGGATCGGCTGCGACAGTTGGAGGTCGGCGTCCTCGGCGATGCGGTGACCCGGGCCGATGACGCCAGATCCGAGCAGTTGCGGACCACCCTGCTGGTGGTCGGCGGGATCGGCACGGTGCTGCTGGTCGCCCTGCTGATCTCGGTGGTGGTCGGGCGGTCCGTCGCCCGCTCGATGCGGTTGCTTCGTGGCCAGGCGCTGCGGATCGCCCAGATCGACCTGCCCGAGGCCCTCGACCAGCTGCGGCAGGTCAACAGCGGGGTGTCCGACATCGAGGTGCCGCCGGCGGTGGTCCGCTCGCTGGACGAGATCGGCGAGCTGGCCGAGGCGTTCGTCGCGGTGCACCGCAGCGCGGTCAGCGTCGCGGTGGAGCAGGCGACCATGCGTCGCAACGTCAACCTGATGTTCGTCAACCTGGCCCGGCGCAGCCAGGTGCTGGTGGAGCGGCAGCTCGAACTCCTCGACGGCCTGGAACGCGACGAGAGCGACCCGGACCAGCTGGAGAACCTGTTCCGGCTCGACCACCTCGCCGCCCGGCTGCGGCGCAACGACGAGAGCCTGCTGGTGCTCGCCGGCAGCGAGTCGACCCGGCGGTGGAACCGCCCGGTGAGTCTCGCCGCCGTGCTGCTGGCCGCGAGCGCCGAGATCGAGCACTACCAGCGGGTACACCGCGAGCAGGTGACCGACCTGCACGTCGTCGGGCACGTCATCGGCGACCTGGTGCACCTGTTCGCCGAGCTGCTGGAGAACGCCACCGCGTTCTCTCGGCCGGACACCGTCGTGTTCGTCGCCGCCCGGTTCGAGGGCTCCGGGGCCCTGGTGGAGCTGACCGACCGAGGGCTGGGGATGAGCCCGGCCGCGCTGGCCGAGGCGAACGAGGTGCTGGCGTCCCCGCCGGCAGCCGACGTCGCGGCGTCCGAGCGGATGGGCCTGTTCGTGGTGAGCCACCTGGCCGCCCGGCACGCGGTGCAGGTGCGCCTGCACCCCCGCGAGGACGGCCTGGTGGCCCTGGTTCGGATTCCGGCCGCCCTGCTCACCGACGCCCCGCCGGTCCAGCTCGACCCGCCGCCCTCGCGGCGGATGCTGACCACCGCGCTGACCCCGACGGCGGGCCCGGGTGGGGCCGTTGCCGCGCGCAACGGCGTTCCGGGGGCCGCGCGGGCCGGCTTCGCCGTTGCCGCCGGGTCCGCGCAGCCGGGCGGGGCCGCGCGCCGGGCCGGCGACGGCGGCCCGGGCGGGCCGCCGGTGGCCGGTCGCCCGCCGCGACGCGTGACCGTGTCGCGGCAGTCGCGGCCGGTGCCGGTGCGGGCGGACGACGTGCTCGCCCCGGCCGCCGGGACGCCCGCGGACGGCGGGGGCGGCTGGTGGTCGCGGGAGGGCCCGGCCCCGGGCTCCGCCCCGGCGGCCCCGGTGCCCCCGGCGGTCCCGGTCACCGGGGGCACCAACGAGCGCGGCCTGCCGGTGCGGGTGCCGATGGCGCAGCTGTCCGCCGTGACGCGCCCCGCCCGGCCACAGGAACCGACTGCACGGCACGACCCGGACCCGGAAGCCGTCGGCGGAATGCTGTCCCGGCTTTACAGCGGGGTGCGGCGGGCCGAGGCTGAGGAGACCACCGAGATCATCCTGCCGCCGGCCGGCGGGAGCACCGAAGGGGGACAACAGTGATGACGTTGAGCCAGGAGGCCCGGGACCTGAGCTGGCTGGTGAGCGGGTTCGCGCAGCGGGTGCCCGGTGTGGCGCACGCGATCGTGGTCTCGTCCGACGGGCTGCTGGTGGCGATCTCCGACCACCTGCCCCGCGACAACGCCGACAAGCTCGCCGCGGTCACCTCGGGCCTGATGAGCATCGCCGCCGGGGCGGCGCAGATGTTCGACGACGACATCGTCAAGCAGACGGTGGTGGAGATGGGCCGCGGGTACTTCCTGGTGATGCAGGTCCGCGACGGCTCGATCCTGGCCACCCTGGCGGCCGGGGACGCCGACATCGGCGTGGTCGGCTACGAGATGGCCCGGCTGGCCAAGCAGACCGGCGAGATGCTCACCCCGGCGCTGCGGGCCGAACTCCAGCAGGCGCTGCCCCGCTGACCCCGTCGTCCCGGCCCCGCCCGGCGGGGGCGGGGCGTCCGCCCCCCCCCCGCACCCGGGGGGGGGCGGGCCGGGCCCCCCCCCCCCGCCGGCACCCCCGCCGGGGACAGGCCCGTGGGCCCG
>NZ_JBEOWQ010000048.1:0-37701 GCF_040296145.1 Micromonospora sp. NPDC002296
CCCGATACGCCAAACGGGCCTCTCTCTACCGATCCAGCCTGGTCCTCATCGCCGCCATCATCTGGCTTCCATGATCGACAGGACAGGCCCTAGGCCGACCTGACGAGGCACTACTACAGGCCTGGCGTCCAGGTGCTGGAATGCAGACGGGTTACGCCCGCTCGTCCCTTTGCTCTGCTGCCGTCACTGCAACACCAGCACCGCGCAGCCGCTTCATGTCGTAGGCCAGCACAGACGAACGGCAGGAAGCGTCGCGCTCCGCGCGCGTTGCACGGGGGGCAGCAGAGCAAAGGAGGCGCTTGCAGGTGCCACCGGCAGATCGGCGACGGACGTCGAAGCCTGCGTCGACATCAGCGCAGGTGCGGGGAGTTCGCCCGACGGGTCGTCTCACCGGTCGGCGAACGATGATGACCGAATGCCCTCCACCGACATACGCGATCAGCTCACGGATTGGCGCGTCACGCCGCGGCGGCAGGTTGGAATCGGCGGAAGCCGGCGGTGGGGCGAATCCCGACTGACGCTCGCCTCAGTCGCGGCGCAGCCAGAGCGCGCCGAGCGGCGGCACTCGTAGTGCCACGGATGCCGGCAGGCCGTGCCAGGGCACGTCCTGCGCGTGCACCTCGCCCAGGTTGCCCACCCCCGACCCGCCGTAGTGGTGGGCGTCGGTGTTGAGCACCTCCGTCCACGTGCCGGCGGCGGGCAGCCCGATCCGGTAGTCCTCCAGCGGCAGGGCGGAGAAGTTCGCCACACAGACCAGGGTCGCGCCGTCGGGGGCGATCCGGATGAACGACACCGTGTTGTGGGCGACGTCGTCGCCGGCGAGCCAGCGGAAACCGGCCGGTACGGTGTCCTGCGCCCACAGCGCCGGGGTGTCCCGGTAGACGCGGTTCAGGTCGCCGACGAGGCGCTGCACGCCGGCCCGCGCCGGGTCGTGCAGCAGGTACCAGTCGAGGCCGCGTTCCTCGCTCCACTCCCGGTCGTCGCCCAGCTCGCAACCCATGAACAGGAGCTGCTTGCCCGGGTGCGCCCACATGTACGCCAGCAGGACGCGGGTGTTGGCCAGCCGCTGCCAGGTGTCCCCGGGCATCTTGGCGGCGAGCGAGCCCTTGCCGTGCACCACCTCGTCGTGGCTGATCGGCAGCACGAAGTTCTCGCTCCAGGCGTACGCGAGGGAGAAGGTGAGCTGATGGTGGTGGTGCTGCCGGTGAATCGGGTCCTTCGAGGTGTAGAGCAGGGTGTCGTGCATCCAGCCCATGTTCCACTTGAACCCGAAGCCGAGCCCGCCGTCGGCGGTCGGCCGGGTCACCCCCGGCCAGGAGGTGGACTCCTCGGCGATCATCACCACCCCGGCGTGGTGCTTGTAGACGGTGGCGTTGACCTCCTGCATGAGGGCGATCGCCTCCAGGTTCTCCCGGCCGCCGTGCTCGTTGGGCAGCCACTGCCCCTCGGGGCGGGAGTAGTCCAGGTAGAGCATCGAGGCGACGGCGTCGACCCGCAGCCCGTCGACGTGGAACTCGTCGCACCAGTACAGCGCGTTGGCGACCAGGAAGTTGCGCACCTCGCGGCGGCCGAAGTCGAACACGTACGTGCCCCAGTCGGGGTGCTCGCCTCGGCGCGGGTCGGGGTGCTCGTACAGCGGGGTGCCGTCGAACCGGCCCAGGGCCCACTCGTCCTTGGGGAAGTGCGCCGGCACCCAGTCCAGGAGCACCCCGATCCCGGCGGCGTGCAGGGTGTCGACGAGGTGCCGGAAGTCGTCGGGGTCGCCGAACCGGGACGTGGGCGCGTAGTAGCCGGTCACCTGGTAGCCCCAGGAGCCGCCGAACGGGTGCTCCATCACCGGCATGAACTCCACGTGGGTGAAGCCCAGCTCGGTGACGTACGCGGTGAGCTGCTCGGCCAGCTCCCGGTAGCCGAGGCCGGGCCGCCACGAGCCGAGGTGCACCTCGTACACGCTCATCGGCTCCTGGTGCGGCTGCCGCCGCGCGCGTCGCGCCAGCCAGTCGGCGTCGTTCCACTCGTACGTCGAGCGGTGCACCACCGACGCGGTGGCCGGCGGCACCTCCGCGTACGCGGCCAGGGGGTCGGCCTTGTCCCGCCAGTGCCCGTCGGCACCGAGGATCCGGTACTTGTACCGCGCGCCCTCGGGCGCGTCGGGAACGAAGATCTCCCACACCCCGCTGGAGCCGAGCGAGCGCATCGGCCAGCCGTCGTCCGGGCCCCAGCCGGTGAAGTCGCCGATCACCCGCACGCCGCGCGCGTTGGGCGCCCACACGGCGAACGCCACGCCCCCGTCGCGGACCCGGGCGCCGAGCGCCTCCCACAGCCGCTCGTGCCGCCCCTCGCCGATCAGGTGCAGGTCCAGCTCGCCGAGGGTGGGCGGGTGACGGTACGGGTCGTCCTGCACCGCGCCGTCGACCTCGACCCGGTAGTCGAGCACCTCACCCGGCAGGACGGCCTCGAAGACGCCGGCGTCGTGCACCCGGTGCATTTCGTGCCGCTCGCCGTTCACCAACAGGGCCACCTGCGCCGCGCCCCGGCGCAGGGTGCGGATGGTGGTGCGCCCGTCGGCGGGGTGCGCGCCGAGCACGGCATGCGGGTCGTGCGCCGCGCCGGCGATCAGCTGGTCCATCGTGCGTCGTCCTTGTCAGCCGCAGCGGTGGGGGCGGTGCCCCCGGAGAGTTCGGAGGGCACGTCCTGCACGGTCAGGTCGGGCGCGGCCGGCGCGGCCGGTTCCACCGGGGGCGGGACCGGCCGGCGCACCGTGAACACGTGCGCGGGTTGCAGGTACGGGTCGAGCCGTACCGCGTTGTGCTGCCCCCAGTCGTAGGCGGCGCCGGTCAGCTCGTCGTGCACGGTGAACCGCTCGTGCCAGTCGAGGCCCAGCGCCGGCATGTCCAGGGTGGTGTTGCCCCACTGCACGGCCTGCGAGTCGAACGAGCAGACCACGATCACCGCGTTGCCGGTGTCCGGGTCGTGCTTGGACCAGCACAGCAGCGCCGGGTTGTCGATGTCGTGGAAGACCAGGTTGCGCAGCCGGTGCAGGGCCGGGTTGTCGCGCCGGACCCGGTTCAGGGTGGCGACGAAGGGGGCCAGCGAGCGCCCCTGCGCCTGCGCGTCCGCCCAGTCCCGGGGGCGCAGCTCGAACTTCTCGTTGTCCAGGTACTCCTCCGCGCCGGGGCGGGCGGTGTGCTCGAACAGCTCGTAGCCGGCGTACATGCCCCAGGAGGGGGAGAGCAGCGCGGCCAGCACCGCCCTGATCTTGAACATCGGCGGGCCGCCGTGCTGCAACGTCTCGTGCAGGATGTCCGGCGTGTTCGGCCAGAAGTTCGGCCGCATGTGGTCGGCCGAGGCGACCAGCTCCTCGCAGTACTCCCGCATCTCGGCCGGCGTCGTGCGCCAGGTGAAATACGTGTACGACTGGGTGAAGCCGATCTTGCCGAGCCCGTGCATGATCGCCGGCCGGGTGAACGCCTCGGCGAGGAACAGCACGTCCGGTTCGACCTTCTTGACCTCGGCGATCAGCCAGTGCCAGAAGTCCAACGGCTTGGTGTGCGGGTTGTCCACCCGGAAGATCCGGATCCCCTCGCCGATCCAGTGCAGCACCACCCGCAGGATCTCCGCCCGGATGCCCTCCGGGTCGTTGTCGAAGTTCACCGGGTAGATGTCCTGGTACTTCTTCGGCGGGTTCTCCGCGTACGCGATGCTGCCGTCGGCCCGGGTGGTGAACCACTCCGGGTGCTCGGCCACCCACGGGTGGTCGGGGGCGCACTGCAACGCCAGGTCCAGCGCCACCTCCAGGCCCTGCTCGGTGGCCGCGGCGACGAAGTCGCGGAAGTCCTGCGGCGTACCCAGGTCGGGGTGGATGGCGTCGTGGCCGCCCTCGGCCGCGCCGATCGCCCACGGCGAGCCCACGTCGTCGGGGCCGGCGGTGAGCGTGTTGTTGCGGCCCTTGCGGTTGACCCGGCCGATCGGGTGGATCGGCGGCAGGTAGAGCACGTCGAAGCCCATCGCCGCGACCCCGGGCAGCCGGTCCCTCGCCGTGACGAACGTGCCGGAGCGGGCCGGGGCGTCGACCGTGGCCGGGACCGCGCCCTCCGAGCGGGGGAAGAACTCGTACCAGGCGGAGAAGAGCGCCCGGGGGCGGTCCACCCAGAGCCGGTGCTCCTCCCCGGTGGTGACCAGCTCCCGCACCGGGTACGCCCAGAGCAGGTCGGCCAGGCCCAGGGCCGGGGCGACCCGCCGGGGCAGGTCCAGCCGCTCGTCGCGCAGTGCCGCCACCGCCGCCGTCACCCGGTCGGCGTCGTCGGCCGGCACGAGGTACACGGCCGCGGTCAGCACCCGCGCGCCCTCGGCCAGGTCGTTGGCCAGCTCCGCCGCGCCCTGGCCGGCGGCGACCTTCTTGGTCACCGCGTTCTGCCAGGTCAGGTACGGATCCTGGAACGCCTCGACGGCGAAGGCCCACGCGCCGACTGCGTCGGGGCGGATGGTGGCGTGCCAGCGGTCCTGGCCGGGCTCGCCGGGGCGCATCCGGGTGAACGGCCGGGCCTTGCCGTCGGGGCCGAGCCAGACCACGTTGCAGCCCAGCGCGTCGTGCCCCTCCCGGTAGGCGCGCGCCGACACGGGCACCGCCTCGCCGACCACCGCCTTGGCCGGGTAGCGACCGCAGGAGACGACGGGGGAGACGTCTTCGATCGGGAACCGTCCAGTCACTCCGCCAACCTACTGTGCGAGATCGTCTCGCGCGCGGCCAAGCGGCCACCGGCACCCGCCCCGGCTCACCCGGCCTCGCCGGAAGCATCCGAGTTTTGTGGCGACGGCCTGCGGTATCGGCGCGGCTGCCGGAGTTGTCGTCGGGTTCGTCGGAGCAGGCCCAGAAGGGTTGATTGGCTGCACCGTCGGCACTGGATGGGTGCTGATCCACGCCGGGTACTCGGGGCTCGATTAACAAGGAGGCGATGTATGGCGCGACAAAATGACAAAGCGGTGACTGCGCCAGAATTGCGTCGGTCCGGTGGCTGCGGGGAGCTCTTGTTGCCAGAACATCACGGTGTGCGTAGGGTCGAGTCGAGCATTGACCGATCGCAATGTGGAGGCAGGATGGACCGGCTAAAGTCTCGTACCGTGGCCCTACTGACAAGTGCCGCACTCGCCAGCCTGGGTGCCGTCGCGGTTCCCGGCGCTGCTCAGGCCGGCTATTACCAATACCGCAAGTGCTCGAATGCGGCCTCGCTCTCCTTCTTTGTCGACAGCACCTCTTCGACCACGAAGTGGCCGCACCAGATCGGATTCAACAACGAGATGTACGCGGCCCAGGAGGCCAACGGCCGCTACCACGTCTCCCTCTGGGACACCTCCGGCAACACCAACGGCTGGGTCAGCACGGCCTGGGTCCGAGCCTGCTGAAGGGCCGACCCACGGCATCCGCCGCGACACCGGCGCGGCCTGGACACCCACAACCCGACGACGCGGAGGCACCCATGAGTACGACCAGCAAGCGTGCGCTCGCCCTTCTGACGGCGACCGCCCTGACCAGCCTCGGCGCGACCGTGGCGACCGGCGGCGCCGCGCAGGCGGGCTACTACCAGTACAGCAAGTGCTCCACCGCCACCACCCTGTCCGTGTTCGTGGACAGCACCTCGTCCACCACGAAGTGGCCGCACTCGGTCGGCTACAACACCCGGATGTTCGCGGCGCAGGAAGCCAACGGCCGCTACCACGTCTCCCTCTGGAACGACAGTGGCGACACCAACGGTTGGGTCAGCACCGCCTGGGTCCGGCCCTGCTCGTAGCCCTCGGCGTGGCCTAGCCCAGCCCGGATCAACCTGAACGCCCTCCGCCTCGGTGACGCATGCGTCGACGCGGAGGGCGTTGTTGGAAGGGGTGAGCCTCGGTCGCGTGACGCGGTTCGGCGACCAGGCCCTCAGGCCACGACGAGGGCCGGGTTGCTCCAGGCTCGCCCGCCGTCGGTCGGGTCAGTGCCGGGTGGCCCGCCAGGCCTTGGCGCGGTGCAGGTAGCGGATCACTCCGGCCGGGCCGGTGGAGGCGGGCCAGTCGTCGGTGCGGAAGTAGGCGTCGGAGCCGCCGTCCAGGAAGATCACCGAGCCGCAGAGGAAGTCGGCGGCCGGCGACAGCATGAACGCCACCCACTCGCCGACGTCCGCCGGCTTGCCGCGTCCGCCGATCGGCACAGCCAACTGCTCGACCGACTCCTTCTCGCCCCGGGCGATCTGCTCGTCGAGCAGCGGCGTGGCGATGATGCCGGGAGCGAGGACGTTGACCCGGATGCCGGCGCCGGCCCACTGCGGCGAGATCGCGCTGCGCCGCGCCCACCGCGTCACCGCCATCTTCGAGCTGGCGTACGCGAAGGGCGCCGAGCGTTTGCCGAAGCGCCCCACCACACGCAGCGCCTTGTCGGGGTTCCGGCTGAGCAGGGCCCGCACGGCGCCCTCCGGCACCATCGGGGTGAGCGTGACGGAGTTCGAGCCGAACACCACGACCTTGCTGTTGCCTGCTGCGGCCAGCGCGGGCCGCCACGCCTCCAGCAGATCCACGACGCCGAAGAAGTTGACCTGCTGCACGACGCGGTCCCGCCCCGGGATGCCACCCAGCCCGGCCGCGCAGACCGCGCCGTCGAGCCGGCCGGCGACGCGCTCCAGCACCTCGGCCGCCGCTGCCGCGCGCCCTGTCGGCGTGGACAGGTCGGCGATGACCTCGACATCCCGCAGGTCGACGCCGATGACGGTGTGCCCGTCACGGCGCAGCCGCTCGGCGGCAGCCCTGCCCATGCCCGAGGCGGCGCCCGTCACCGCGTACGTACCCATGTCGGTTCCTTCCCGTCTGCCAGCAGCCGGTCCAACCCGGCAGGTTCAGTCTCGCCGGATGCCGGCGCGCGGTGGTCGCTTCGGCCTGAAAGCCGGCCTGCGGCGTGACGCCGACCGGCGAGACTGTCGGACGGGTGCGCGAGGATGCGGCCAGGTCGTACCCGGACGTGGTACGGCTGGACCGTCCACCGCGACGAGCTGCTCGCGGGGTGCTTCGACCGCGTCCGGCGCACCTGTCACTGCTGACATACTCGAAAGGATCATGGCGATGGCCAAGGTTGTCTCCACGCTGTTCATCTCGGCCGACGGGGTAGCCGAGATCGACCCCGACTGGCACCTGCCGTACTTCGACGAGAACATGGGCCGCGCCGTCGGCGAGGACTACGAGACCGCCGACGTGCTGCTCATCGGCCGCGAGACCTACGGCAGCTTCGTCGGAGCCTGGCCCGACCGCGAGGCCGCGGGCGGGGACGACGCGGCGTTCGCCAAGCAGCTCGGAGACATGCGCAAGGTGGTCGTCTCGCGCCAGCGGCTGGAGTTCTTCTGGCGGAACTCCGAGCTGATCCAGGGCGATCTCGTCGACGCCGTCACCGTCCTCAAGGCCGACACCGGCATCAGGGGCATCGTCATCCCCGGGTCGATCTCCGTGGTGCAGCAACTGCTCGCCGCAGGGCTGGTCGACGAGCTGCGCCTGCTGGTGCATCCGGTGGCGGCGCGTAAGGGACGCAAGCTCTTCGACGACGGTGACGTGCCGTACCACCTGCGGGTGGTGGCGACGGAGGCGTTCCCGACGGGCGTGATCCGCGTGAACTACTCGCCGACCGCCGCACCCGCGAAGGTCGGCTACGACGACGTCAAGGCCCAGGTGCCCGCTGGATAGCCGTCACGCCCTCGCGCTTGAGGGGTCCCGCCATGATCGTCTGCTGATAACCGGCACGACACGCCGGCAGAGTTGTCCGTGACCAGCAGACGATCGAGGGCAGCCTGCGACGGGCCTCAGGCGGGCGGTTCCGGTGCCACGAACGAGCCCTTGCCCTGGTGCACCTCGATCCAGCCCCGCTCGTCGAGGATCCGCAGGGCCAACCTGATCGGGCTGGCGGACGAACTGTACTGCCGGGCGAGTTCGGCGATCGTCGGTAGCTTGTCGCCGGGCCTGATTGTGCCGCTTCGGATCGACGCGGTGACGTCCTCGATGAGCTGTTCGTACACAGGCTTGCGCGGCATGGTCGACCACCTCTCGTCAGCCTGGCCAGAATCGCACCGAGCGCCACGCGGCGTGGCCCCGTGCCGACGTGTTGGCTGGACAGCGGGGATCGGCGGGGACGACGTTGTTGAGCCGGTCTAGGCGGGCGGTGCCGCCGCGACGTAGAGGCCGGCGCCCTGCACGCCGACGATGATGCCCTGTGCCTGGAGCAGCATCACCGCCCGCTGGACGGTGGAGACACTCGCGGAGTAGAGCTGGGCCAACTCGGCGTACGTGGGGAGTCTTGTCTCCGGCGGGTACTCGCCCTGTTGGATGCGGGCGTGCAGGTCGGCGGCTATCTTTCGATAGCCCATCGGGATGGTCATGGGTGCTGTCTCCGTTCGGCAGCCCGATTTGACCACGCCACCTCATTCTGTTCAACCTCTTCATTGACTTTAGTACCAATGAGACTTAGCGTGATGGTCGTGGCGCTCTCCGTTCGGCGACGGTGCGCCCCTGCCGGGCGAGGCCATTGGTCCACCCGACCCAACTCGCCTCGCCCGGCATTCCTACGACTCCAATCCCCGAGGAGGCACAGATGCACGAGCGTCCGCTCGACGGGCCGCTGCCGGCGGCGTACCCGGTTGCGGGTGCCCCGCCGCGGCAGCCCGACGGGGACCGGGTGCCCTGTCCGTCCCGCCCGGACCGCGCGACCCTCACCCGGCGGCAGTACGCCTACGGCCTCACGGTCGCGCTGGTCGTACTCGTGCTGCTCCTGCTCGGGATCTTCGGGTGAGCGGGACGGGCCGGCGGTGAACGAGCTGCCGGTGGGCCGCCGCGTCGCCCAGTGGCGGTTGCGGCGGAACATGACCCAGCAGCAGTTCGCCGACCGCCTCGGCAAGTCGAAGAGCTGGGTGGACAAGGTCGAGCGTGGGGCGCGCCGGCTGGAACGGGTGTCCAGCCTCCGGGAGGTCGCCGAGGCGCTCCGAATCGACCTGGAGGTCCTGCTGGCGGAGCGACCCGGGCGGCCGGACCCGGCAGCCGCCGGGCTGGAGGGGGTGCGGGCCGCCCTGGCCCGGTACCACGTCGAGGCTGCGACCCGGCCGTCCGACATCGCGGAGTTGCGCGCCCGCCTCGACCACGCGGAGCTGACCTACCGGCACGCCCGGTACCCGGAGCTGCTCGCCCGGCTGCCCGGCCTGCTCGACGCCACCCGTGCGGCGCGGGCCGCCCGCCCCGGCCGGGCGGCCGACGACGTACTGATCGACGTGTACGGACTGGTCGCCCTGGTGCTCGTGAAGGTCGACCAGGGGGAGCTGGCCTGGCTGGCCGCCGACCGGGGGATGGCCGCCGCCGTGGCCACGCACGACCCGTGGGCGGTCGCCGTCGCCACCGTGCCGCTGGCCCAGGCCCTGCGGTACGGCGGCCGGCGACAGTCCGCGATGCAGGCCGCCGTCGTCGCCGCGCACCGCATCACGCCGCCCCGGACCGGTGATGCTCCCTCGGGCGACCCGTCCCTGCGCGGCACGCTGCTGCTTCAGGCCGCCCTCGCCGCAGCCGGCCGGGGAAACGAGAGCGTCGCCCGCGAGTTGCTCGACCGGGCCGAGGGAGTTGCGGACGGGGGCTTCGGCCGGGCGGCGGTCGAGGCCGCGCGGGTGGTGGCCGAGTCCGCCCTCGGGGACGTCGCGGCGGCGACGGCACGGCACGGGCGGCTGACGGCCGGCGACGAGTGGCGGTGGCTGCCGCCCGAGCACCGGGCCGCGTACCTCGTCGACGCCGCCCGCGCGTACGCGCAGACGGGCGACATGCTGCGGGCGGGCCGGGCGCTGCTCGACGCCGAGCGCACCGCCCACGGCGAGGTGCACGACCGGCCACCGGTACGGGACCTGGTCGCCGTCGTGGCACGCTCCGCCGCCGCCCCGTCCGACCTGGTTCGGCTCGCCGCCACCCTGCACGTAACCTGATCCCAGCCTGCCGTCAGGCGAAGTGGCACCCGGACCGCCAGTCCTCGGCGTTCTCGCGCCACATCGACCAGGTGCGCCGCAGGAACACGCCACCGCCCGATCCCAACGCCACAACCAGGCCGATCTCAACCCACGCCGTGAGGTAGTCGTCGCCGATGCGCACGTCGCGCACGATCGAGTCGGGCGAGGCGGGGTCGTAGAGCACGGTGGCCGCATCGCCCACCCGAGGCCGTGGATTCCAGTAGTAGTCGGTGATCTGGGTGACGACGTGGCGGCCGTCGGCGGTGGTGAACTCGGCCACCACGTACGAGTCCCGCTGAAGGCCGTGCACTTCCAGCACCGTCGCCGAGGCGCGCACGCCGTACGTGTTCAACCGGTGCGTGCGGTATGCCGAGTCGATCCCGAGCAGCAGGAACGCCACGGCTCCGAGCAACAGGACCACGAGGCTGAGCAGGGGGTGGCGCAGCCAGTACCCGGGCAGCCAACGGCTGCGCAGCCGGTTCGGCACACGTCTTCTTCGCCAACCCATGCCGCCATCCTGCCGGCCGCCGGCAAGAGGGGCCTTGCTGCCTTACCCCAACAGCGAGCGGTAGAGGTCTAGGGTGCGGGCGGCGATGGCGTCCCAGGAGAAGTGCGCGACGGCGCGGCGTCGCCCGGCCCGGCCCAGCTCGGCGGTCTTCACCGGGTCGGCGAGCAGGGTGTTGATCGCCGCCGCCAGGTCGGCCACGAAACGGTCCGGGTCCAGCGGGCGGCCGGAGCCGTCGGTGGCCTGCTCGATGGGTACGAGCAGCCCGGTCTCGCCGTCGGCGACGACCTCGGGGATGCCGCCGGTGGCGGTGGCCACCACCGCCGTCTCGCAGGCCATCGCCTCCAGGTTGACGATGCCCATCGGCTCGTAGACCGAGGGGCAGGCGAAGACCGTGGCGTGGGTGAGCACCTGGATCACCTCGGGCTTGGGCAGCATCTCGGCCACCCAGACCACCCCGGACCGGTTCGCCCGCAGCTCGGCCACCAGGCCCTCCACCTCGGCGGCGATGTCGGGGGTGTCGGGGGCCCCGGCGAGCAGCACGAGCTGGGTGCCGGCCGGCAGCTCCCGGGCCGCCCGCAGCAGGTAGGGCAGCCCCTTCTGCCGGGTGATCCGCCCCACGTACACGACGCTCGGGCGGGTCGGGTCGATGCCGAGCCGGTCCATCACGTCGGTGCCGGTGTCCGGGGCGTACTGGACGGTGTCGATGCCGTTGTGGACCACCCGCACCCGGTCCGGGTCCACCGCCGGGTACGCCGCCAGCACGTCCGCGCGCATCCCCGCGCTCACCGCGACGATGGCGTCGGCGGCCTCGTACGCCGTGCGCTCGCACCAGGAGGACAGCGCGTAGCCGCCGCCGAGCTGCTCGGCCTTCCACGGCCGCAGCGGCTCCAGGCTGTGCGCGGTGACCACGTGCGGGACGCCGTGCAGCAGCTTCGCGGTGTGCCCGGCGAGGTTGGCGTACCAGGTGTGGCTGTGCACCACGTCGGCCCCGGCGCACCCGGCGGCCATCTCCAGGTCGACGCCCATGGTGCGCAGCGCGGCGTTCGCGCCGGCCAGGCCGGCCGGCTCGGCGTACGCGGTGACGCCCGGCTCGGTGCGCCGCGCCCCGAAGCAGTGCACCCGCACGTCGGCGAGTCGGCGCAGCTCCCGGGCGAGGTACTCGACGTGCACCCCGGCCCCGCCGTACACCTCCGGCGGGTACTCGCGGGTGAGCAGATCGACGCGGAGTGTTCCGGTGGCCGGGGAGGAGTCGGTCATGCCCGCACCCTAGTGCAGCCGTCCGAGTGGTGAAGTGGCACGCGGGTGGTTAGCGTCTGTTCATGGCTGACAAGGTGCTCGCGATCGTCCTGGCCGGTGGGGAAGGCAAGCGCCTGATGCCGCTCACCACGGACCGGGCCAAACCGGCCGTTCCGTTCGGCGGGATGTACCGGATGGTCGACTTCGTCCTGTCCAATCTCGCCAACGCCGGCTTCATCAAGATCGTTGTGCTGACCCAGTACAAGTCCCACTCACTGGACCGGCACATCACCAAGACGTGGCGGATGTCGACCCTGCTCGGCAACTACGTCACGCCGGTGCCGGCGCAGCAGCGCCGCGGGCCGTGGTGGTTCGCCGGGTCGGCCGACGCCATCTACCAGAGCTTCAACCTGGTCCACGACGAGCAGCCGGACTACGTGATCGTCTTCGGCGCCGACCACATCTACCGGATGGACCCCCGGCAGATGGTGGACGACCACATCGCCTCCGGCGCCGGGGTGACGGTCGCGGGCATCCGCCAGCCGCTGTCGATGGCCGACCAGTTCGGCGTGATCGAGGTCGGCGAGGACGGCCGGCGCATCCGGGCGTTCCGCGAGAAGCCCACCGACGCGGCCGGGCTGCCCGACGCGCCGGACCAGATCTACGCCTCGATGGGCAACTACGTGTTCACCACGAAGGTCCTCCTGGAGGCCGTCGAGCGGGACGCGGAGGACAAGACCAGCAAGCACGACATGGGCGGCAGCATCATCCCGATGCTGGTCGAACGGGGCGAGGCGAACGTCTACGACTTCCGCGACAACGAGGTGCCCGGCAGCACCGACCGAGACCGCGGCTACTGGCGGGACGTGGGGACGCTCGACTCGTTCTACGACGCGCACATGGACCTGATCAACGTGCACCCGGTGTTCAACCTCTACAACTTCGAGTGGCCCATCTACACCGAGCAGCCGCCGTACCCGCCTGCGAAATTCGTCCACCAGTGGGGCGAGCGGGTCGGCCGGGCCGTGGCGTCGATGGTCTCGCCCGGCGCGGTGATCTCCGGCGGCCTGGTGGAGAACTCGATCGTCTCGCCGAAGGTCAAGGTGCACTCCTGGGCGCACGTCGACGGCGCGGTGCTGATGGAGGGGGTCGAGATCGGCCGGCACGCCGTGGTCCGCCGCGCCATCCTGGACAAGAACGTCGTCGTCCCCGAGGGTGCCGAGATCGGTGTCGACCTGGAGAAGGACCGGCAGCGCTACACCGTCTCCGACAACGGCATCGTGGTGATCGGCAAGGGCCAGCGGGTCGAACCCTGAGTCACGTGTGACCCCGGCCGTCTCCGGGAAAGAGTCAGCGTCCGTCCCGTACCTGGAGGTTGCGCAGTGGCCCACCCCCGTGCCGGTCAGCCCGCCGAGCCCGCCGACCTGGTCGACGTGCCCCGGCTGGTCACCGCCTACTACGCCGAGCACCCCGATCCGGACGACCCGACGCAGCAGGTGTCCTTCGGCACCTCCGGGCACCGGGGGTCGAGCCTGCGCAACGCGTTCAACTCCGACCACATCCTCGCCGTCACCCAGGCGCTCTGCGACTACCGCCGGGAGCAGGGCCTCGACGGCCCGCTCTTCCTCGGCCGGGACACCCACGCGCTGTCCGCCCCGGCGGCCGTCGACGCGCTGGAGGTGCTCGCCGCCAACGGGGTCACCGTGCTGCTGGACAGCCGCGACGGCTACACCCCCACCCCGGCGGTGTCGCACGCCATCCTCGCCCACAACCGGGGCCGCACCGCCGGCCTGGCCGACGGCATCGTGATCACCCCGTCGCACAACCCGCCCGACGACGGCGGGTTCAAGTACAACCCGACCAACGGCGGTCCGGCGGACACGGACGTCACGAGGTGGATCCAGGACCGGGCGAACGCGATCCTCGCCGCCGGGCTCAAGGAGGTGCAGCGCATCCCGTACGCGCGGGCCCGCGCCGCCGACACCACCGGCGAGTACGACTTCCTCGCCCGCTACGTCGACGACCTGCCCGCCGTGGTCGACCTCGACGCCGTTCGGGACGCCGGGGTGCGCATCGGCGCGGACCCGCTCGGCGGGGCCAGCGTGGCGTACTGGGGGGAGATCGCGCAGCGGCACCGCCTCGACCTCACGGTGATCAACCCGACGGTCGACCCGACGTGGCGGTTCATGACCCTCGACGGCGACGGCAAGATCAGGATGGACTGCTCGTCGCCGAACGCGATGGCGTCGCTGATCGCGGCCCGCGCCGACTACCAGGTCTCCACCGGCAACGACGCCGACGCCGACCGGCACGGCATCGTCACCCCCGACGGCGGCCTGATGAACCCCAACCACTTCCTGGCGGTGGCGATCGGCCACCTGTTCCGCACCCGGTCGCAGTGGGGCCCGGCCGCCGCCGTCGGCAAGACCCTGGTCTCCTCCTCGATGATCGACCGGGTCGCCGCCGACCTCGGCCGGCCGCTGCTGGAGGTGCCGGTCGGGTTCAAGTGGTTCGTGCCGGGCCTGCTCGACGGGTCCGTCGGCTTCGGCGGCGAGGAGAGCGCGGGGGCCTCGTTCCTGCGGCGCGACGGGAGCACCTGGACCACCGACAAGGACGGCATCCTGCTCTGCCTGCTCGCCTCGGAGATCATCGCGACCACGCAGAAGACGCCCAGCCAGCACTGGGCCGAGCTGGCCGAGCGGTTCGGCGCCCCCGCGTACGCCCGGATCGACGCCCCGGCGAGCCGGCAGGAGAAGGCGGTGCTCGCCAAGCTCTCCCCGGACCAGGTGACCGCGACCGAGCTGGCCGGCGAGCCGATCACCGCGACGCTGACCACCGCCCCGGGCAACGGCGCGGCGATCGGCGGGCTCAAGGTGACCACCGCGTCCGGCTGGTTCGCCGCCCGCCCCTCCGGCACCGAGGACGTCTACAAGATCTACGCCGAGTCCTTCCAGGGCCCCGACCACCTGGCCCGGATCCAGCAGGAGGCGCGGGAGCTGGTCTCGGCGGTGCTCAGCCGGGCGTGACGGGCCGGAGCATCCTGGTGAACCGGGCGAAGCCCTCGCCGTCCCACCCGTCCCGGACGGCCCAGGCCCGGGTGGCGCCGAGCGGCCCGGCGAGCGTCGTGGCGAGCCCGCCGGCCTCCGGGCCGGCGGGCACCCGCAGCGTCGGACCGACCGCCCGGACGGTCACCGGGCCGGCGGCGGTGAGCACCCGCAGGTCGCCGAAGCCGTAGGCGGCGCGGTGGGCGGCGAAGGCCGGCCAGTCGGCGAAGCGGGGTCCGGAGCCGGCCCCCGCCGCGATCGGCACCTCCGCCCAGGAGCTGTGCGACCGGCCGGCGAAGCCGAAGCGCCGGTACAGCCGCCGGGCGCCGGCGTTGTCGCGCGACACGTCCAGGGCCAGCGCGGCGCACCGCAGCCGGCGGGCCAGCCGCAGGCCGTCGGCCAGCAGCGCGCCGCCCAGGCCCGACCCCCGCATCCCCTGGGCCACCGCGATCCCGTTGAGCAGCAACTGCCGCCCGAGCCACCGCCAGTCCGCCACGGCCAGCACGTTCGTGCCGTCCCGCACGCAGCGCAGCAGGACGGTGCGGGAGCCGGCCGGAGGGGCCAGCGCGGCGGACAGGAACGCGGCGTACCCGGGCGCGTGGTACGGCACCAGCCCCGCGCAGTCGGCCGGGATCGCCTCGGCCAGCAGCCGGGTGACCGGGCTCAGCGCCGGGTCGGTGGGCCCGTCGAGGGCGGTGACCCCCGCGGTGACCCCCGCGGCGGTCAGGACGGCAGGCACGTGAGCTGCCGCTCCTGGTCGAGGTCCAGCATGTGCGCGGACGGGTCGAGGACGACGCCGGTGCCCCGCAGCACCTTTCCGACCGTCCGGACCAGGATCCACAGGTCCAGCCGCAGCGACCACTCGTCGACGTAGCGGGTGTCCAGGGCGAGCCGGTCGTCCCAGGCGAGGGTGTTGCGCCCGCTGATCTGTTGCAGGCCGGTCAGCCCGGGCGGCATGAGGAAGCGTCGCCGCTCCCGGTCGGTGTACCAGGGGTCGTAGCGGGGCAGCAGGGGCCGCGGGCCGACCAGGCTGAGGTCCCCGCGCAGGACGTTCCAGAGCTGGGGCAGCTCGTCGATGCTGAGTCGACGCAGGACGGGACCGACCCCCCGGCAGCGGACCCCGTCGGGCAGCAGTGCGCCGTCGGCGTCGCGCTCGTCGGACATCGTCCGCAGCTTGTAGATCCGGAACGGCCGTCCGTGCCGGCCGGTCCGGACCTGGCTGAAGCACACGGGCGGGCCGAACTGGGCCAGCACGAGCAGCGCGGCGACCGCCACGACCGGCGCGGTGAGCACCAGCACGGTCAGCGCCAGCAGCACGTCGACGGCGCGCTTGACCCGCAGTTGGGCGGGCGAGGGACACCCGCTCACCGGGCGGTTACCGATCCCCGTGGTGTCGCCAGCTCCCGGCGAACGTTCACGTTCCGACCTCCCAGGACTCGGCGGTGAACAGACCGAATCGTGTTTCTACCAGCCTTGGGAGGCTTTTGTATGATGTTTCCGATTTCTGGTCTCGTGCCGTTTCCCGGAACGGCGTGTCGACCCCGGGCACGCCGGGCGGACACACGGGTGCGCCGGCGGCATCCCACCACCGGCGCACCCGTCACCCGGTCAGCGGCGCCCCGCGCCGCGCGACATCACCGGCGGGAACCGCCGAGCAGGTGGGTCAACGACCGGGCCACCAGATCGTTGCGGGCGGCCGGGGCCAGCCCCTCCAGGCCGAAGCCGAGGTAGACGGTGTCCCGGGTGACCACCGCCGCCCCCTCCTCGAACGCCTGCTGGCTGCGGGACCAGTCGTTCGCCCCCGGCGCGGAGCCGGGCGGCGGGCCGGCCACCGTCCAGCCGCCCAGGTCGGCGGCCTCGAACGAGGTCTCGCTGACCGTGGCGCCGTCGACGATCACCCGGGCGTCGTCGAGGAAGACGCCGAGCCCCTGGGTGCCCCAGTCGGAGACGGACGAGATGGAGACCTCGACCTTCTTGCCCGCGTACGCCGACAGGTCGACCGCGAACTCCTGCCAGCCGCCGGAGGCGCCGGTGGCGGCGTGCCAGCTCCCGGTGCTACCGGTGGGGGAGCAGTCGGGGCCCTGGTAGTGGGCCAGGAACGGGTGCAGCTCGTTCGCCCAGCCGGCCTCGCAGCTCTCGCCGGTGGCGGTGCCGGTGTGTCCGTTGGCGTCCGGCAGGGTGGTCCAGTCGTCGCTGCCCACCTCGTGCGCCTCGACGGTCAGGAAGTCCCAGTTCTCCTCGATGTCGTAGGAGGTGAAGAAGCGGAGCTGGGCGCTGCCGGCCGAGGTCAGGTCGACGGTCCGGGTGAGCCGCTTGTACGACTCGTCGGCCCGGCCGCTGTACAGGTACCACGCGCCGGTGCGCGGGTCGAACGGCGCGCTGCCCGGGCGGACCCAGTCCACCGTGGCGGCCCCGCCGAACTGCGGGAACTCGTCCGGCGGCAGGAAGCTCGACGTGGTCAGGAACGACGCGGTGTGGTCCTGGTTGCCGGCCGAGCCGTCGGCGTTGAGCCGGCCGGCGAACCCGGTGAAGGCCCCGGCGGACCCCTGGACCGGGTACGGCGTCCCGTCGGCGTCGCCGCCCCCGCCGCTGACGTACGTGTACGCCCCCAGCCAGTACTGCTGGAAGTCGTTGAGCACCGGCAGGCAGGTGGCGTCGTCCGGGTCGGTGCACTCCGGCGGGGCGTCCGGGCGGTACAGGTAGGAGCCGTTCGCGGCCTGGGCGAACAGCGCGTACTTGCCGCTGACCAGCACCTTGCCGCCCTCGTTGAGGTAGTCGCGCACCGCCAGTTCGGTGGTGAGCGCGGCCTCGGCCGTGGTGCCGCCCACCTGGCCGGGGGCGCGCAGGATCACGTCGTCGCCGGTCTCCCAGACCACCGCCCGGTAGTGCGACAGCACGCCCAGCGGGTGCGGCGCGCGGCGGCCCACCGCGTCGAAGTCGTACACGTCGCTGCTGCGCCCGGCGGCGCTCAGCGCGGCGGCGACCTCGTCGGCGTACTTCGCCGTGGTGGCGTCCTGGACGGGGCTCAGCCCGGTGACGTCCTCCATCGCGAGGACCAGCACGTCCCCGCCGACGTCGGTGTGCACCCGGTAGGTGAACCGCTCGCTGGCCACCGGGCCCTTGCGCGGCTTGACCCCGGTGAACCAGACCTCGACCCGGTCGCCGGGTCTCGTGCCGGTCACCGTGCCGCGCTGCTCGGCGTACCAGACGTTGTTGGTGTCCCCGTACCGCTCGCCGCCGCGCCACTCGCGGACCTTGACCGTCCTGGGTCGTCCGCCGTTGACCACGTAGTGCATCCGCACGTCGCGCAGCGCCCGGCGGGCGATCGTGGCCACCTGCTGGGTCCGCCCGTACGAGGTGTCGAAGGCGTCCACCACGAAGTCCGGGGTGCTGCGGCCGACCACCGACACCGGCTCGTCCGGGTCGGCCGCCGACTTCGCCACGGCGAGGGCGAACGGCAGGTTCTTGGCCACCTCGGCGGAGATCAGCTTCTCGTCGTCGGGGAAGATGAAGCCGCTGACGCAGTCCTCCGGCCGCCACTGGTCGTCCGGGTCGACGGCGGAGGCCGTCTCGCAGGTGGACATCTCCGGGGTGAAGCCGAGCGTGCCGTAGCGGACCTGGGCGTGCGAGTCGGTGTCGCCGTTGGTGGTGTACAGCTCGGCGGAGAGGTCCGGGTCGTAGCCGGGCACCGCCGGGTTCGCGTCGTCGCCGGCCATCGCCTGGTAGATCACGTCGTCGGGGGTGGGGGTGCTCACCTGCCAGCCGGCGCCGTAGAGCAGCAGTTGGGCCGCCGAGTGGTAGTTGACGAAGAACTCGAAGCCGACCCGCCGGAACAGCCGGTCCAGCGCCTTCGTCTCCGGCTCCGAGCCGGCGGCGGTGCCCCGGTAGGTGTCGCTGTTCGGCTCCGGCGAGGAGCCCTCGTTGTCGTACCCCCACCGGTAGCCGAAGTTGCGGTTCAGGTCGACGCCGTCGGCGGTGGTGATCCGCCCGTCGCCGTCGTTGTCCCGCAGGTTCTTGCGCCACAGCCGGTTGCCGGGGGTGAACGTGTGGTCGTAGCCGTCGGGGTTGGCCACCGGCAGGAACCACAGCTCGGTGGTGTTCAGCAGCCGGGTGATCCCGGCGTCCGTGCCGTAGTTGTCGAGCACGTGGTGCAGCAGCCGGCGGGTCATCTCCGGGGTGATCCACTCCCGGGCGTGCTGGCTGCTGGCGTACAGCACCGCCGGGCGCTTCCCGTCCGGCACCGTCCGGGCGTCGCGGGTGACCTTGACCGCGAGGATCGGCTTGCCCTGCACCGTGCGGCCGATGGTCTCCACCTTGGCCAGCTTCGGGAAGCGGGCGGCGGTGGCCGTCAGCTCGTCCCGGATGCCGCCGGCCTCGCTGTACGACCGGAACGCCGACCACCCGGCGGCGGCCTGCTCGCGCAGTGCCTGGGAGGCGTCCCGGCCGTGCACCCGCTTCACGGCCAGCCGGACGCCCTGGCCGGCGAGCCGGTCCGCCTGCCGCCGGCTCAGCACCGTCTCCACGCGGGTCGCCCCGGCCCCGTCGGTGCCGCGCTGGTCGTGGCCGAGGTCGACCCCGGCCGCCCGCAGCTTCTCCCGCTGCTCCGGCGTGACCGTGCCGACGTACACCTCCAGGCCGTCGCGGCCGGCGGGGTCCGACGGTGGCCGGGCGCCCGCCGGCGGGGTCAGCGCCAGCGCGCCGACCAGTGTCAACACGCCGGCTATCGCCAGCCGTGCCTTCTTCATCCGCGCTCCTCGGTGTGCAGGGACCTGTAGCGCGAGCCTTCTGTGATGCGGCACGCATGTCAATGCCTCAATGTGCTGTCGGGTTGGCGTGGTGATGACCCGCCCGGTCAGCGGTTGATGCCGGCCGAGCCGGCCGCGCTGGCGGACCTCGCCGGGACGCCGTCGGGGGCGGCCCCCGGGCCGGCGACGAACGCGCTGACGACCGGGGCCCACAACCGGTAGTCGAAGGACCCGGCCCGTTCCCGGGCGGCCCGGCTCATCGCCCGCCAGGCGGCGTCGTCGAGGGACAGGGCGCGGACCAGCCCGTCCCGGACGTCGTCGGCCGTGGGCCCGGCGAGCACCAGCCCCTCCCGGCCGTCCACGACGTACCGTCCCAGGTCGCTGGTGGAGTTCAGCAGCACCGGGCACCCGGCGGCGAGGCTCTCCGGCACCTTCGAGGGGAAGCCCGCCTGCGCGTACCCGGCCAGGGGGCGCACCAGCAGGGAGAAGTGCGACCGGCGCAGCTCCGCCAGCACCCGGTCGCGGGGCACCCGGCCGAGGAAGGTGATCCGGTCGGCCAACTCCGTGAGCAGGCCCTCGTCGAGGTCCGACAGGCTCGCCGCCCGCTCCCGGTCGAAGCCGGCGATCACCAGGTGGACCCGGTCCCGCTCGGCCCGGGGTAGCCCCCGCATGCCCGCCAGCACCACCGACAGCAGGTCCTTCGGCCCGGCCGAGCCGGCGTAGAGCAGCCGGACCCCCTCGGCGATCGGGGGAGGCGACGCCGCAGCGGTGTGCTCGGCGAGGTCGACCTGCGGCGGTACGACCAGGGTCGGCAGTCCACGCCGGACGAAGTGCCCGGCGATCGTCTCGGACACGGCGATCACCCGGTCGGCGAGCCGGCCGGCCAGGAACAGGCTCCACCGGTGCCGCAGGAAGTAGGGGGTGAGCCGGCCCCGGGGGAACTGCTCCGGGTCGTGGCGTTCGAGCACGTCCACCGTCACCGGGCAGCGCGTCGCGGCGCGCAGCACCGCCCAGGTGGTGAGGTCCCACAGGTTCACCGGCAGATGGACGCCGGTCAGGTCGCGGGGCCGCACGCCGGCCCGCCGCAGCTCGGCCAACACCCGCAGCGGCCGGGCACGCCGGCGCAGCCAGCGCGCCAGCGGCCCGTGGGTGCCCCCGCCGAGGGAGATCAGCCGTACGCCCGGAGGCAGGGGCGGGTCGGTGGGCGGCCGGGTCCCGTCAGCCGGCCAGTCGTTGACCACCAGGGTGGGCGTGCCGGGCGGCGTGGCGGACCGGGCGAGCTGGAGCAGCCGGTTGGACATCGCGTCGCCGTGCGGGAACCGGAAGGCGGCCAACGCGAGCAGCCGTGGCGGCGGGACGGTGTCCACTTCAGATGATGTCGGCATATTCCCCATCTTTGCGTGTCTGCAACTTGTGCCCGATAGATCGGTTTAGTGTAGGCACTCCGGCGGGGCAGGGCCCTGCCTCCTGCCTGGCGCGTCGATAGGAGCGGGTGTGGACCTGAGCACTGACCTCGCCGGTAGCGGTCGCGCGGGGCCCGGGACCCGCACCCGTCCCGTGGTGGTGCAGCACTCGGCCGGGACGCCAGGCGCGAACGGGCCGCTCACCGCCGTCGAACGGGTGCTCGCCTCCCGGCTGGCCGACCGGTACGACTTCGTCCGGATGCACCAGACCAGCGGGAACGGCGCGCTCAACGTCGGCCTGCTGCGGGACTGGGTCGCCCTGCTGCGCCGGGTCCGGCCCGACCTGGTGCACGTGCGTGGGCTGCAGAACGAGGGGTTCCACGGCGTCCTCGCCGCCCGGCTGGCCGGCTGCCGGCGGGTCCTGGTCACCGTGCACGGGACCGTGCGGGACCTGCGCCGCACCGACCGCCCGATGCGCCGCGCGCTGCTGGTGCGCGGCGCCGAGCCGCTGACCCTGCGGGCGGCCAGCCACGTCGCGACCGTCTGCGAGTACGCCGCCGGCCGGGACTTCCTGCGCGGCTGCGCCGACCGGTTCCTCGGCGTCATCCCGAACGGGGTGCCCGTGCCGGCGCGGCCGGACGCGGCCCGGGACCGGGTCCGCGCCGATCTCGGGCTGCGCCCCGACGACCTGGCGATGATCGTGGTGGCCCGGCTGACCTGGGAGAAGGGCTTCGGCGTGCTGGCCGAGGCGCTGCGCCGGCTACCACCGGCCCCGGACCGCCCGGTGCTGCTGGTGGCCGGCGACGGCCCGGCCCGCGCCGACGTCGAGGCTGCCCTGCGGGGTGCCGGCACGGCGCGGGTACGGATGCTCGGCAACCGCGCCGACGTGCCGGACCTGCTCTGTGCCGCCGACCTGTTCGTCTTCCCCACCCTGCACGAGAACCTGTCCAACGCCCTGCTGGAGGCGATGGCCCACGGGCTGCCGGTGGTGGCCTCGGCGGTCGGCGGCAACGTGGAGGTGCTGCGCGACGGCGGCGGGCGGTTGGTGCCGGCCGGCGACCCGACGGCGTTGGCCGACGCGCTCGCCGCGCTGCTGGGCGACGCCGCGACCCGGGCGCGGCTCGGCGCGCGGGCCCGCCGCACGGTCGTCGACCGGTACAGCCTGGACGCGATGCTCGGGGCGCTGGACACGGCGTACCAGCGGATCCTGGCGGGCTGAGCGGTGCCGGCCGGCGACGCGTGTGACCGGGAGGTGCCGCCCCGGGTCGTCCTGCTCGGCTTCACGCTGCCCGACGAGTCGCTGGACCGGGTGATGGCCGGGGACGCCGTCCACTCCACCCAGACCCACGCCTTCGCCTGGGGGCTGGTGAGGGCGTTGTGCGACGCCGGCTGCCCGGTCCGGCTGCTGTCCGCCGCCCCGGTCTCCACCTACCCCCGCAACCCCCGGATCCGGTACCGGAGCGCCCCGTTCCGTCACGCCGGGGTGGACGGCCAACTCCTCGGCTTCGTCAACCTGCTCGGCCTCAAGCACCTCACCCGGTTCGGCGCGGCCTGCCGGCGGGGCTCCCGGATGCTGCGGGAACAGCCCGCCGACGTGCTGTTGGTCCACGGGGTGCACACGCCGTTCCTCTGGGCCGGCCTGGTGCTGGGCCGGCTGCGCGGGGTCCGGGTCGTGCCGGTGCTGACCGACCCGCCGGGGGTGCCGCTGCCGCACGAGGGCCGGCTGGTCCGGCTGCTGCGGTCCGTGGACGTCGCGCTGGTCCGGGCCGCCCTGCGCCGGTGCGCCGGCGTGGTCGCCCTGACCGGACCGCTCGCCGAGGACTTCGCGCCCGGCCGTCCCCGGCTGGTGCTGGAGGGGATCTGCGCCCCGCCGGTCGGGGTCCGGCCCCGGGTGGCCGTCGCCGTCCGGCAGATCGTGTACGCGGGCGGGCTCAGTCGCGCCTACGGCGTGGACCGCCTGGTCGAGGCGTTCCGCGGGCTGCCGGCACCGGACCTGCGGCTGTGCGTCTTCGGCCGGGGCGAGTTGGAGGGGTGGCTGCACGAGCAGGCCGCGCTCGACCCGCGCGTCGCGCCACCACGGCTGCTGGACCGCGGCGACTTGGCCGGGTGGCTCGCCGGGGCGGCGGTACTGGTCAACCCCCGGCCGGTCGACCAGCACTTCGTGCCGTACTCGTTCCCGTCCAAGCTCATCGAGTACCTCTCGGCGGGGGTCCCGGTGGTGACCACCCGGCTGCCCGGCATCCCCGCCGACTACGACCCCCACCTGGTGTACGCCGACGACGACAGTGCCGCCGGGCTCCGGGACGCGATCCGGCGCGTGCTGGAGCTGCCCCCGGCGACGCCCGCCGCGCTCGGCGCGGCGGGACGGGCCTTCGTCGCCGAGACCAGGAGCCCGGCCGCGCAGGGCCGCCGGCTGCGGGCGTTCCTCGGCGTGCTCGGTTCCGCCGCCGGCCGGATCGACGCCGGCGGGCACCGGGGCGCCCGGCAGCCGGCCGGCGGGCGTGGGGCGGAGCGGCAGCCGCTGACCGCGCCCGAGCCGCGACCGTGAGCCGGGCCGGACGGCCGACTCGTCCTCCGTCCCTTTTGCAGTAACTTGCCGGATCGGCGGTCGTTGTTCAGCGGGTGGCCCGGTACGCGCCGGCCGCCGCCGTGCAGACCGACCAGTGCTGGGGGAGATCGTGAAGGTAGTGGTGACCGGAGGCGCGGGTTTCATCGGCGCCAACCTGGTCCGGGCGCTGTGCGAGGTCCCACAGGTGACCGACGTGGTGGCGGTCGACGACCTCTCCACCGGTGCGGTGGAGAACCTGCTCGACGTGCCGGTCCGGCTGGCGCGGGGCACCGTCCTCGACCCGGACCTGCTCGACGAGGCCTTCGTCGGCGCGCAGAGCGTGGTGCACCTGGGCGCGCTGGGTTCGGTGCCCCGCTCCATCGACCGGCCGCTGCCCAGCCACCACGCGAACGCCACCGGCACCCTGATGGTGCTGGAGGCCGCCCGGCGGCACGGGGTGCCCCAGGTCGTCCTCGCGTCGTCCTCCTCGGTGTACGGGGCGAACCCCGTCCTGCCCCGGCGGGAGACGCTGCGTCCGATGCCGGTCAGCCCGTACGCCGTGTCCAAGCTGGCCGCCGAGGCGTACGCCCTGTCCTTCGCGTCCTGCTACGGGCTGTCCGTGCTGCCGTTCCGCTTCTTCAACGTGTTCGGCCCCCGGCAGGCGGCGCACCACGCGTACGCCGCCGTGGTGCCACGGTTCGTCACCGCCGCGCTCGCCGGACGGCCGCTGCGGGTGCACGGCGACGGCCAACAGACCCGCGACTTCACCTACGTGGGCAGCGTGACGGCGGTGATCGTGGAGGCGGTGCTGCGCCGGGTGGCGGCGCCCGACGCGGTCAACCTGGCGTTCGGGGCCCGGGTGTCGCTGCTCGACCTCGTCTCCGAGCTGGAGGACGTGCTCGGCCGCCGGCTGCCGGTGGTGCACGAGCCGCCCCGCCCCGGCGACGTGCGCGACTCGCAGGCCGACTGCGGCCGGCTGCGGGAGCTGTTCCCCACGGCCCGCCCGGTGCCGCTGCGCGTCGGTCTGGAGGAGACCGTGGCCTGGATGGCCGGCCACGTGCTCGCCGAACACTAGTGCCGAGCGTCCCGGCCGGACTCGTCGAGCGGGAGAGGCCCCCGACCGGGGCCCACCGGCGCGCGCCCGACCGCACCCGCCGGCTCGTCGCCGGCGTCTGCACCGCCGTACTCAGCCGGTTGGCCGGGCTCGCGGTCCCGATCGTGCTGGTCCCGGTGACGCTGCCGTACCTCGGCACCGACCTGTACGGCCTCTGGATGGCCGTGGCCGCGTTCGCCGGGATGGCCGCCTTCGCCGACCTCGGCCTGGGCAGCGGGCTGATGACCAAGCTGGCGCCCTGCCAGGCGGCCGGCGACCACGAGCTGGCCCGCCGCTACGTCTCCAGCGCCTACCTGACGCTGTCCGGGTTGGCGGTCGCCCTCTGCGGCGTGCTCTGGCTGCTCGCCGACGCGGTGCCCTGGGCGTCGGTGTTCAACAGCACCGGTCAGATCGCGCCAGGGCAGGCGCGGACGATCGCCCTGACCTGCCTCACCGCGTTCGTGCTCAACGTGCCGCTGTCGCTGATCGTCCGGGTCCAGTACGCCTGCCAGCAGGTCGGCCGGAGCAACCTCTGGCAGGCCGGGGCGGGCCTGGTCGGGCTGCTGGTGGTGCTCGGCATCGTCCGGGCCGGGCTGCCACCGGTGGCGATCATCGCGGCCTCGGCCGTCGCGCCGCTGGTGGTCAACCTGCTCAACAGCCTCTGGTTCTTCTGGCGCGACGGCTCCCGGATCCGGCCCCGGCTGCGCTGCGTCGACCCGCGAGCCGCCCGCGAGCTGCTGAGCCTCAGCGGGCTGTTCTTCGTGGTGACCGTGGTGACGTCCGTCGCGACCAGCGTGGACACGCTGATCGTCGCCCACGCCCTCGGCCTGTCCGCCGTCGCCGCCTACGTGGTCCCGGCGAAGCTGCTGGCCCAGCTCGGCCAGCTCGTGGTGCTGGTGAACGTGCCGCTCTGGCCGGCCAACGGGGACGCCCTGGCCCGGGGTCAACTGGCCTGGGTGCGGCGGATCACCCGCCGGATGACCGTCGTCTCGGTGCTGGCCACCCTGCTGCCCACGGTCGTCCTGACGTTCGTCGGTCAGCGGCTCCTCGACGCCTGGCTGCCCGTGCCGATCGGGGCCGACCCGTGGCTGCTGGCGGGGCTGGGCGCCTGGTGGGTGGTGCAGGCGGCGCTCTCGCCGCGCTTCATGGTGCAGAACGCCGCCGGCGTGGTCACCCCGCAACTGGTCGGCTGGGCGGTGTTCGCTGCCCTGTCGCTGGTCGGCAAGTGGTACGGAGCCTCCTGGTTCGGGCTCTGGGCGGTCCCCTGGGTCGCGGTGGCCGGGTTCGCGCTCACCGTCGTCCCCGCCGCCCTGTACGGCTACCGCAAGGCGTTGCGCCGGGCCGGGCGCCCGGCGCCGGAACGGAGATCCGATGGACAACTGGTCGGCTGAGGAACATCCCCGGGTGCTGGTCGTCGGCGCGGCGGTGTTCGGCCGCGCCTCGGGCACCGGGATCACCCTGTCCAACCTCTTCGCCGGCTGGCCACGACAGCGGCTGGCCCAGCTCTACGCCGAGGACCGGGAACCCGACACGGACGTGTGTCAGCGGTTCCTGCGACTCGACCCGCGCTCCGCACCCGTGGAGCACCACCTGTTCCGCTGGCGGGCCCGCACCACCCGGGGGACGCCGTCGGGCGCGCGGCTCGGCTCGGCCGTCGGCGGGGCGGGGGCAGGTGGGTCGGGGGCCGGCGGGGCGGGCGTCGAGCCGGGGCCGCTGCGCGCCCGGATGCGGGCCGAGCTGCGGGCGTTCGTCGACCTCAGCCCGCTGCGGGTGCCCGCCGGGACGCGCCGGTGGCTGCGGGAGCAGCGCCCGCAGGTGATCTACGCGACGCTGGGCAGCATCCGGCAGATGCGGCTGGCGGTGCTGGCGGCCACGGAGTGCGGGGTGCCCCTGGTGCCGCACTTCATGGACGACTGGCCCACCACCCTGTACACCGACCGGCAGACGCTCGGCGTCGCCCGGCCCGTGCTGCTCGCCGGGGTCCGGAAGGTGGTCCGGCACTCGTCGTACGGCCTGGGGATCAGCGAGCCGATGGCGCGGGAGTACCAGCGCCGCTACGGGCTGCCCTTCGCGGCCTTCGGCAACTGCGTCGACCCGGGGGACTTCGCCGACCGGCCGGGCCTGGCCCGGCCCGCCGGGGCGGTGCTGGACCTCGTCTACGTCGGCGGGCTGCACCTGGACCGCTGGCGGTCGCTGCGCCGGGTCGGCGAGGCCCTCGGCCGGCTCGCCGCCGACGGCCAGCGGGCCCGGCTGACCGTGCACGCGCCCCCGCAGGACCTGGACCGGTACGGCGAGCGGCTCGGGCTGCCCGGCGTCCGGCTGGGCCGGTCGCTGGCCAGCGGCGAGGTCGCCGCGGTGCTGCGCCGCGCCGACGTGCTGGTGCACGTCGAGTCGTTCGCCGAGGAGCACCGCCACTACACCCGGTACTCGCTGTCCACCAAGATCCCCCAGTATCTCGCCGCCGGCCGTCCGGTGCTCGGTTTCGGCCCGGCGGAACTGGCCTCGATGGCCCACCTGGACGCGGCCGGGGCCGGCGCGGTGGTCGGCGTCGACGATCCCGACCGGCTGGTCCGGGAGGTCGCCCGGCTCTGCGCGGATCCCGCGCTGCGCGAGCGGCTGGGCCGGCAGGGGCTGGACTTCGCGGTCCGCCACCACCGGGCGGACCAGGTGGCCGCCCGGTTCGCCGAGACCCTGGCGCGGGCCGCCCGGCGGCCGACCGGCCCAACGCCGGGGCCCCGGCGCGACCCGGCCGGGGAAAGGGTCGGCCTGGGGTGAGGACCGGGCGGGGCCGGACCACGTGCTCCGCCCGGGCTCACCCGGTGGCGGGCACCCTGGGTGCCGGCCGAAGCCCCGCGTTCGGGGCCTGCGGTGTCGCCGGGGCGCGCAGCGTGGGCAGCACGGTCAGCATGGCCAGGGCCAGCCAGGCGGCCGGCGACGCCTCCCACTGGCCGGTGAGCCAGATCGGCAGCATCAGCGCGGTGAAGCCGCAGGCCAGCAGGCGGCCGACCGGCGCGGCCCGGGCGGTCGCCACCAGGGCGGCGGCGAGCGTGCCGAAGTAGAGCAGCACGCCGATCAGTCCCAGGTCGTTGCCGACGGTCAACAGCAGGTTGTGCGGGCCGACGCCGTACGGGTTGGTCGCGATGAGCACCCCCGGCCCGGAGCCGGTGAGCAGGTGCTCCGACCAGGTGGTGACGGCGTAGGGCCAGAGCCACAACCGTCCGGAGATGTCGCCGGTCGCCCGGCCGTACATGCCGTCGAGCCAGGCCATCGTCCAACTCGGGGTCCTGCCCAGCGGCACCAGGAAGAGCAGCGCGGGCCCGAGCACGCCGAGGCCGAGCACCGTCAGCCGGGGCCAGGACCGGGCCGCCAGCAGGGCGACCACTCCGAGCAGCACCCCGATCGCGGCGCCCCGGGAGCCGGTGAGCAGCACGGCCCAGAGCAGCAGCGCCCCGGCGGCCGGCGGCACGAGGCGCCACCGCCGGTGACGTGCCAGGGTCGCGGCGAGGAGCGCGGCGACCACGATCCCGGCGGCCAGCGTGTAGGCGGTGAGATTCACCTCCCGGCCCTCGACGCCGAACCGGTGGGCCACGTCGAGCACCTGCCCCCGCGAGCGGAGGTCCTCGGCCGCCCCGGTGACCACCTCCTGGGCGACGACCACGCAGCCGGCGAGGAACGTCCCGCCCACCAGCAGCAGGTCCCGCCGGGTGCGCAGCACGTGCCGGCAGGCCACGAAGAGCAGGCAGACCGTCGCGTACCGGTAGGCGCCCATCGCCGTGAGGTCCGGCCGGTCAGACCAGAGGTGCGTGTTGTACGCCCAGCCCGCGGTCGCCGCCGCCAGGGCGTCCGCCCAGCGCGGCCTGGGCAGCCGGCCGCTGAGCAGCAGCGCCACCACGGCGATCGGGGCCAGCCAGTTGAACGACCACCACGGCGGGCGGGCCGCCCAGAACGCGATCCAGCAGAGCAGGACGACGCTGGGCAGACCGGTCGGCCACGCGCGGAGCAGCCACGCGGAGGGCCCGTCCGCCCGACGGCGCCGCCGCCCCGGGCCGGACGGGACCGGTCCCGCCGGACGGTGCGCTGCCCGCGACTGCCGCGTCCCGGCGGGGGTACGCGGGCCGAGTCGAACTGGAGGCATGGTGCTCCTTCGCTGACGGACTGCGCCGCCGTCCCGGTCGACCACTCTGTTGTGGAGCGTGACGGGACCGGTCGGGACCGCATGGTCCGCGCCCTTTGTACCAGTTGTGGCGTGCCGAGGTGGGTGAATCGGCGCGAACCGCCCTCGGTGGGCCCGCCCCCGACAGGCTTGCCAACGAGGCTCCGGAGGGTAATTTCCCCCTGTCTTATCCGCTTGAGAGCGATTCGAGGATATAACCCGAAACGCGTATCTGTGGGTGCGGGCCGTCGTTGACCCGGGTGCCGCACCGGAGCCAGGTCAGGTCCGGGCGGTCGCCCGCGCGGCCGGCGGATCGGCGCGGCACGGGCGGGCGGAACGGGGAAAGCCGTCCCGCCGGCCGTGACGAACGGGAGAGGCTATGGCTTTCACGACCTCGGGCCGCCGGGTGCTCATCACCGGCGGCACCGGTTCCTTCGGACAGACCATGACGCGCCGCCTGCTGTCGCAGGACGTGGGCGAGGTGCGCATCCTCAGCCGCGACGAGGCCAAACAGGACGCGATGCGCCGAACCCTCGGCGACGAGCGGGTCCGCTACCACGTCGGCGACGTCCGGGACCGGGACACGGTCGAACGGGCGACCCGCGAGGTCGACTTCGTCTTCCACGCGGCGGCGCTGAAGCAGGTGCCGTCCTGCGAGTTCTTCCCGCTGGAGGCGGTACGCACCAACGTGCTCGGCAGCGCCAACGTGGTCGAGGCCGCCGCGCGCAACGGGGTCGGCTCCGTGGTGGTGCTCAGCACCGACAAGGCGGTCTACCCGGTCAACGCGATGGGCATGAGCAAGGCCCTGATGGAGAAGGTGGCCCAGGCCCACGCCCGCAACGACCCGCGCAGCGCCACCACGGTCTCCTGCGTGCGGTACGGCAACGTGATGTACTCGCGCGGCTCGGTGATCCCGCTCTTCGTCGAGCAGGTCAAGGCCGGCCGGCCGCTGACCGTCACCGACCCGACGATGACCCGGTTCCTGATGTCGCTGGCCGACTCGGTCGACCTGGTCGAGCACGCCTTCCACCACGCGCAGCCCGGCGACGTCTTCATCCGCAAGGCCGCCGCCGGGACCATCGCGGACCTCGCCGAGGCCGTCTGCCGGCTGTTCGACGTGCCGTGCAAGCTCGACGTCATCGGCGTGCGGCACAGCGAGAAGTGGCACGAGACGCTGGCCAGCCGGGAGGAACTGGCCCAGGCCGACGACTTCGGGGAGTTCTTCCGGGTGCCGATCGACGGGCGGGACCTGAACTACGCGCTGTACGTCTCCGAGGGCGAGCTGGGCGAGGTGCCCCGCGAGGACTTCAACTCGGCCAACGCGCCCCGGCTCGGCGTACCGGAGATCATGGAGTTGCTGCGCGGCCTGCCGGAGATCCGCGCGGAGCTGGCCCTGCGGGACCCGGTGCTGGCATGCTGAGGCTGGCCGTCACCGGCGCCGATGGCTTCCTCGGCTGGCACATCCGGACGCTGCTGCGCGCGCTGGGCCGTCCGGAGCCCGTCGTCGTCACCCGGGCGGACCTGACCGACCCGGACGCCGTCGCCGCGAAGCTCGCCGGGGTCGACCGGGTGCTGCACCTGGCCGGCGTGAACCGGGGCGACCCCGCCCAGGTGGCCGCCGGGAACGTCCAGCTGGCCGCGCAGCTCGCGCAGGGGCTGCGGCGCTGCCCCGCCCCGCCGGCGGTGGTCTTCGCCAACTCGGTCCAGGCCGGCAACGGCACCCCGTACGGCGACGCGAAGGCCACCGCGGCGGAGATCCTGGCCGGCACCGGGGCCGCCCTCGACGACGTGTTGCTGCCCAACCTGTACGGCGAGCACGGCCGGCCCTTCTACAACTCCGTGGTCGCGACCTTCTGCCGGTTGCTCGCCGCCGGCGACACGCCGCAGGTGCAGCTCGACCGGGACATGGAGCTGGTGCACGTCACCGACGCCGCCGCCCGGCTCGTCGGCGTGCCGGCCGGCGGGTCCTGGGACCCGGACATGCCGGCGCTGCGGATCGGGGTGGGTGAGCTGGCCCACCGGCTGACCGGTTTCGCCGACGCCTACCGCCGTGCGGAGGTCCCGCCGCTGCGGGACCGGCACGCCGTGCGGCTGTTCAACACCTACCGCTCGCACGTCTTCCCGTCCGGCGTCCCGATGCCGCTGCCCCGGCGCTCGGACGCCCGGGGCGAACTGGTGGAGACGGTCAAGGTGCACGACGGCGGCGGCCAGAGCTTCTGCTCGGGCACCCACCCCGGGGTGACCCGGGGGGAGCACTTCCACCTCGCCAAGATCGAGCGCTTCGTCGTGCTGCGCGGCTCGGCGGAGATCGCTTTGCGCCGGGTCGGCCACGCCGACGTCGTCCGGTTCGCGGTCGCCGGGGACGAGCCGGTCGCCGTGGACATGCCGACGATGTGGGCGCACCGGATCACCAACACCGGGCCCGGTGAGCTGGTCACCCTCTTCTGGACCAACGAGATCTTCGACCCGGACCGGCCCGACACGTATCCCGAGCCGGTCGACCTGCCGGCCCTGGTGCCGAGCGTGGTGGTCGCCGGATGAGGATCGGCCTGGTCAGCCAGTGGTACCCGCCGGAGGGCGCCTTCATCCAGGACAACCTCGCCGCGGAACTCGTCGCGCGCGGGCACGAGGTGAAGGTGCTCACCTCCTTCCCGAGCTACCCGTACGGCCGCGTCTACCCCGGCTACCGGCAGCGGTGGTACGACTGCGTCCGCACCGGAGGGCTGACCGTGCGCCGGGTGCCGGCGTACCCCAGCCACGACCGGTCGCCGGTGCGCCGGGCGGCCAGCTACCTGTCCTTCGCGGCGACGAGCGCGGTCGCCGGGGCGCGCTACCTCGCCGACGTCGACGTGACGTACGTATACCACCCGCCGCCGACGTCCGTCGCCGCGGCCGTCGTCGGCCGGCTGCTGCGCGGCACGCCGGCCGTCCTGCACGTGCAGGACCCGTGGCCGGAGTCGGTGCTGCACTCCGGGATGGCCCCGCAGGGTGGCGCGGGCCGGCTGCTCGACGGGGCGATCGCCGCGGCCATGCGCCGGATCTACCGGTCGGTCACGGCCATCGCGGTGATCTCGCCGACGATGGCCGAACTCGTCATCGAGCGGGGCGCGGACCCGGACCAGGTGCGGGTGGTCTGGAACTGGACCGACGACCGGCTGTTCCGGCCGGTGCCGGCCACCGACGCGGCCCGCGCCGCCATCGGCCACACCGGACGCTGCACGATCATGTTTGCCGGGAACCTGGGGCTGCTCCAGGGGATCGAGACGGCGGTCCGGGCCGCCGCCGCGACCCGCGACCTCGTCGACCTGGTGCTGGTCGGATCGGGGGTGCAGGAGGAGAGCGCCCGCCGGCTCGCCGCCGACCTCGACGCCCACAACGTCCGGTTCCTCGGCCGCCGCCCGCCGGAGCGGATGGCCGAGCTGTACGCCGCGGCCGAGTACCAGCTCATCTGCCTGCGGGACGCGGCCGGCCTGCGGGGGACCGTCCCGTCGAAGCTCCAGGCGGCGCTGGCCTGCGGCCGTCCGGTGATCGTCTCGGCGGGCGGCGACGCCGCCCGGCTGGTCCGCTCGGCCCAGGTCGGGCTCACCTGCCCGCCGGAGGACTGGCGGGCGCTCGCCGACCGGTTCGTAACCGCGGCGGCCCAGCCCGTCGCCGAGCGGCGGGCGACGGCCGACCGCGCCCGCCAGGTGTACCTGGACCGCATGTCGCTGCGGGTGGGAGTCGACCAGTTGGAGGACATCATGATCAAGGCCGCGGACCGGGGGAGGCGTCGATGACGCGCGTCATGACGGTGGTCGGGACCCGACCCGAGATCATCCGGCTGTCCCGGGTCATCGCCCGGCTCGACCGGACGGTCGACCACGTGCTGGTGCACACCGGGCAGAACTGGGACCCGACCCTGTCCGACGTCTTCTTCACCGAGCTGCGGCTGCGCCAGCCCGACCGCTACCTCGGGGTGGACACCACCTCGCTGGGCAGCGTGCTCGGCGGCGTGCTGACCGGGGTGGAACGGGCGATCGAGGACCTGCGGCCGGACGCCCTGCTGGTGCTCGGCGACACGAACAGCTGCATCGCCGCGCTGATCGCCCGGCGGATGCGGGTGCCCGTCTACCACATGGAGGCCGGGAACCGCTGCTTCGACCTGAACGTGCCGGAGGAGACGAACCGGCGGGTGGTCGACCACGTGGCCGACTTCAACCTGGTCTACACCGAGCACGCCCGGCGCAACCTGTTGGCCGAGGGGCTGCACCCCCGGCGGATCCTGCACACCGGGTCGCCGATGCGGGAGGTGCTGGAGCACTACCGCGCCGAGATCGACAAGTCCGGCGTCCTGGAGCAGCTAGGGCTGACCCCCGGCGGCTACTTCCTGGTCAGCGCCCACCGGGAGGAGAACGTCGACGACGCCTCCCGGCTGGCCCGGCTCCTGGACTGCCTGCGGGCGGTCCGGGAGCACTGGGACCTGCCGGTGCTCGTGTCCACCCACCCCCGCACCCGCAGGCGGCTGGCCGAGCTGGCACCCGACCCGGCCGACCTGGCCGGCATCACGTTCCACGAGCCGTTCGGCCTGTTCGACTACGTACGCCTGCAGGCGCAGGCCCGCTGCACCCTGTCCGACAGCGGCACGATCAGCGAGGAGGCGGCGATCATCGGCTTCCCCGCGGTGACGCTGCGCAACTCGATCGAACGCCCGGAGGCCCTGGACAACGCCGGCATCCTGCTGACCGAGCTCGACCCGGACGCGGTCCGCGAGGCGGTGACGGTCGCCGTCGCCCAGGTGGCGTCCGCGGGCGTGCCCTGCCCGGCGGACTACCAGGTCACCGACACCTCCCGCCGGGTCGTCAGCTTCATCCTCTCCACGGTGCGGCTGCACCACGGCTGGGCCGGCATCCGGCGCTGACCGGCCCGGCGCTGACCGGCCGGGCCGGGCCGGGGGTGGGTCAGCGCCCGCCGGCCCGGTAGGCGGGGAAGAACCCGCCGTCGCGCAGGTCGCTGACCGGGCAGCCCAGGCGGTGGGCGCGGGCGGCGGTCAGCGCCGCGTACCGGTCCCGGTCGAGCACCACCGCGCCCGTCCACCAGGGGACGAGGGCGCCGCCGAACGACGTCTTGAAGCGGAGCAGCCCGTCGTCGCCGCGCACCCCGCCGCCGAGGTGCACCCGGGCGCAGCCGGTCTCGGCGGCCCATTCCAGGATGCGCCAGACCAGCAGGTTGTTGGCGCCGTCGCGGGCCGCAGCCGGCTCCGAGCCGGCGAGGTGGTAATGCGCCCGGTCCCGGTGCCGCAGCACGAGCGCCGCCGCGACGACCTCCCCGTCGGGGTCGCGTACCGAGGCGAGCAGCAGGTCCTTGTCCAGCCCCGACGACAGCAGCCGGTAGTAGCCGTCGGGGAACAGGTAGCGCTCGGCGCTGCCGATGCGGCGCATGGTCCGCTCGTACACCCGCCGGAAGGGCGCGGCGGCGGTGAGGTCGAGGGCCGTGGCCGGCCGCAGCTCGGCCGTCAGCCCCGCGTTCCCCGCCTTGCGGACGGCGGTGCGGGCCCGGCCCGCCATCGCCTCCCACACCCGGCGGGGGCCCGCGTCCACGGCGACGGCCACGGTCTCGCCGTGCTGGGCCAGCCGCACCGTCCCGAGTGCCCGGACGGCCGCCACCGGCGCGGGATCCAGCGGCGAGAAGCGGAGGAAGAGGCTCACCATGCCCTGGTCGCGCCAGCAGGCCACGGCCCGGGCCCAGAACCGGGCCAGGTCGTCGGGCGGGCAGCCGGGTTCGATGTGCAGGCCGCAGTAGCCGTACGGGCTGACCCCGTCGGTCACCCCGTCGGCGACTTCCCGAAGCACGTACGGAAGTTGGATCCGCCGCCCCAGCCGGGCGCTGTGCCAGGCGCCGCCCTGCGCCGCCGCGTCCGCCGTACCGTAGCCGGCGGTGAAGTAGACGTCGGGACAGTCGGCGTCGAGCCGGCCGGCCTGCCGGCCCGGTCCGGTCAGGGCGAAGTCGCCCGTCACCGGCGGTCCAGGAACCGTTCGACCGCCCCGCACACCCGGTCGACCTGTCGCTCGTCGAGCGCGGACCCGCTGGGCAGGATGAGACCGGTGTCGAAGAGGCGCTCGGCGACGCCGGTGACCGACGCGGGCGCGTCGGCGTAGACCGGTTGCAGGTGCATCGGCTTGAACACCGGCCGGGTCTCGATCTCGTCGAGGGCGAGCGCCGCGGCGAGGTCTGTCGCCCGCCAGCCCGCCCGGGCGGGGTCCACGACCACGGTGGACATCCAGCAGTTGCCGCCACCGTCGTCGTCGCCGAGCAGGCGTACGCCGGGCACCGTGGCGAACAGCTTCGCGTACCGCTCCCGCAGCAGCCGCCGCCGGACCAGCATGCCGTCCAGGCGGTGCAGCTGGCCGCGACCGAGCGCGGCGAGCAGGTTGCTGGGGCGGTAGTTGTAGCCGACCTCGGTGTGTTCGTAGTGCACCACCGGCTGGCGGGCCTGCGCGGCCAGGTACCGGCAGCGCGCGACGAACGCCTCGTCGTCGGAGAGCAGCATCCCGCCGCTCGACGTGGTCATGATCTTGTTGTGCTGGAAGGAGAGGACGGCCGCGCGGCCGAACGAGCCGGCGGGTCGGCCCCGGTGGGTCGCGCCCAGGGACTCGGCCGCGTCCTCGATCACGGGCACCCCGGCGTCGGCGCACACCGGCAGCAGCGAGGTGTAGTCCGCGCAGGTGCCGAAGAGGTCCACGGACATGACCGCCCCGACCGGCGTCCCCGCCGCCCGCAGGCGGGCCAGCAGCGCGGCCAGCAGCGGCACGTCGAGGTTCCCGGTCTCCTCGTCGCAGTCCACGAAGACCGGCCGGGCACCGGTGTACGCGACGGCGTTCGCGGTGGCCGCGAAGGTCAGCGTCGGAACGATCACCACCTGCCCGGGGCCGACGCCGAGGCCGAGCATGGCCAGGTGCAGGGCGGCCGTTCCGGAACTGGTCGCCAGCGCGGCCCGGGTGCCGACCCGCTCGGCGGTCGCGTGTTCGAGGGCGGTGATGTCCGGGCCGAACGGGCCGACCTGCCGCGCCCGGAACGCGGCCAGCAGGTAGGCCTCCTCCACCGGCCCGAGGTCGGGCGGGGAGAGGTAGACCGGGTCGGCGGTCATGACGCCACGGACCCGGCCGGGTTGGGCGGAAGGTCGGTACCGCTCTGCGGAACACGGGAGGAATCCATGCTTTCTCCGTCTCTCGCCTGGACCACGTCACATCGGTCAGAACCGTTCTACCAAACGGCGCACCGGCGACCGTCGTTTTCACGTATCGGGCGTGGTCGCGCGGGTCGGGCCCGGCGGGCCTGGAGGGCGGGCCGGCAGACAGACAGGCGGGGCCGCCGGCGGGCGGGCCGGGGGAGGGACCGGCGGGCGGTAGAGTGCTGCCGGCCGCGCCGGGCGGCCCGGGCTGGACGTGAGGGGACGGGCCATGCTGCACCTCAGGGTGATCGCCCCGCCGGACCAGTCGTCGGCGGTGACCGACCTGCTCGCCGCCGATCCCGGCGTCACCCACCTGGCGGTGCTCCCCGGGGCGGCCAGGCAGCCGGAGGGTGACCTCATTCTCTGCGACGTGGTCCGCGAGCGGGCCGACACCGTGCTGCGGGGATTGCAGGATTTGGGCGTCGAGGCGCGCGGCGGGATCGCCGCCGACGACGTGGAGCTGACGGTGTCCAGCGCCGCCGACCGGGCCGCCGAGGAGGCTCCCGGCAGCGGGGCGGACGCGGTGGTCTGGGACGAGGTGGCTGCGAAGACCGGCGAGCAGACCGAACTGTCCGCCACCTACCTGGTGCTCATCGTGGTGGCCACCATGATCGCCGGAATCGGGGTGCTGCTCGACCAGCCCATCCTGATCGTCGGCGCGATGGTGGTCGGGCCGGAGTTCGGCCCGCTGGCCGCCCTCTGCGTGGCCCTGCTGCGTCGCCGGCCGGCCGTCGTCGGCCGTTCCGTGCAGGCCCTGGTGGTGGGCTTCCTGGCCGCTATGCTCGCCACCGTGCTCAGCACCTGGGCGCTGACCCTGGCCGGCCTGGTCGACCGGGACATGCTGCTCGCCGCCCGGCCGCTGACCGACTTCATCTGGCGGCCGGACGCGCTGTCCTGGGTCGTCGGCCTGCTCGCCGGGATCGCCGGGATGCTCTCGCTGACCTCGAAGAAGTCCGGCTCCCTGGTGGGCGTCCTGATCTCGGTCACCACCGTGCCGGCCGCCGCCAACGTCTCCGTCGCCGCCGCGTACGGGGTGTGGCACGAGGCGGCCGGCTCGGCGCTGCAACTGGTGATCAACCTGTGCGCGATCGTGCTCGCCGGGCTGGCCACCCTGGGTGTGCAGCAGGCCTGGTGGTGGCACGTGGCCCGGCGGGCGCGGCGCGGTGCGCCCCGGCCGGCCGGCGGCTGACGGCACGTCCCCGGCCGGGGCGCCCCGGACCGGTCACCAGTCGTCGCCGGCGGCCAGCCGCCGGGTGAGCAGGTCACGCAGCGGGATCGACTCGCCGTCCCGGCCGCCCTCGCCGACGATCAGGGGCGCGGGGACCGGCTGCGGGTCGGCGCCGAGGAGCCGGGCCCGCAGGCCCGCCGGGACGGTCAGCAGGTACCACCGCCCGGCGGTGTCCACCGCGCGAGAACGGGCCCGGTCGACGTACCAACCGGTGAGCCGGGTGCGGTACCGACCCTGGCCCGTGTACGGCACGGCGGCCAGCCGGGTGGGCCGCAGCCCGCGCCGGGTCGCCTCGGCCGTGAACCAGGCCACGATCTGTGCCGCCTCGGCGCGTTCGGCCGCCCGCCGCCGCTCGTCCGCCTCGGCGTGCGCGCGCACCGCCCGCCGCTGCCGCTCCCGCCACTGGACGTCGTCCTCGCCACCCATGCCGGCGACGGTACGCGCCGCGCCCGCGCCCCGGCACCCGGCGCTACCGCCGGCCGTCGCCGGCCGTCGCCGGCGGTCGGTACCGGCGGGCCGGGACGGAACCCACCGCGACCGGTCAGGC
>NZ_JBEOWQ010000049.1:0-35380 GCF_040296145.1 Micromonospora sp. NPDC002296
CACCGCCCACGCCTCGTCAGTCAGTTCGCCACGACGCACCACCGGCACATCGTCAACGATCAACCACTACAAGATCGGCAGGACACGCCCTAGGCGGGTAAGCCGTCACGGCCGTAGGCAACCCGAAAGGGCGCCTACGGCCGAACAGACCGGTACGGCTTTGACCGTACGAGAAGCTTCTCTGTCGGCTCAGAGCCGGGTGATCCGGACGGCGTCGGCGACGACGTACCCCGTCGTGCTGGTCCAGCGGCTGACCCCGACGACCTGGCGCGTCCCCGCGGCAAGGTCGTAGGTGCCCAGCACCCGCCACTGCCCACCGCCGCTGCGCTGGTCGACCTTGGTCGTCACGGTCCCGTTCGTCGTCGCCACCAGGTACGGCGTGGCGCTGTTGTAGCCGGAGTCGGACGGGTACCAGACCTCGACCCGGTACGAGCCGGCGGCCGGCAGCGTCGCGCTGAACCAGGCCGGGTCGCTGACCGCCTGCGGATCGGCGAAGCGGTAGTTGGCGCCGTACCGCGTGGTGAAGTACGACGACGTGCCCCAGGTGGCGGCGGCGGTGAAACCCCCGGCGGTGGCGTTGTCCACGATCACGCTGAACGTGCCGCCGGTGCCGGTGACCACCCGCGCGTTGCTGGCCGGGCTCTCGTGGTGCAGCCGGTCCAGGGCGGTCACCAGGTAGCGGTACGTCGAGCCGGGCGAGGCGGTGGCGTCGGCGAACGTGCCGGTGGTGCCCGAGGCGCGAACCGTGCCGAGCAGGTTGCGGGCGTCGGCCAGGTCGCAGGGGTCGACCGCACCGTCGCCGGGCAGCCGGTAGACCGCGTACTCGGCGGTGCTGCCGGTGGTGCCGCGCTGCCAGGTCAGGGTCACGCCGCCGGTGCCGCGCACGGCCGAGGTGAGGCTCGGCGCGGCGGGCGCGGTGCCGCCCACGCCTGCGGGTGCCAGCGCCGGGCGGCGGTAGTGATCGGTCGCCACCCGGGAGACGGCGCCGATCCGGTCGGCGCGGACGTCCTTGGCGCTGAAGTGGATGTCGCCGGCGACCCGGGGGTAGGCGCGGTTGAGCGTGAGGTGGTCGGTCAGCTCGGCCGGGTCCTGCCAGGCCGCGTCCTGCCCCGTCGCCCCGGCGCGGTAGGTGGCCTGCCCGACGAGCAGTTGCACGTCGGTGCCGGTCACGGTCTCCGACCACCAGCGGACCAGCTCCGCGTAGTCGGCCGAGGGGTGGCCGATGTGCCAGTAGATCTGCGGGGCGATGTAGTCGATCCAGCCCTGCTTGACCCAGCGGCGGGTGTCGGCGTAGATCGCGTCGTACGACTGGAGGCCGGTGGTGCGTGAGCCGAGCGGGTCGGTGCCGGCGTTGCGCCAGATGCCGAACGGGCTGACGCCGAGCTTCACCCACGGCTTGATCGCCCGGATCCGGTCGTGCATCTCCTGGACCAGCAGGTTGACGTTGTTGCGCCGCCAGTCGGCGATGTCGCTGAAGCCGGCGCCGTACTGGGCGAAGGTGGCCTGGTCGGGGAAGCCCCCGCCGCTGCCCGGGTACGGGTAGAAGTAGTCGTCCCAGTGCACGGCGTCGAGGTCGTAGCGGCGGACGGCGTCCATCATGGCGTCCTGCACGAAGGCGCGGACGGCGGGAATGCCGGGGTTGTAGTAGAGCTGGCCGTTGTAGGCGACGGCCCAGCCCGGGTTCTTACGGGCCGGGTGGCTCGCCACGAGCTTCGTCAGGTCGGTGTGGTTGGCGACCCGGTACGGGTTGAACCAGGCGTGGAACTCCAGGTTGCGGGCGTGCGCCTCGGCCACCATGAAGGCCAGCGGGTCGTAGCCGGGGTTGCCGCCCTGGGTGCCGGTGAGCCAGTGCGACCACGGCTCGTAGGTCGACGGCCAGAACGCGTCGGCGGTGGGGCGGATCTGCACGACGACGGCGTTCATCCGCCGCTGCTGGGCCAGGTCGAGCCAGCCCCGATACTCCGCCTGCTGGGCGGCCGGGGTGAGCCCGGTGCGGCTGGGCCAGTCGATGTTGGCCACGCTGGCGATCCACATGCCCCGGAGCTGCCGTTTTGGGGTAGCCGGATCAGTCACGCAGGCCGCCTGGGCGGCGACCGGCGCGGTGTCCGGCGTGGCGGGCGGGGATGCGGTGGTGCCCGTGGGGGCGGCCACGCCGAGCGCCAGCGCCACCGTCAGCGCCGCGCCGGTAAGGAATCGACCATAGTCTCTGCGCACGAAAATATATTCAACGCAGTCGAGCTATTTCGCAAGTATCCTTCACGATTGTCACCGGCCGGGGTCACTCCGGCACCCTCCGGTGAGGACCGGGAGCCGCCCGCACGCCGCGACCGACCTCTCGGAACGGCTGGTTGGAAAAAGGTTCGCCGGGCTTGTCGATTGCGGCAGGGTGAGTTCGTAGCCCTGGTGAGAGACCGGCGCAGGGCCGGTTTCCATGGCATCGGAGGCACCGAAATTGACCACCACTCGCACTGCCGCCCCGCGCGCCACCACCGGAGCTCGCTCGATGCTCGTCGCTGGTGTTGCCGCCACGGCCGTGGCCAGCCTCGCCACCACGCTCGTTGCCGTTGCGGGACACGCGGCCGGGATCAGCCTCGACGTCTCGGGGGCTCCCATCCCGTTGGTCGGGTTCGCCTCGCTGACCGCGATCTTCTCGCTGGTCGGCCTGGTGCTCGCCGCAGTACTGCGCCGTTCCGCCCGGCGTCCGCGCAGCACGTTCGTCCGCACCACCGTGGTACTCACCGTGCTGTCGCTTGTGCCGGACGTCGTCGCGGACGCCACGGCCGGCACCAAGGTGCTGCTGATCCTGACGCATCTGGTTGCCGCGGCGATCGTCATCCCCGTTGTCGCGCGACGACTGCCCGCCTGACACCTGCTACTGATCAGGAGCCCACCACATGAAGCAGTACCTGCTCGCCGTGCACCACGCCTACGACGCGCCGCCACTGTCGGATGATGAGATGCAGACGGCGTTCGCTCAGGTCGACCAGGTCAACACCGAACTGCGCAGCGCCGGCCTCTGGGTCTTCGGGGGTGGCCTGCTACCGCCGGACAGTGCCACCGTCGTGCGGGTCGAGGGCGGGAACACCACCATGACCGACGGGCCGTTCGCCGAGACCAAGGAACAGCTCGGCGGGTTCTGGGTGATTCGCTCCGCCGATCTCGACGAGGCGCTCGCCTGGGCCGAGAAGTGCTCGCGGGCGTGCATGGGGCCGGTCGAGGTGCGGCCCTTCGAGGACGAGCCGGAAGGTTGATGCTGGGCGACATGGATCTGGAAAGCATCTACCGGGCGGAGTACGGCCGCTGCGTGGCCACGCTGGCCCGCCTTCTCGGCGACGTCAGCCTCGCCGAAGAGGCCGTGCAGGACGCGTTCGCGGTGGCCCTGCAGAAGTGGGGGGTCCCGCCGCCCAATCCCGGGGCATGGATCGTGACCACCGCCCGCAACCGGGCCATCGACCGGCTGCGGCGGGAATCCACGCGTGCGGCCCGCCATGCCCAGGCATTGCTGCTACGCCAACCCGACGAACCCAAGGAGGTGGGACCGGTGCGCGACGACCAGCTGCGGCTGATCTTCACCTGCTGTCACCCGGCACTCGCACCGCTGGCGCAGACAGCGCTCACCTTACGGTTGCTGGGTGGGCTCGAGGTGCCGGAGATCGCACGGGCTTACCTCGTACCCGAAGCAACGATCGCGCAGCGCATCGTGCGCGCCAAGAAGAAGATCCGCGACGCCGCCATTCCCTACCGGGTGCCGAACGCCGGCGAGCTGCCGGCCCGGCTTCCACCGGTGCTGACCGTGTTGTACCTGATCTTCAACGAGGGCTACACCTCGACGGCCGGCGCGCTGGTACGCACCGACCTGTGCCAGGAGGCCGTCCGCCTGGCCAGGGAGCTCGCCGACTTGATGCCCGACGAGCCCGAGGTTCTCGGGCTGCTCGCGCTGCTGGTCCTCGTCGAGGCTCGCCGCCCGGCCCGGGTGGGCCCCGCCGGCGAGCTGGTGACCCTCGCCGAGCAGGACCGGTCGCTCTGGAACCGGGAGCAGATCGCCGAAGGACACGCCTTGGTCCGCCGCTGCCTGCGCCGCAACCGGCCCGGCCCTTACCAGATCCAGGCCGCCATCAACGCCGTGCACACCGACGGGCCTGCCACCGACTGGGCCCAGGTGCTGGCGCTCTACGACCAGCTGTTCGCCCACAGCCCGACGCCGGTCGTCGCGCTCAACCGGGCGGTCGCCGTCGCCGAGGTGCACGGCCCGGCGATGGCGCTGGCCAGCCTCGATGGGATCGACCTACCGGGCTATCACCTGCTTCCCGCGGCGCGGGCCGACCTGCTGGCCCGGCTCGGCCGGACCACCGAGGCCCGCGCCGCGTACGACGAAGCGATCACCCTGGCTGGCAACGACACCGAGCGGACGTTCCTACGAGATCGCCGCTCTCACCTGCCTGACGGGCTGCGTCAGCGGCCAGGCATCAAGCCTGGTGTGGCCGGACATCCAGGAATTCGCCGGCTACAAGGCGATGCCGCAGGTACGTCGTCCCCACCACCCTCACCGGGGACGACCTAGCGCCCCCGCCCGACTCCACGCGTCCGACGCTTCCCTCCGACAGCCTTCGCAGCTCGCTCTGCACCGCTAGGGCCCCGTTCACCAGGCACCTCAAATCGGCAGGCGGGGGCCCACCCCGATGCCCCGCGCTTACTCTGCTCTGCAGCCGCGTCAGGGGATCAGACCAGATCGGCCTCGCGCAGCAGCTTCCACAGCCCCGCGCCGTCGGGGGCGGAAAGCCACTTCTGCCCCACCGGCCCGGACGACGAACTGCCGGACGGGGTGGGCAGGCTGCCGGCCAGCACCGACTGGGTGGGCGAGAGGCGGCGGATGGCCACCCCGGCCACGTTGTCCGGGTGCCCGGCGGCGAACTCCCGGTAGATCTCCGGGTCGTGCTGGCCGTCGTCGCCGATCAGCAGCCAGCGCACGTCGGGGAACTCGCGGGACAGCCGGGCCAGGGTGGCGCGCTTGTGCTCCCGGCCGCTGCGGAACCACCGGTCGGCCGTCGGCCCCCAGTCGGTCAGCAGCAGCGGCCCGGCCGGGTAGAGGTGCCGGGACAGGAACCGGGTCAGGGTCGGCGCGACGTTCCACGCGCCGGTGGACAGGTAGAACACCGGGGCCCCGGGGTGGGCGGTGACCAGCCGCTCGTAGAGCACCGCCATGCCGGGCACCGCGTTACGGGCGTGCTCGTCGAGCACGAAGGTGTTCCACGCGGCGAGCAGCGGCCGGGGCAGCGCCGTCACCATGACCGTGTCGTCGATGTCGGACAGGATGCCGAAGCGGACGTTCGGGTCGAGGACGCGGATCAGCGCCTCCACCGGCTCGGCGTCGGCGACGCTCAGCCGCACCGACGACCAGCCGGGCGTCAGGTCGGCCTCGACCACGGTGTCGACGAAGCCGCTGCGGTCGGCCTTCGCCTCGTGCTTCACCCCGCCGGCCTCGATGGTGACCGTCACGTGCTTCGCGGGCAGGGTGGTGAAGCTGCGCCAGCCGCGCACCTTGTCCAGCCGCTGCCCGGACCGGGTGTCGGGGCGGCCGAGCAGCACCCGGCACAGCACCCGCGCCCAGCCCGGGGCGCCGTATCCGGCGTACGCGATGATGTTGGGCTGCCACCCGGTTCGCCGCAGCCGGCGTTCCACCAGGTTGTGCAGGGCGTCCTCGATCCGCGCGGCCCGGTGCAGGTTCGGTAGGGCAAGTTCGCCCGCGGTTGTGGGTGGCACGCTGCAACCCTGCCACACGTCGGCAGGGACGGCCACGCGAGGCGGGGACGAGGGGGTTCTCCCCGATCGGCCCCGGTCCGGACCGCGTGCGTGACAGAATCCGGTCGGGGCGGCGACGGGGGCGGTTGGTCGTGTCGACACGTGTGCAGCACCGCGGGCGGTGGCGCCCGTCCGACCGGCCGGCGCTGGTGGCGCTGCTGCTCGGGCTCGCCGGGGTCGGCTACCGGCTGGCGCTGACGCTGCTCACCCTGCCCGGGTCGAACAGCGACGAGGCGACCTTCGGCCTGGCCGCACTGCACATCGCCGCAGGCCGGGAGCACCCGATCTTCCTGTACGGGCAGCGCTACATGGGCATGCTGGAGGCGTACCTGGCGGCGCCGCTGGTCGCCGTCGCCGGGCCGAGCTGGCCGGTGCTGCGGCTGCCGATGCTGGCGCTCTGGGCGATCTTCGCGTGGCTGATGTACCGGCTGACCCGCCGGATCTGCTCGCCCTGGTGCGCCGTGCTGGTGGTGGGCCTGCTCGCGCTCGGCCCGGAGCGGGTGGTGCGCGACCAGTTGACCGTGGTGGGCGGCCGGCCCGAGGTGAAACCGGCGGTGGCGCTGGTGCTGTTGATCGCGTTGGGGCTGGCCGACCGGCGGATCGGGGCCCGGCGGCTGGCGGCCGGGGCGGCCGGCCTGCTCGCCGGGGTGGCCGTCTGGTCGGACTGGCTGATCGTGCCGTATTTGGCGGTGGCCGGGCTGCTGTTGGCCTGGGTGCTCCGTCGGGAGCTGCTTGGCTGGGCGGGGGCGCTGCTGGTGGCCGGATTCGCCGTCGGGGCGGCGCCGCTGATCGCCGACAACCTGCGCGCGCCACCCGGGCAGGACTCGCTGTCGGTCCTGCGCCGGATCAGCACCGCCGCCGGACCGGCGCCGCCGCCGGCCGACCGGCTGCGCGGCGGGCTGCTGGAGGGGGTGCCGCTGGCCACCGGGCTGTGCCCGGTCGACGGCTGTGCCCGCTGGCAGCAGTGGTTCGGCCTGCTCTACCCGGTGCTGCTGGCGGGCGCCGCGGTCCTCGCGCTGGTCGCGTACCGGCGGGCCGCCGGCCGGACCGGCGCCGACCGGGTCGGGCCGGCCACGCAGCTCGCCCTGGTCGCGGGCGCCGGCCTCACCCTGGCGGCGTACGTCCGCAGCCCGCTGGCCGCCACCGACCCGATGAGCAACGCCCGTTACCTGTCGGTGCTCCAGCTCTCGCTGCCGGTGGCGTTGTGGCCGTTGTGGCTGGCGGCGAGGGGTGTCTGGCGGGGCACGACGGGGGTCGTCGGGCGGCTGGCCGGCGTGGCGGCCACCGCCGCGCTGGCCGGGCTGGTCGCCACCGCGCTGGTCGCCACCGGCCTGTTCGTGGCCGGCGCCGACGGGCTGCGGGCGGAGGAGCGGCAGGCACGGGAGCTGGCCGACACGGTCCGCCGGGCCGGGCTGCGCACGGTGTACGCCGGCTACTGGACCTGCAACCGGCTGGTCTTCAACACCGCCGAGGCGGTGGTCTGCGGGGTGCTCGACGAGAACCTGACACCGGGACAGAACCGGTACCGGCCGTACTGGCAGCAGGTGGGGCGGGCCGACCGCCCCGGGTACGTGCTGGCGGCCGGTGGCCCCGCCGACCGGCGGCTGCGGGAGCTGCTCGGGGCGGGGGCCGCCCCGGCCCTGATCGCCGAGGTCGGCCGCTATCGCGTGTACCACCCGGAGACGGCCGTGCGGCCGTGGCGCTGACTGGCGGGCCGTACGCTGGCCGGACCGCCACGCGCCGGCGCGTCGCCGCACCGAGGAGTCGTACCGAGATGCTCATCCTGTTGCCGCCCTCGGAGGGGAAGGCCGACGCCGGCACCGGCCGACGGCTGGACCCGACCCGGCTGTCCCTGCCCGAGCTGGCCCCGGCCCGCGCGGAGGTGCTGGCGGCACTGGTCGGCCTCTGCGCCGGGCCGGACGAGGCGGCGGCCCTGGACGCGCTGGGGCTGACCCCGGGGCTGGCCGGCGAGCTGCGCCGCAACGCCCGGCTGGAGCGGGCGGCCACCGCCCCGGCGGGCCGGATCTACACCGGCGTGCTCTACGAGGCCCTCGACCTGGCGACGCTGCCCCCCGCGGCGCAGCGGGCGGCCCGCCGGTCGGTGCTGGTCAGCTCCGGCCTGTGGGGGGCGGTGCGGCTCGCCGACCGCATCCCGCCGTACCGCTGCCCGATCGGGGCGCGGCTGCCCGGGGTGGGGGCGCTGTCGGCGTACTGGCGGCGGGAGCTGGCCCCGGCGATGGTGGCGGCGGCCGGCGGCGGCGCGGTGCTGGACCTGCGCTCGGGCGCGTACGCGACGACCTGGACGCCGGGCGGCGAGTTGGCCGGGCGGACGGTGACGGTGCGGGTGCTGCACGAACGGAACACCCCCGACGGGCCGGTCCGGTCGGTGGTCAGCCACTTCAACAAGGCGACCAAGGGGCGGCTGGTGCGCGACCTGCTCACCGCGGGTGCCCGCCCGCGCCGCGCCGGCGAGTTGGTGACCGCGCTCCGGGACTTGAAGTACACCGTCCTGGAACAGCCGGTGACCCCCGGACGGCCCCGGGCGGTGGACGTCGTGGTGACCCAGTTGTGACGGATCGCGCACAGATGGGCGTCACCGACAGCGACTGTCGCAAGATTTCCTCAAGGCTCGCGGCCACCGCTACCACCGGGCCGCGCGGGAGGCCACGGTAAGGGGAACCTGACGCCGACAAGGAGACTGTGGTGGCCCCCGAACCCACGCTGCTCGACCGGCCGCGTCTTCCCACGACCCCGCCCCCGCTGGACTGGCTGACCCTCGCCGACGCGTTCGAGGTCGCCTGCCTGCTGCGCTGCGCCTCCGCGCCGGCCGGGGCGGGTCGCCGTCCCCCGGCCCCCGCCCGCATCGGCCAAGCCGCCGAGTTCAACCGGGAGGACGCGGCGCACCGGATGCGCCAGCTCCTCGCCCGGCTGGAGATCCCGGTCGGGCACGAGGTGGCCACCGGCGGCCTGCGCCGCCGCTTCGAGCTGCACCGACTCCAGGTGCCCCGCGAGCACGCGGCGACGTACGCGACGCTGGTGGAGATCGGCTGGCGGCAGGGCCGCCGGGAGCTGCTCGGCGGGCCCATGGCGGGCGCGTCCACGGCCCGCCGGGTGTGGCGGCCCCGGCTCGCCGCCGCCGTCTGGCGGGCGGCGCTGCTGGCAGGCGGCCGGCACGTCCGGCGGCACATCCTGGGTATCCGGCTGACCGACCGGGAGTTGGCCGCCGTGCTGGTCCGAGGTGCCGCACTGCTGGAGGTGCCGGCGCTGCTGCGGCCCGGGGCGGGATGCTACGTGGTGAGCGTGGCCGACGGCTCGGACCGGGACCGCATCCTGCAGAGCGTGACCCTGGACCCGGCGACCGGGCCGGGGGTGACCGCGGTCGACTGAGCACGGCCGGCCCGGGAAAGCTGTGCGCGGCCGGCCGGCGGGCTTGCGCCGGGGGCGTCGCACGCGCAGAGTGCACCGGGTGAGCCGTAGCTGGTCTGTGCCACCGCGCGCCGCCGGCGTGGCCGTGCTGCTGTTGGTGCTGGTGGCCGCGCCCGGGCTCGCCGGCTGCCGGGACTCGCCGAGCGAGCCGATCCAGATCCGGATCGCCACCGGCAGCCCCACCGCCGTCTACCACGCGTTCGGCCAGTCGCTGGCCGCCGTCCTGAACCGGGAGCTGCCCGGGGTGCTGGCCAGCGTGGTGGTCACCGCCGCGTCGGCGGAGAACATGCGGTTGCTCGACACGGGGGACGCCGAGCTGGGCTTCACCCAGGCCGACGTGCTCCCCACCGGCCGCGAGGACCGCCCGAGCGTGCTGGCCGTGGCCCGGGTCTACGACGACCTGCTGCACCTGGTCACCAGGGCCGACGGCCCGGTCCACTCGGTGGGCGACCTGCGTGGCCGGCGGGTCTCCGTGGGGGCCCCCGGCTCCGGCACCGAGGTGACCGCCACCCGGCTGCTGGAGGTCGCCCAGCTGGGCGGCACCGCGGTCCGCCGAAAGCGGCTGGGGCTGGACGCCTCGGTCGACGCGCTGCGCGCCGGGCAGATCGACGCCTTCTTCTTCTCCGGTGGGCTCCCGGTGCGCGGCGTCGAGGAGCTGACCGCCGACGCCACCACCCGGATCGTCGACCTGGGAGATTGGACGGAGCCCCTGCGGCGCAGCTACCGGGAGGTCTACGTCTCCCGGGACATTCCCCGCTCGGTGTACGGGGTCGAGCCGGTCACCACGGTGGCGAACCCGAACTACCTGGTCGTCCGGGCCGACCTGCCGGATCATCTGGTCCGGGAGGTGACCCGGCTGCTGATGGAACGCCGGGCCGAGCTGGCCGCGGCGCACCCCGCGGCGGGCCGGATGAGCCCCCGCTCGGCGATCGCCACCGCCCCGCTGCCGCTGCACCCCGGCGCGGCCGACTGGTACCGGTCGAACAAACCCTGACCCGTCAGCCGGCCGGGGCCACCGTTCCGCCGGCCACCGGCGCGTCCCGGCCCGGCCCGGCGTCACCGGTCGACTCGCTCCCAACGGTCGACTCGCTCCCAACGGTCGGCACGGTCCCACCCGTCGGCGCGGCGGTGCCCGGCGGGAGCGGGTCGGAGGCCGTCGCGGGGTCGGGGGCGGCCGGGAACCAGAGGCCGGCCACCAGGCCACGCGGCTGCGCCAGGCGCATGGTGAGTCGGCCGTCGGAGGCGTCGACCAGGACCGCGACGATGGTCAGCCCGAGCCCGGCGCCGTCGACGTTCTGCACCTCGGGGGCTCGCCAGAACCGCTCGGTGGCCTGGTCGAGCTGGTCGAGGGTCATGCCGGGGCCGGTGTCGCGGACCTCCAGCGCGACCCCGTCGTCGGCCGGCCGGACGTCCACGGTCACCTCTCCGCCCGCGCCGCTGAACTTGACCGCGTTGTCGATCAGCGCGTCCAGCGCCTGGTCGACGGCGGTCGGCACGGTCCGGGCGTACACCGGATCGGCGACCGGGGCCAGCCGCAGGGCGACCGACCGGTGCCGGGCCAGCGGCTGCCAGGCGGCCACCCGGGACGCGGCGACCGCCGCGGCGTCCACAGTGACCCGTTCGTTCTCCTCGCGCTCGGCGCGGGCCAGGGTGAGCAGGGCGTCCAGCAGCAGGGCCAGCCGATCGGTCTCCTCCAGAGCCAGCCGGTGCTCGGCCCGCCCCGGCGGGTCGGTCAGGCTCGGCCCCAGCTCCTCCACCCGCAGCCGCAGCGCGGTCAGCGGGTTGCGCAGCTGGTGGCTCGCGTGCGCGACGAAGGCCCGCTGCCGGTCCATCACGTCCGACACCACGTCGGCCATGTTGTTGAAGCTCACCGCCAGGCGGCGCAGTTCCGGCGGGCCCAGCCGGTGCTGCACCCGGGCCCCCCGGTCCCCCTCCGCGATCTCGTGGGTGACCGCGTCCAGCTCGGTCACCGGGCGCAGCACCCAGCCGGCCAGCCCGAACGCGGTCAGCACGCAGGCCAGCACGGCGAAGATGCCGATCGCGGCGAGCAGCAGCCACCACGCGGTGACGGTGCGCCGGACCCCGTCCGCCGGGGTGGCGATCACCACGGCCCCGAGCACCTCACCGCCGTCGTTGATCGGCACCGCCACCACGACCGGCCCGCCGGTCCACGGCCACACCGACTCGGGGACGCTGAACTGCTGCCCGGACAGCGCGTTGTCCAACGCCGCCTCGGTGCCCGGCCCGACCTGCCAGCTGCGCGAGGCCACCACCGTGCGGCGGTCCCGGTCCACCACGGCCGCGCCGATGCCGTACAGCTCGTCGTAGCTGCTCAGCTCGCCCCCGAGCGGGCCGGGGACGCCGCCGCGCAGCGCCGGCCCGGCCAGCGAGGCGAACCGGGTCGCGTCGGCGAGCCGGTCGGCCCGCACCTCGTCGGTCTCCCGGGTGGCCAGGGTGGTGGCGAGCGGCGTCTCCAGCGCGATGAGCACCAGCACCATCAGCAGCAGGTAGCTGATGACCAGCCGACGACGCACCGGCCCTCACTCCCCGCGCAGCCGGTAGCCGACCCCGCGGACCGTCTCCACCAGCCGGGAGTCGCCCAGCTTGCCGCGCAGCGATCCGATGTGCACCTCGACGGTGTGCCGGTCCGCCCAGGTGGTGCCCCACACGTCGAGCAGGATCCGGTCCCGGGGCACCGCCGCCCCGAGCTGCCTGGCCAGTGAGAGCAGGATGTCGAACTCCTTGCGGGTGAGGGTCACCTCCCGGCCGTCCACGGTGACCGTCCGCCCGGCGACGTCGATGCGGACCGGGCCGGCCTGGATCACGTCCCGCTCCGGGGCGGCGTGCGCGGCCCGGCGCAGCACCGCCTCGATCCGGGCCTGGAGCTCGACCATCGAGAACGGCTTCACCACGTAGTCGTCGGCGCCCAGCCGCAGGCCGAGGACGCGGTCGCGTTCCTCGCCCCGGGCGGTGACCGCGATGATGCCGAGCTGGGCGCTGCGCCGGCGCAGCGCCCGACACAGGTCGGTGCCGTCGCCGTCGGGCAGGGTCAGGTCGAGCAGCACGAGGTCGCAGGGCGCGGCGGACAGCGCCGCGGCGACGGTGGCGGCGTGCTCCACCTCGTAGCCGCGGCGGGTCAGGGCGGACGACAGGGCGGCGGCCACCCGTCGATCGTCCTCGACCAGCAGGATGCGCAACCCGGACCTCCGTTCCTCGTTCCCCGTCGCTCGACCGTCGAATGGTCGCAGAAGCGCCGCCCGGACGGGAGGGCCGGCCGGTCAGACCCTTTCCGTCGGGGGCCGCGGTCGCCGTAGGCTGCCGGGGTGATCTACAAGCTGCTGACCACGACCGAGTGGGACGCCGCCCGGGACGCCGGGCACTTCGCCGGCTCGGCGGTGGACCGCCAGGACGGGTTCATCCACTTCTCCGCCGCCGACCAGCTCGTCGAGACGGCCCGGCGGCACTTCGCCGGTGCCACCGGGCTCACCCTGCTCGCGGTGGACCCGGCGGCGCTCGGCGCGGCGCTGCGCTGGGAGCCGTCCCGGGGCGGGGCACCGTTCCCGCACCTGTACGGGGCGCTGCCGGTGGCCGCCGTGGCCGCGGCCCACCCGCTGCCGGCGGACGTCCCGGCCGCCGACGCGGTGGCGCGACTGCTCCGCTGAGGGATCGCTATGCTCACCCGAGTCCGCTCGCCGGCCGGGGTGACCGCAGCCCGCCGGCGTGCTGCGGCAGTCCGATCCGCGCGGGCGGCCGGCACCCGCCGCCGTCCCGACGCGTCCACCCGCCGGCGCGACGGCGCCCCGAGCGATGCGAGCAGCCATGACTGACACCACCGACCGACCCGACGTCTTCGTCCACCCCAGCGCCGACGTGGAGGAGGGTGCCCAGGTGGGCGACGGCACCAAGGTCTGGCACCTGGCCCACGTCCGGTCCAGCGCCAGGGTCGGCGCCGGCTGCGTGATCGGTCGCAACGTGTACGTCGACGCCGGCGTCACCGTCGGCGACCTCGTGAAGATCCAGAACAACGTCTCGGTCTACCAGGGCGTGACCATCGAGGACGAGGTCTTCGTCGGCCCGTGCGCCGTGTTCACCAACGACTTCCGCCCCCGGGCGCAGAACCCGGACTGGACCATCACCCCGACGCTCGTGCGCCGGGGCGCGTCGATCGGCGCGAACGCCACCCTGGTCTGCGGGATCGAGGTCGGCGAGTACGCGATGGTCGCCGCCGGTTCGGTGGTCACCCGGGACGTCGCGCCGTACCAGCTGGTCGCCGGCAATCCCGCCCGTCCGAAGGGCTGGGTGGACGCCAAGGGCGAGGTCGTCTCCCGCGACGTGGACAACCCGCCGCACCGCGCCTGACGGTCGACACGGCGAAAGGGGGACGGCTTCCGCCGTCCCCCTTTCGCCGTGCCACGGGCGGGTCAGCCGCAGAGCCGGCCGATCTCCTGCCGGAACCGCTCCATCGAGTTCGGCTCGTCGGGGCCGAGCAGGTAGATCTTCAGGTCACGGCGGGCCTCGGTCATCGGGTCGTCGCCGGCCCGGGTCAGGGCCACGATCTTCTCCAGCTCGCCGCAGTCCTTCGAGAGCAGGTACGCCCCCCGCGAGGTGGGGAAGTTGCGCCGGAAATCGTCCTCCGGCAGCCCGCTCGGGTTGGCCACCACGTACGGGCGCTGGCTCTGCACGAAGTCCGAGACCACGCTGGAGATGTCGCTGATCAGCAGGTCGGTCTGGTTGAAGCAGTCGAACAGGGCCGGGGTGCGGCCGGTGACCACGAGGTGGGCGGTGCCGTCCAGCGAGGTCGCGTCGGTGTCGCCCCCTGCGGCGCGGATCGCCTCCACCACCCGCTCGTGCACCGAGCGGGCCTCCTTGGCCCGGGTGCCGGTCAGCGGGTGCGGCTTGTAGATCAGCCGAACCCCCGGCCGGGCCGCCAGCAGCCCCTTGACGATCCGCTCCCCCATCAGCACCAGCGAGGTGTGGTACACGTCGTCGTCGAGCCAGCCCTCCCAGGTCGGGGCGTAGAGCACGGTGAACGGCCGGTCGACCGACTCCGCGCCGAAGGTGTGCACGCCGGCGAGCTGGGGTCGGCCGACCTCCACGATGTCGGCGTCGAGCACCCCGACGCCGGCCCGGGCGTACCGCTCCCGCCCGGCGAGGCCGGCCACCCACACCTCGTCGTACACCTTGCTGTACGGGTTGACGCTGGCCTGCTTGTCGCTGTCGCCGTGCCCGACGAAGACGTGCTTCATGCCCGGGTCGCGGAGCATGTGGATGTTGGCGCCGACGTTGGCCGCGTACAGCGCCGCCCGGACGCTGCCCAGCTCCAGGTTCATGAAGTCGACACCGGCCGGCACGCAGATCACCGGCAGCCGGGTGTCGGCTAGCTCTCCGAACGCCTCCCGGTTGCGCATCAGCACCACCGCCGGCCGTTCCAGGGCCTCGGTCGGGGCGAGCCACATGTTGGCCTGGTAGACGTCCTTGGCCGGGCCGGCGAAGTAGACGGCCACCTCCGGGCGGTAGGTGTCCAGCCAGCGCTGCACGGCGGGCAGCAGCGGGCTCTGGCCGGTGCCCCGGCCACGCAGCCAGGTCACCGCGACGATGCCGCCGGCCACCGCCGCGGAGAGCACGGCGGCGGCGCCACCGGCCAGCACCGGCGCGGCGTCGTCCCACACCGCCGAGAGCACCGCCGCCGGCACCAGCAGCACGTTGACCATGGCGAGCCGCTCACCGGCGACCCCGGACGCCCACTCCGGCGGGTGCGGGGCCGAGCGCATGGGGCCGAGTTCGATGTTGCGTACCAGCGCGGAGAGCGGGTTACGCCGGTCGATCATCGTGTTCAGCGCCCCGGCGAAGACCGAGATCATCCAGACCACCGCCGGGAGCAGCAGGACCAGGGTGAGCTGCACCGCGGTGAGGTCCACCGTGGCGGCCACCAGCAGCACGACCGAGAGGTCCCGGGCCAGCTGCCGGTAGCCGAGGCCGAGGCCGACCTTCTCCAGCAGGATGTCGGTGGACGTCCACCAGCGGGCGACGGCGTACTCGCCGAGCACCGCGACGAGGCCGACGACCGCGAACACCACCGCCTGGCCGAACACCGCAGCCCCGAGCATGGCCAGATAGAACAGGAGTAGCAGCGCGCCTCGGGCGGCGGTTCCCGCCGGTCCCATCAACTTGCCGAACAACGAGTACGCTCCCTACAAAGATCGACAACTGGCTCCACCGGCGGCTGCCGGCACGGTCCCGACACCAATCGTGCCGGATGGGACGGCCGACTGCGGCGGACCGCCGGGGGTGCTCTTCCGATCCGGCCGGGGACGCGGCAGGCGGATCGGTCGGCCTCGTGCCGTCCCCGGACGCCACCCACCGATGACTCCGGTGCCACCTGTGGCGTCCCGTCCCGCGTTGGGTGTGACCTTAACGCGAGGGAACGCGCCGGTATTGCTCGGGTGCCACCGCCCCCGGGACGGTTCCTCCCGAGTGTCCGCTCCCTATCCGATTGGCGCATCCGTGCTCGTCCGCACCCGCTCCCGCACCGACGCGGTCATCGGCCCGAACGCGACGACGCGCCGGCCGCGGCGCGGGCAACAGTCCCGGGCCGACGTTCCTATACTGGTCCGGCCGCTCACGCAAGAGTCTCGCCGCGCGTCCCCCGCGACGGCAGGTTGATACCGCGAGCCCTGCGTTCCCCGAAAGGATCCACGGTTTGACCACCCTGATCGCCTTCGCAGTCGTCGCCGTGCCCGGCGCGCTGCTCGGCTTCGCGCTGCCACCGGGCCGCTACCGGTGGGCGGTGTGGGCGACCGCACCGGCCCTCACCCTCGGGCTCACCACCCTGGCCATGACCTGGCTGCCGAAGCTCGGCCTGCCGGACAGCGCCCTGGCGGTGCTGGTCGCCGAGGTGGTCCTCGCCGGCCTGGCCGTCCTGGTCTCCCGGCTGGTCCCCCGGGGCCTGGTCGACGCCGACGACGAGGGGCGCCGGCCGCCGCTGCGGGCCCGCCTGCGGCTCGCACCGGTGTGGCCGCACTGGCACGACCTGGTGGGCGTCGGGGTGCCGGCGGTGATCAGCGTGTCGTTCGGGTGGCTGCTGCTCGGCCGCCTGATCGCTCCCCCCGGCTGGGACGCGATGAACCACGGGTTCCTGAGCCGGCGGATCATGGACAGCGGCAGCGTGCTGATCTCCTCCGCCTGCACCAGCGGCGCGACCGACGTCGAGCTGTCCTGCTCGTTCTACCCGCTCGCCGCGAACGTCTCCTGGGCTCAGGCCGCCGAACTGTCCGGCGGGAAGCTGAGCACCGTGCTGACCGCCTGGTCGATCCTGGTCGGCCCGTTGGCGCTGGTCGCCGGCGTGTACGCCGCCGTTCGGGCGTTCGGCGGCCGGCCGGTGGTGGCGGCCTGTGCGGCGGCCGCCCCGGCGGTGCTCGGCCCGATGTGGATGGCGGTGATCACCGGCCGGATCACCGAGCAGACCGCCCCCTGCCTGGCCGGCGGGATCGCGCTGCTGATCGCGCTCGCGGTGCGCGGCGCGCACCCGGTGCGGCTGGGGCTGCTGGCCGGCCTGGCCGGCGCCGGCATCGTCATGACACACACGTACGACGTGCTGTTCATCGCGGTGCTCGCCCTCGGCATGCTGGTGTGGCTGCGCGGCCGGCTCCGGCTGAAGCACGCCGCGGCGGCGGCCGGCGCGATGGTCGTCGCCGGGCTGGTGCCGCTGGTCCCGCTGCTCGGCGTGCTGGCCGGCGCCAACGGTGAGCGGCTGTCCAACCAGCCCGCGCTGCTCGGCAGGTGGGGCGATTCGTTCGAGTACTGGGTCAGCGACCCGCAGCGGTACCTGCTGTTCGGCTACCCCCCCGTCGGCGGCAAGGACTTCCAGCTCGACGTGCCGACGATCCAGGTCGGGCTATGGCTCACCATCCCCTGCCTGCTGCTGTCCGTGCTCTGCCTGGGGATACGACCGCTGCGCTGGGCCCGGCCGTGGCTGGTGGCGGGGCTGGTGTTCACCGCGATCGGGATCTGGACCACCGCCTCGGACTCCGGGGCCGCGATGACCCTGTCCAGCCTCTGGTACGGCGTCCGCGAGCGGGTCCGTTCGATGATCTTCCCGGTCTACGGGCTGCTCGCGGTCGCCGGCGCGGTGGTCGTCGGGCTCGCGGTGCGGTGGCTGGCGAGCCGGCTGGTCTCCCGGGCCGCGGCGCTGCGCGAGTCCGGCGTGCCGGCGGCTGTCGCCGCGTCCGTGCTGGTGCTGACGCTGCTCGGGCTCGCCGCGGCGCCGTCGAGCTGGCAGCCGGTGCGGGGGGCGTTCAAGAGCCGGGCCCCGGTGGGCGAGTCCTACGTGCAGGCGTTCGAGTGGCTGGCCGAGCACACCCCGCCCGGCGCCACGGTCGCCTACGACCGGCACAGCGAGTTCATGAGCTGGTCGTACGCCGACTACGGGACGCCGCTGCTGTTCGGCATCCCACCGCTGCCCGGCCTGCCGACGGAGAACTACGACCAGCGCTGGGCCGCCTGGGGCTGGCTGGTGGACAACAAGGATGCCGTCCCGGCCGGCTGCGAGGTGCGCCGGTTCGACATCGGTTACGTGGTCGTCGGCTCCCGGCGGATTCCCGGCACCTGGGGGAGACACTACGATCGCCAGCGGCTGGCGGCCAGCGACAAGCTGACCCTGGCGCAGGAGTTCGGCGCGGTCAAGATCTACCGGGTCACCGACGCGGGCCGGGCCTGCCCCACCGCGAGCTGACCGCCGGCACCGGGCGACACGAACGGGCGGGGCGAGCCGATGCTCGCCCCGCCCGTTCCTCGTGCGGGTGGCGCTGGTCAGCGCCCGTTGTCGGCGAAGAGCCGGCCGACCACGCGGTGCGCCGGGAGGATCCGCTGACGCTCGGCGTCGGCATCGGCGGTGCCGGCGAGGATGTCCAGGAAGTGGTCGAGCTGGGCGGCGAGCGGCTCCCGGTTGGTGATCAGCTCGGGCACCTCGATGATGCTCTGCTGCCGGTAGCCGCGACCGTCCGGAGTCGCCGCGTCCGAGGAGACGTGCCGGTAGATCGTCACGTCCTTGCGGAGCAGGTCGGCCTCGATCAGCCGGTCGACCTCGCTGATCACCAGCGTGCGGACCTTGCGCTGGCCGATCCGGCTGGCCGAGACGTTGGCCAATGCGCCGCTGCCGAAGCTGAGCACCGTCTCCGCCACGTCCTCGGCGTCGGCCAGCGAGTCCGGGTGGAAGTTCCCGAAGGTGCCCTGCACGGTCGCCGGCTCCTCGCCGCCGAACGCCTGGATGGCCAGGTCGACGTCGTGGATCAGCAGGTCCCAGGCCACCCCGGTGCGGATCCGCGGGGCGTACGGGGAGTGCCGGGTGGCGGTGAGGTGCACCGGGCGGTCGACCAGCGCGAGCGCGGTCTGCACGGCCGGGTTGAACCGCTCCAGCAGGCCGCAGAGCAGCGGGACGCCGCGCTTGTCGGAGGTGGCGACGATGTCCTCGGTCTCGTCGAGGCTGCCGCAGACCGGCTTCTCGATCAGCAGCGGTTTGTCCGCCGCCAGCACCCGGCCGGCCAGGCCGTGGTGGAACTCGGTGGGGGCCGCGATGACGACCGCGTCGATCCCGGTGAGGTCGTCGACGTCCGGCGCCCAGTCGGCGCCGTACCGCTCGGCGACCTGCCGGCCGACCGAGCGGCGGGGCTCGATCACCCGGGCGAGTTCGCAGCGCTCGGACTGGGCGATCACGCGGGCGTGCAGGGAGCCCATCACGCCGGTGCCGACGAGGGCCAGGCGCAGCGGGGCGGTCACGCGCCCACCGCCGCGCGGACGCCCTCGACCACCTGGTCGAGGTCGCTGTCGGACAGGTGCTGGTGCACCGGGAGGGAGACGCACTGCCGGACCACCCGGTCGGTCACCGGGGCCGGGTCGGCGACCACCCGGGGGTGTTCCCGGTAGCAGTCGTAGTCGTAGACCGTCTTCGGGTAGTAGATGCCGCAGCCGATGCCGCGCTCGGTCAGCCGGGTGATCACCTCGTCCCGGGTCACCGGGGCCTCGTCGGTGACCAGCACCGTGTACTGGTGCCAGACGTGCGACCGGCCGGGCAGCTCGGTGGGCAGCCGCAGGCCGGGGACGTCGGCGAGGCCGGCCGTGAGCCGGGCCGCGTTGTCCTTGCGCCGCTTGACGTTGTCGCCGTACGCGGCGAGCTGCGGGATGCCCAGCGCCGCCTGCAGGTCGGTGAGCCGGTAGTTGTGGCCGGCGACCTCGTACTGGTAGCGCTGCCGCATGCCCTGGTTGCGCAGCACCCGCAGCCGGTCGGCGAGGTTGGCGTCGTTGGTGGTGATCATGCCGCCCTCACCGGTGGTGAGGTTCTTGGTGGCGTACAGCGAGAAGGTGCCGAGCCCGAAGCTGCCCGCGCCCCGACCGGCGACGGTGGCGCCCAACGACTGCGCGGTGTCCTCGACGAGGCCGAGGCCGTGCCGCTGGGCGAGCGGGAGGATCGCGTCCATGTCGGCCGGCTGGCCGTACAGGTGCACGGGCATGAGCACCTTCGTGCGCGGGCCGACGGCGGCGGCCAGCGCCTCCGGGTCCACGCAGAAGTCGTCCTCGCGGATGTCCGCGAAGCGCGCGGTGGCCCCCGCCTCAAGGATCGCGTTGAGCGTCGCGACGAAGGTGAACGGGCTGGTGACGACCTCGTCCCCCGGCTCGAGGTCGAGCACCTGGAGCGCGGCGACCAGGGCGGTGGTGCCGTTGTTGACCGCGACCGCGTGCTCGACGCCGACCAGGTCGGCGAACTCACGCTCCAGGCGGGCCACCATCGGCCCCTGCGCGATGATGCCCGAACGGATCACCTCGACCGCCAACTGTTCGGCCGCCTCGTCGAGCTTGACGACGGAAATCGGGATCACAGGAGCTCTCCTTGAGGTATGGGATGGCGAACCGACCGTAGCAGCGTGGGAGATCCCGGGCACATCAGGATCGGCGCGTGGAGAATCCCGACACTCGGGAGACCGGAACGTAACGTCACCGACTCACCGGACGACCGGGTTCCTGGTATCTCCTCTCCTGCGCTAGTCTCGGCCGATTGTTGTCCCCATCCGCCCCTACGGGTGGACGCGACGCGGAGGCAGGAACGCCGTGGCAGAGACCGCGACGCAGGTAGAGAGCGCAGATCCCCCGGCCGAGCAGGCCGCCCCGACCAAAGGCGCGTCCCGGTGGCTGTCACTGGGCGTCCGGTTCGTGGTGATCGCCGCCATCGCGGCCGGCATGATCTGGAGCGTCGTCAACCAGTGGCCGGACGTCCGGCAGACCTGGCTGGGCCTGGCCTGGTCGTCGGTGCTGCTGGCCGTACTAGCGGTGCTGGCCGGCATGTTCGCCAACTCGATGGCCTGGCGGGCCGCCGCCGAGGACCTGGAGCACAAGGTCTCCGTCCCGGCCGCGCTGCGGATCTGCATGGTGGGCCAGCTCGGCAAGTACATCCCCGGCAGCGTCTGGGCGTACGTGCTCCAGATGGAGCTGGGCCGGCGGGCCGGGCTGCCCCGGGCGCGGGCCTTCCTGGCCACCCTGGTGGCCCTCGGCCTCGGCGTCGTCGCCGCGCTCGGCGTCGGCCTGCTCAGCCTCCCCGCCCTGCTCGACGCGACCACGGCGACCGACTCGGAGTACGCCGAGCCGGTCCGGGTCGCGCTCTGGATCGTCGCCATCCTCTTCCCGATCGCTCTGATCTGCGCGATCCCGGCGGTGCTGACCCGGCTCATCCAGCTCGTCCTCAAGGTCCTGCGCCGGGAACCGCTGCACCACAAGCTCACCCTGCCCGGGGTGCTGCGGGTGGTCGGCTGGAGCGCCCTCGGCTACACCATGTTCGGCGTGCACCTGTGGCTGCTGGCCAACGCGCAGGCGGCACCCGGCCTCGGCGGCCTGCTGCGCAGCATCGGGTCGTTCGCCATCGCCATGACGGTCGGGATGTTCGCGTTCCTCTCCCCGTCCGGGCTCGGCGTGCGCGAGGCGGTCCTCGTCGCCACGATGGCGCCGTTCCTGACCTCCGCGGGCGGGATCGGCGCCGCCACCGGCATCGCGCTGGCCTCCCGGCTGATCTTCACCGTCGCCGACCTGCTCGCCGCGGGCATCGCCGCGCTCTCCGGGATGCGCCAGGTCCGCCGGGTCACCGGCGAGGCGGACTCCACGGCCGCGCCGGCCGTCGCCGGGCGGGTCCCGGGCGCCACGCCCGTCGCCCCCGCCCCCCGCACCGGCGTCCAGGAGCAGCAGGCCGGCGACCCCGCCCCCCGCTGAGCCGCCCACGGCCACGCAGACCGACGAAGAAGGGCCCGCCGGGGAACCGGCGGGCCCTTTCGCGTACGCGGTCAGCGGCGGCGGTTCGCCGCCATCTCGGTGAGCACGTCGAGGTGCCGCTCGAGCACCCGGTCCAGGCTGAACCGGTCCCGGATCAGCGCCTGCCCGTTGACGCCGACCTGCTTGGCCAGCGCGGGGTCGGTGAGCGCGGCCACCAGCCGGTCGGCCAGGCCCTCGACGTCGCCCGGACGGCAGAGCAGCACGTTCTCCCCGTCCCGCAGCGCGATGCCGGGGAAGTTGTCCTCCCGGGCCGGCGCGACCACCGGCACCCCGGCGGCCATCGCCTCCAGGGTGGCGGTGCCGAGGCCGATCCCCTGCTCGTGGGACTCCACGGTCGCCGCGGCCAGGTAGTCCGGGATCTCGGCCTTGGCGACCTTGCCGACGGCGACGACCGCGTGGTCGACGCCGAGCGACTTCGCCCGCTCCTGGAACATCCCGTAGTAGACGTGCCCGGCGACGACGAGCTTCGTGTCCGGGACCGCCGCCAGCACCTTCGGCAGCGCCTCGACCAGGGCGATCCGGTCGCGCAGCGGGATGACGTGGCCCACCGACAGGATCACCGGGGCGTTGCCCAGGCCGTGCCTCTCCCGGACCCGCTGGCCGTTGCCGCCGAGCACCCAGTCCGGGTCCACCCCGACCGGGATCGGGACCAGCCCGGAGTACGCGCCCTGGTAGCGCTGCTCGATGTACTCCTGCATGAGCACGTCCATCACCACCAGCCGCGGCTTCGACCGGCGCATGAACGGCTTGACCATGGTGGCGTCCAGGCCGCGGAACACCTTGGCGTAGCGGGCCTGCGGATTCTCCAGCCGGGTGTGGATGGACAGCAGCGCCGGCACCCGCCGCTTGCGGGAGTACATCGCGCTGGCCCAGGTCAGATCGAAGAACTGCCCGTGCTGGTGGATCACGTCGGGGCGGAACTCGTCGAGGATCTGCCGCACCCGGCGCAGGATGGTGGGGCGGCTGGTGAACGAGATGTCGAAGCTCACCGCGAGCCTGGTCTGGGGCAGCATCCAGGCGGGCAGTCGGACGATGCGCAGGCCGTCGCGGTGTTCCTCGGCCGGCGCGTCCTGGTAGGCGGCCGTCAGTACCAGCACCTCGTGCCCGGCCGCCGCGTAGCCGATGGCCAGCGACTCGGACAGGTGAGAGCTGCCTCCCGGCCGGGGCGGGAAGAAGTTGTTGACCACTGCGATTCGCACGGACCGGAACTCCTAGCTATCCGTAACCGGAACGAACCGGACATCGGACCCGTCCAGCTCGACTGTGGAGACCACCCGGGCCGGCACCCCCGCCACGACCGCACCGGGTGGGACATTCCTTGTGACCACCGCGCCAGCGCCGATGACCGCGCCATCACCGATGGTGACACCCATCATCACGGTCGCGTTCGCCCCGACGAAGACGCGGTCGCCGATGCGCACCGGCGCCCGGTCCACGGAAGCATGGGCCCGGCCCGACACGCAACGCCGGGCGGTGGAGTGGGTGTAGATCTGCGCGCCGCAACTGATGTCGCAGCCCGCGCCGATGGTCAGCCCGCCAGAGCCGTCGATGACGGTGAACGCGCCGATCCACGTCCCGGCGCCGATCTCCGGCTCGCCGATCACCCAGGCGTGCGGGTTGTACGGGTTCGCCGGGAGCCCGTGCGACGACGGGCCCCCGGCGGACGGCGGCTGGGTCACGCCACCTCGGTCTTGATCAGGTCGGTCATCCCGTCCCCGACGGCGATGGTCGGCTCCCAGCCGAGCACCTCACGGGCCCGGGTGATGTCCGCCGCCCGGCGGCTGACCAGCACCTCGCGCGGGTTGAACTGCGGCTCCACGTCCACCCCGACCGCCTTGATCAGAATCTCGGCGAGGGTGGCGACGGAGGTGTCGATGCCGGTGCCGATGTTGACCGGCACGTTGCCCTGCTCGGCCTCCATCGCCGCGACCACCGAACGGGCGATGTCGTGGACGTGGATGAAGTCCATCGACTGCTCGCCCTTGCCGTCGATGACCGGCGGCTCGCCGTTCTTGAGCCGCTTCACGAAGTGGTTGATCACCGAGGTGTAGTACGCGGTCGGCTTCTGGCCGGGGCCGTAGACGTTGAAGAAGCGCAGGGCGATCCAGTTGAGGCCCTTGCTGCGCTGGTAGAAGGCGAGCAGGTCCTCGCCGGCCCGCTTCGAGATGCAGTACGGGGTGAGCGGGTCGAGCCGGTCGTCCTCGTGCATCGGCAGCTTCTGCGGGTCGCCGTACACCGAGGCGGAGGAGGCGAACACGAGCCGCTTCACGCCGTGGTCGGCAGCGGCGGCGAAGACGTTGTGGTTGCCGACCATGTTGATGTCGATCGACTCGTGCGGGTCGGCCTGGCTCTTGTTGATCGAGACGGCGGCCAGGTGGATGACGTACTCGCAGCCCTTCATGGCCGCGTGCACGGCGCCGCCGTAGCGGACGTCCTGGTCGATCAGCTCGACGTCGCCGGTGGCCACCAGCTCCGCGACGCGGCCCCGGTCACCCCGGAACATGTTGTCGAAGATGCGGACCCGGTAGCCCTTCTCCAGCAACAACGGCACCACGTGCAGGCCGATGAAGCCCGCGCCTCCGGTGATGAAGACGGTCTGCTTCGACATGGCGGACAGTGTCCTTCCTGGGGGGATCAGCGGCCGGTGGCCGCGGTGGTGACGACGTCGACCAGGGTGGCGGCGACGGTCTCGACCTGGGCGTCGGTGAGGTTGGCGTGCATCGGGATGGCCAGGTGCCGGGCGAACAGGTCCGCCGACACGGGGCACGGGTCGGTCTGGCCGTAGAGCGGCTGCATGTGCGAGGCGTACGTGCCGAAGGTGCACTGCACGCCGCGCTGGCGCAACTGGAGGGCGACCGCGCCCCGGTCCACCGAGGGGTCGAGGGTGACCACGTACGACTGCCAGGGGTGCTCGCGGTCCGGGGCCTCGTACGGGGTGGTGATCAGCTCGTGGTCCTTGAGCAGCTCGCCGTAGCGCGCGGCGGAGCGCCGCTTCGCGGCCAGCAGGTCCGGCAGCCGGTCGAGCTGGGCGATCATGATCGCCGCGGCCACGTCGGAGAGCCGGTAGTTGTAGCCCAGCTCGGTGAAGGTCGGGATCGGCAGGTGGGACAGCTCGGCGCGGGTGAGCGCGCCCTCCACCCCGTAGGTGTGCAGCTTGCGGGCGTGCGCGGCGAGGTCGTCGCGGTCGGTGACGTACGCCCCGCCCTCGCCGGCGGTGATCCCCTTGCGGCCGTGGAAGCTGAAGGTCGCCGCGTCGGCCAGGCTGCCGGCGGGGCGCCCCTTGTAGGTCGCGCCGGCCGCGCAGGCGGCGTCCTCGACCAGGAACAGCCCGTGCTTGTCGGCGACGGCGCGCAGCTCGTCGTAGTCGGCGGGCTGGCCGAAGGCGTCGACGGCGATGATGCCGACGGTGCGCGGGGTGATCGCCGCCTCGACCGCGGCCGGGTCGACGGTCCAGATGTCCGGCCGGACGTCGGCGAAGACCGGCTTCGCGCCGGCCCACATCACCGAGTGGCCGGTGGCGGGGAACGTGTAGTCGGCGACGACCACCTCGTCGCCGGGTTTGACCCCGAGGGTGAGCAGCGCCAGGTGCAGCGCCGAACCGCAGTTGCTGGTGGCGAGCGCGTGCCGGGTGCCGACGGCGGCGGCGAAGCGCTCCTCGAACCGGCGGCTGGTGGGACCGGAGCCCGCGAGCCAGCCGGAGGCGAAGACCTCGGCGATTGCGGCGAGTTCGGCCTCGCCGACCGTGGGTTGACCGAGCGCGATGACCTCAGACATGTGACTCCCCGAGAAATTTGGACCCGCAGCAGTCTAGGCCACCTGTGCGGGTCGGACGCGAATCGGGCGCGCCGGGCGACTTCGTTACCATCTGTGCCGGCGCCGGGCAGGGGAGATGAGATGACAAGGTTCGTGGTCGTGGGTGGCGGCATCGTCGGCCTGGCGGTGGCGCACCGGCTGGTGACCGACCGCCCCGGCGACTCGGTGACCGTGCTGGAGAAGGAGGCCGGCTGGGCGACGCACCAGACCGGCCACAACTCGGGGGTCATCCACGCCGGCGTCTACTACAAGCCGGGCAGCCTGAAGGCCACCATGTGCAAGGCCGGCAGCGCGTCGATGGTCGAGTTCTGCGACGCGCACGGGCTGTCGTACGAGATCTGCGGCAAGTTGATCGTCGCCACCGACCCGGCGGAGCTGCCCCGGCTGCACGCCCTGCACGAGCGGGCGAGCGCCAACGGGCTGCCGGTGCGGCTGATCGAGGCGGCCGAGGTCGCCGAGTACGAGCCGCACGTGGCGGCCGTGGCCGCGCTGCACGTCGCCTCGACCGGCATCGTCGACTTCGGCGCGGTCTGCCGCAAGCTGGCCGAGCTGCTCGCCGCCGCCGGTGCGGACCTGCGCACCCGCACCGAGGTGACCGGGGTGACCAACCGGCCCGACGGCGTGGTGGTCGCCACCACCAACGGCGAGGTGGTCGGCGACGTGTTGATCAACTGCGCGGGGCTGCACGCCGACCGGATCTCCCGGCTGGCCGGGGTGCCCACGCCCGTGCGGATCGTGCCGTTCCGGGGCGAGTACTACGAGCTGACCCCGCAGCGGCGCGACCTGGTGCGAGGGCTGATCTACCCGGTGCCGGACCCGCAGTTCCCGTTCCTCGGGGTGCACCTGACCAAGATGATCGACGGCAGCGTGCACGCCGGGCCGAACGCCGTGCTGGCCACCGCCCGGGAGGGCTACTCGTGGGGCCGGGTCAGCCCGCGCGACGTCTGGGACGAGCTGTCCTACCGCGGGCTGTGGGCGCTGGCCCGCCGGCACTACCGGTACGGCCTGACCGAGGTGGCCCGGTCACTGTCGAAGAAGAAGTTCGCCGCGAGCCTGGCCCGGCTGGTGCCGGAGCTGGCCCCGGCGGACATCGTCCCGGCCGGCGCCGGGGTGCGCGCCCAGGCGATCCTGCCCGACGGCGGCCTGGTCGACGACTTCCTGATCGTCGAGGCGGACCGGCAGGTGCACGTGCTCAACGCCCCCTCCCCCGCCGCGACCAGTTCACTGGAGATCGCCCGGCACATCGTGTCCCGGCTCCCGACCGACGCCGGGCGCTGACCACGCCAGGGCTGCCGGCGACGGGGCGGGGCGGCTCAGGCGTGGGCAGCCGGCGGGGTCGCGTCCCGCTGCCGGGGCACGGCCGGGGCCGCGCCGAGGCCGATCGCCACGGCCTCGACCAGGGCGTCGAGGTACGCCTGGGCCGGGGTGGACCGGGCGATCGCCAGCCGCCAGTAGAGCGGCCCGACGACGAGGTCCACGGCCGCGCCCGGGTCGGTGCCGGCGGGCAGCTCGCCGCGCTGGACGGCCCGGGCGACCAGCGACCCGCCGATCTCCTGCTGCTTGGCCCGCAGCACCGCCTGGAGGGTCTCGTCGATCTCGGGGTTGCGGGCCGCCTCGGCCAGCAGGTCCGGGATGATCTGCGAGGCCAGCGGGTGACTCAGGGCGTGGGTGACCAGCTTGAACAGCAGGGCGAGGTCGCCGCGCAGGGTGCCGGTGTCCAGCGCCGGCAGCTTGCTGCCGGCCGCCGCGACGACGATCTCCAGGACCAGTTCCAGCTTCGAGCTCCACCGCCGGTAGATCGCCGTCTTGCTGACCCCGGCCCGCCGGGCGACCGCCTCGATGGAGAGCCGGCCGTAGCCGACCGCGGCGAGCTCCTGCATCAGCGCGCGGCGGATGGCCCTGGTGATCTCGCCCCGGAGCACCGCCGCGCCGGCCGGCGCCCGCCTCTTCTCGGTGTTCACGACAGACTCTTTCTCGGGTGTCACGGGAGGCTCTTCTCGGCGGTCACGTGGGACAATGTACCGCAACGACGGTACGGTTGCGTCCCGACGTGTTTATGGACTACCTTCCACGCAGCGACGAGGTGGCGCTCCACGCACCGGCCACGCTCGACCCGTTCGAATCCGTCGTCGCGCGCATCCCGTTGGTACGAACAGATCGGAGCGCCCATCCCATGGCCAACACCGCGCTGGCCGACCCCGACGCCGGCCTGACCCAGGCGCAGCTGGCTGCCCGGTACGGGCTGCGGGTCGCCGGCGAACGGCCGTCCCTGGCGGACTACACCCGCCGCCTGTGGACGTACCGGCACTTCATCGCCGCGTACTCCAACGCCAAGCTGGTCGCCTCGTTCAGCAACGCCCGGCTCGGGCAGCTCTGGCAGGTGCTCACCCCGCTGACCAACGCGGCGGTCTACTACCTGATCTTCGGCCTGGTGCTGAGGCAGAACAGCATCCCGAACTTCATCGCGTACCTGACCGCCGGGCTGTTCATCTTCAACTTCACCCAGACCGCGGTGCAGAACGGCACCCAGTCGATCACCGGCAACCTGGGGCTGATCCGGGCGCTGCACTTCCCCCGGGCCTGCCTGCCGCTGGCCGTCATGCTCACCCAGTTCCAGCAGCTGCTGGCCTCGCTGGTGGTGCTCGTCGGCATCGTGCTGGTGACCGGCGAGCCGCTCACCGTCGAGTGGCTGCTGCTGGTGCCGGTGGTGCTGCTCCAGGCGTTGTTCAACGCCGGGCTCACCATGGCGGTGGCCCGGGCGGGGTCGAAGATCGCCGACCTCAAGCAGGTCATGCCGTTCCTGCTGCGCACCTGGATGTACGGCTCCGGCGTCCTCTACAACGTGGCGCTGTTCGAGGAGAACCTGCCGAGCTGGGCGACCAGGCTGGTCGAGGCGAACCCGATGCTGGTCTACATCGAGCTGGCCCGGCACGCGCTGCTGGAGGGGGCGCCGCTGCTCAACTCCTCGATGCTCCAGCTCTGGCTGTACGCGGTGGGCTGGTCGGTGGTGATGGGTGTGGGTGGTTTCATCTACTTCTGGCGGGGCGAACAGGAGTACGGCCGTGGTTGAGCACAACGAGGCGTCCAACGACGTCACCGTGACGCTGCCCAGGATCACCGAGCGCATCCCGACCGTGGTGGTCGACGACGCGCACGTGATCTACCGGGTGCACAAGGGCGCCAGCGGCGGCACCAGCCCGGTGGCCGCGCTGAAGCGGATCGCGTCCCGCACCTCGGCGCCGAACATCCGCGAGGTGCACGCGGTCAAGGGGGTCAGCTTCACCGCGTACCGGGGCGAGGCGGTCGGGCTGATCGGCAGCAACGGCTCCGGCAAGTCCACCCTGCTGCGGGCCATCGCCGGCCTGCTGCCGGTGAACCGGGGCGCGGTCTACACCCAGGGTCAGCCGTCCCTGCTGGGCGTCAACGCCGCCCTGCTCAACGACCTGTCCGGCGAGCGGAACGTCACGCTGGGCTGCCTCGCCATGGGCATGCACCCCGACGACGTGCAGCGGCTGGCCCCGGAGATCATCGAGTTCTCCGGGATCAACCAGCGCGGCGACTTCGCCTCCCTGCCGATGCGGACGTACTCCTCGGGCATGTCGGCCCGGCTGCGGTTCTCCATCGCGGCGGCGAAGAAGCACGACGTGCTGCTGATCGACGAGGCCCTCGCCACCGGCGACAAGGGGTTCCGCAAGCGCAGCGAGCAGCGGGTCCGGGAGCTGCGGGAGGGCGCCGGCACGGTGTTCCTGGTCAGCCACCAGCTCTCCTCGGTCCGGGACACGTGCGAACGGACGATCTGGCTGGAATCGGGCGAGCTGCGGATGGACGGGCCGACCGACGAGGTGCTGAGCGCGTACGAGGACTTCTCCAACGGTAAGTAGGTTTCCGGCATCCGTACGGCGTCGTGCGGGTGTCGGCCCACCGCGTCGTCCCTGAGGGCGACGCGGTGGACGCGTTATGGTTCACCGGGCCACCAAACGGCCGTCACCCATCGTTTCTGGCATTCCCTGAGAGTGAGGATCGGCAATGACGCAGGACCACACCACTGGCCCGGACGCCACACCGGAGACCCCGGCGCCGTGGCGGCCCTCGCGGACGGTGGCGGTGGTGCTGGCCGGTGGCACCGGGACCCGACTGGGCCTGGGCATCCCGAAGCAGCTCCTGAAGATCGCCGGCAAGCCGATCATCGAGCACACCCTGGCGGTCTTCGAGGCGGCCCCCGAGATCGACGAGATCATCGTGCTGATGGCCGCCGGGCACGTCCCCGACGCCCAGCAGATCGTCGACAAGGCCGGCTTCCGCAAGGTCAGCAAGGTCATCGAGGGCGGCGACACCCGCAACGCGACCACCCGGATCGCCCTGGACGCCGTCGGCGAGGGCGACGTCAACATCCTCTTCCACGACGCGGTGCGCCCGCTGCTCAGCGGCCGGATCGTCCGGGAGTGCGTGAACGCGCTCTGGACCTACGCGGCGGTCGACGTGGCGATCCCCTCGGCCGACACGATCATCCAGGTCGACGAGAACGACTGCATCACCGACATCCCGGTCCGCTCCACCCTGCGCCGGGGCCAGACCCCGCAGGCGTTCCGCTCGGGCACCATCCGGGAGGCGTACCGGATCGCCGGGGGCGACGCGAACTTCGCCGCCACCGACGACTGCGGCGTGGTGCTGCGCTACCTGCCCGGCACCCCGATCAAGGTGATCGACGGCTCGGACGAGAACATCAAGGTCACCCACCCGGTCGACGTGCACCTCGCGGACAAGCTCTTCCAGCTCGCCGCCGCGCAGGCCCCCCGGCTGACCGACCACCGCGGCTACACCGAGGAGCTCACCGGCCGGACCGTCGTCGTCTTCGGCGGCAGCTACGGCATCGGCCACGAGCTGACCGAGCTGGCCCGCCGCTACGGTGCCCAGGTCTTCCCGTTCAGCCGCTCCAGCACCGGCACCCACGTCGAGCGGGCCGCCGACGTCGAGGCAGCGCTGAAGACCGCCTTCGAGGCCACCGGCCGCATCGACCACGTGGTGGTCACCGCCGGCATCCTGGAGAAGGGCGAGCTGGCGGAGATGGACCAGGAGACCATGGACCGGGTCCTGCAGGTCAACTTCGTCGGCCCGGTCACCATCGCCCGGCAGTCCCTGCCGTACCTGCAGCAGACCAAGGGCCAGCTCCTGCTGTACACCTCCAGCTCGTACACCCGGGGCCGGGCCCGCTACGCGCTCTACTCGGCCACCAAGGCCGCGCTGGTCAACCTGACCCAGGCGCTGTCCGACGAGTGGGCCGAGTTCGGCGTACGGGTCAACTGCATCAACCCGGAGCGCACCGCCACCCCGATGCGCACCAAGGCGTTCGGCGAGGAGCCGGAGCACACCCTGCTCGCCGCGGAGACCGTCGCCCAGTCCTCGCTGGACGTGCTGATCTCCGAGCTGACCGGACAGGTCATCGACGTCCGGCGGGCGCCGGGCGAGGGGCCCGCCGCGAGCGTTCCCGCTCAGGGCGGCCCGACGGCGACCCCGGCCACGGCCGGCTGAGCGACGACGGCCACCGCGACCGGCGGGAGAAGCGGGAACGACATGCGTGGTGACCTGGTCAGGAAGCTGACCGCCCGGGTGGCGACCACCGGCCTGGCGGTGCTGGCGTTCCTCGCCCTCGCGCTGACCGGGGCGACCGGCTGGGGGCTGGCGCTCGCAGTGGCGGCCCTGGCCGCCGCCGGCTGGGAGCGCCGGGTCCGGCCGGCCGCCGACAGCACAGCCGAGTCGGTGCTGCTCGCGGCCGGCATCCTGGTCGGGTACGCCCGCCGGCTCGACGCCGGCTTCGACCCGGCGCTGGCCGCCACGGCCCTGGTGCTGCTGGGGCTGGTGCTGCTGGTGGGTCCGCTGCGGCAGGCCGGGGACCTGGAGATCCGGGCCGCCAACCTCCCGACCCGGTCGTGGGCCCCGCTGGTCGCCGGCCGGCTGGGCGACGCCCTGCTGGTGCTGCTCGCCGCGGTGGCGCTGGCCGCCGCGGCGGCGCTGCCGGCGTACGTCGCCCTGCTGCTGGCGCTGGGCGTCGGCGCGGGCGCCGGGGCGGTGGCCCTGGACCTGGCCCGCCGGCGGTTCCGGCCGGGAACCGGGGGCGGGGCGGTGACCCGGGCGCTGCGGGCGCACCAGCCGGAGTTCCTGCTGCACTTCTCCGCCCCGCCGGGGTCGGAGTACCAGGTCACCATGTGGCTGCCCTACCTGGAGCGGATCGGCCGGCCCTTCCTCGTGATGGTGCGGGAGCCGGAGTTCCTCGCCCCGATCGCCGCGGCCACCACGGCCCCGGTGGTGTACTGCCCCACCCTGAAGGCGATGGACGAGGCGCTGGTGCCGAGTCTCAAGGTCGCGTTCTACGTCAACCACGGGGCGAAGAACAGCCACTGCATCCGGTTCACCCAGCTCACCCACGTGCAGATCCACCACGGCGACAGCGACAAGGCGCCCAGCGCCAACCCGGTCTCGGCGATCTTCGACCGGATCTTCGTGGCCGGCCCGGCGGCGATCGAGCGGTACGCCCGCGCGGGGGTGGACATCCCGGCGGAGAAGTTCGTCGTGGTCGGCCGCCCGCAGGTCGAGTCGATCGAGGTACGCCGGGAGCCGGCCCCCGGCCTGCCGAACCCGACGGTGCTCTACACCCCGACCTGGACCGGGCACCACGCCGACGCGAACTACTGCTCCCTGCCGGTGGGCGAGACCATCGTCCGGGGGTTGCTGGCCCGGGGCGCGACGGTGATCCTGCGCGCCCATCCGTACACCGGGCAGAACCCGGCGTCGGCGCGGCAGCTCGCCCGGCTCACGGAGCTGCTCGCCGCGGACCGGGCCCGCACCGGCCGGCAGCACGTCTGGGGCGCTGCGGCCAGCCGGGAGATGTCCCTGGTCGACTGCGTGAACCGCTCCGACGCGCTGCTCTCGGACGTCTCCGGGGTGATCTCCGACTACCTCTACTCCGGCAAGCCGTACGCGGTCACGGACATGGGCGGCGACGGCGACCGGTTCGTCGAGCGGTTCCCCCTGGCCGGCTCGGGCTACGTGCTGCGGCGCGACGCGGCCAACCTCGACGAGGTGCTCGACCACCTGCTCGACACCGACCCCCGGGCAACAGCCCGCTGGGCCACCCGCTCCCGCTACCTGGGCGACTTCCCCGCCCAGCAGTACGCCGAGGCGTTCCTGACGGCGGCCCGCCACGAACTGAACCCGACCTGGACCCCACCCACCCCCCGCCCAACCCCGCTCTCCCCCGCCCCCTCCCGCTTCCCGCGGTGATCAAGAGGTTTGCGTCAGGGTCGAGGCCGGAGCTGACGCGAACCTCTGCCGGGACGCCACCGGGCCCCGGCTCACGGGGAGAGCCGGGGCCCGGTGGGGGAAAGGGTGATCAGGCCGAGTAGCCCCTGGTCGCCGCCCAGTGCGCCAGGGCCGTGGTGCTGATCCAGTACGCCGAGGCGGCCGGGTCGGCCGAGTCGGCGATCCGCACGGTGCGGCCTTCGTTGCGGTAGCCCACGACGGCGATGTAGTGGCCGCCGGGGAAGGAGTGCCAGCCGCCGTCGACGTCGGTGGCGCTGCCGGCGATGTTCACCACGACGCCGCGCCCGGCGCCGACCGCCTCCACCACGTCGGCCTTGAGCCGGTCGATCTGGGCCCCGGTGGCGGCGCCGCCCGGGATCATCCGGGTCCGGTACGGGTCGCCCTTGACCATCGCGTTGAGCACCCGGGTGGTGTCCTCGGCCGAGTTGGTGCCCATCTCGGTGGTGCCGAGGCGGCTGGCCAGCCCGTCCTGGGTACTCCCGACGCCGGTGGCGGAGAGCGCGTTGCGCACCGCCGCAGGGCCGCAGTAGTAGTAGGTGGTCTGCGCCTGGTAGGCGTAGTCGAGGACCTTCGACGACGGCGGCTTCGGGGTGGCCGGCTTCGCCGTGGTCTGCTTCGGGGCCGCCCTGGTGGTCAGATCGGGGTTCGGCGCGGCCGTGGTGGCGCTCGGCGACGGCGAGGCGCTGGAGGACGCGGTCGCGCCGGCCCGGGCCTGGGCGCGGCTGGCCGCGCTGTCGAGGCGGGGTGCGATCTCGGCGACGGCGGCGTTGGTGGTCTGCCGCGGGGTGGGGGTGTCGTCGACGCCGGCCAGCAGCGCACCGGTGCCGGAGGCCAGCAGGAGCGCCGCGGCCGAGCCGGCGACGACCTGGTACGGGCGCTCGGTGGCGAGCCGTCGCAGCTGCCGCTTGACATGGTGGTTCACGTGTTCCTCCACGGGGATGGGGCGGAGAGCGGGGCACCTGGGCATGCGTCGTCGCACGATGGCGCGGACGAGACGCCCACGGCCGGTGGGGTCCGCTCTGGGAAGATGCCCGGTCAGCCGGGCGTACGGGCGGGTGCGCCGGTCAGTTCGTCAGCCCGGGGGCGACGGACGCGGGCACCACGGCGCCGCGGTGGAGGAACAACCGAGGGATGGGGTCGCGCTGCACGAGGATGGCACTCCTTCCGACACCGCCTACCGGGTTAGCTGACGGATTCGGGCGGGAAGATCGCCCTACCACGGGCCGTGGCCCGCGGATTCACCCCACACGTGCACTGGGTCCCCGGTTCGTGATGGTCACGATTGAGCGGGTCGGCGCGGCGTCGCCTCTTGCGATCGGGTACCGCACCGGACGGGCCGACATTACTGGCCGGCCGAGGCCCTGCCAAGCCCTTCCCACCTGCTTAAACCCTCTCCGATCAGCTTTCCTGCGACCCATTGGGAACTGACGTGTCTCAATGGGATTACGGGCATTCCAGGTGCCCTGGGGCGACAACCGGACGATCAGTATCGATCGTCGGCGGGTTATGTCGGTGGACCCGCCCCGATGGGTCGACTGCCCGTTTACCCGGGGTGTGTGACCGGCGTCATGAAGAAAGTCGGGGCAGCGTCGCGGCCCGCCGGGGCGGGTCGGGGAACGGGGGTCGGGTCAGCCGACCCGGGCCGGGCGCCAGCGGGCGGCCGGGGCGGTGCGGCGAGCCGCCGCCGTCGCGGCCCGGGGCGCGGGCACCCGGACGGGGCGGGCCCGCTCCGCGGCGCAGTACGCCTCGGCGGCCAGTGCCCGGGCGGCCTCGGCGGCCAGCTCGGCGGCACGCCAGGCGGCCCGCTCCCGGGCCGCCGCCGCCCGGTGGCCGGCCTGCTTCCCGTCCCGCACCGCCCGGGCCAGCACGACCTCCTGCTGGACCGGGTGCAGCCGGGGGTCCCAGCCGTTCCGGTGCGCGAAGACGTCGCAGAGCTGCCGGATGGACAAGTCGCCGCGCAGGTGGGCGGCCGTCGCGGCGTGGTGCAGCCGGCGCTCCCGGGCGGCGTACTCGGCGGGGGTTCGGGGGGTGCGCGGCGCCGGCAGCACCCCCACGCCGGAGAAGCGGCGTGCGGCGGCCTCCGCCTCGTCGTACGCCTGCCAGGCCCGATCGAGGGCGTCCTGGGCGGTCAGCCACGCCTCGCGCCGGCGGCGGGCGGTCTGGGCGGCGCCGGCGGCGGCCACCCCCACCTCCTCGGCGTACCGGCGCAGGTCGGTGGCCTCCTCGCTGGCCAGGTCTACGGCGGGCGGGGCGGGGTCGACCGCCGACCGGTCCCGCTGTGGGCGGGCGACCAGGGCGGTGAGCACGCCGAGCGCCACCACGAGCAGCACCGACCAGATGGCGGCGGCCAGCGGCACCTCGACGAGGAGCTGGTGGAGAACGATGTCCATGGTCGGCACCTCACGGAGGGTGGATGCGGGAAGCGGGCTCCGCGCGTCGCCGGGCGGGCGCGGGGGTGCGACCGGGCCGGGCGGACGGGCGCGGGGGTGCGACCGGGCCGGGCGGACGGGCGCGGTGGTGCGGTTCGCGAGACGGCGGCGACGCGGGCGGGTCAGCCGCGCGGCGGCGCGCGCGACCCGGCGGTCGTCGGTGCGCGGCCGACGGGCATCCGATGTGCCGGGACCGGGTCGGCCACGGACCACCCCGCCGGGCCGGCCGGGACGGCGTCGGGGTGCGCGGGAGCCGCCGGGAACTCGGCTGCGGCCCGGCCGGGGCC
>NZ_JBEOWQ010000050.1:0-33783 GCF_040296145.1 Micromonospora sp. NPDC002296
ACGCGCGCGACCCGGGCCCGGGTGACGGGCCGCCCCAGTAGCCGAGCCGGGCCGAGCGGGCCGCCCGCGACCCGCGCCTGGGCGGACGCGGCGGCCCCGGCCCGACGGCGATCCCGGAGTGCGTCGAGCGTCCCGCCCCCCGGGACGAGCCCGTGGGCCGGCTGCGCCGCTGGCTGTTCCAGCACCGGGTACAGCCGGTCGGGCCGGAGGCCGGGGAGGCGCAGGCGAAGACCCACCCCTGGTGGCAGGTGATGTGCCTGACCGGGGTGGACTACTTCTCCACCCTGTCGTACCTCCCCGGCATCGCCGCGCTCGCCGCCGGGGCGCTGTCCCCGCTGGCAACGCTGCTGATCGTGGCGCTGACCCTGTTCGGGATGCTGCCGATGTACCGGCGGGTCGCCGGGGAGAGCCCGCACGGGCAGGGCTCGGTGGCGATGCTGGAGCGGCTGCTGCCGTTCTGGCGCGGCAAGATCTTCGTCCTCGTCCTGCTCGGCTTCGTCGCCACGTCGTGGATCATCACGATCACCCTGTCGGCCGCCGACGCCACCGTCCACCTGCTGGAGAACCCGTACCTGCCGTCGTCCGCCCCGCGCGGCGAACTCGCGGCGGTGGCGGTGACCGTGGTGCTGCTGCTCGTGCTGGGCGGGGTGTTCCTGATGGGGTTCAGCGAGGCGGTGACCGTGGCCATCCCGCTGGTCGCGGTCTTCCTCGCACTGAACGCGGTGATCGTGGTGGCGGGGCTGGCGCAGATCGCCGCCGAACCGGACACGGTGGGCGACTGGTCCGCCGCGCTGACCGCCGGCGGCACCGGGATCGCCGACGTGGTCGGCCCGGCGGCGCTGGCCTTCCCGCTGCTGGTGCTGGGGCTCTCCGGCTTCGAGACCGGGGTGAGCATGATGCCGCTGGTGCGCGGGAACGGCCCGGACGCCGCCGGACGCCTGGCCGCCCGGATCCGCAACACCCGCCGGCTGCTCACCACCGCCGCGCTGATCATGTCGGTGTACCTGGTCGGCACCACCTTCGTCACCACCGTGCTGATCCCGGCGCGGGAGTTCCAGCCGGGCGGCGCGGCCAACGGCCGGGCGCTGGCCTGGCTGGCCCATGAGCGCCTCGGTGAGGGGTTCGGCACCGCCTACGACGTCAGCAGCGTGCTGATCCTCTGGTTCGCCGGCGCCTCCGCGATGGCCGGGCTGATCAACATCGTGCCGCGCTACCTGCCCACGTACGGGATGGCCCCGGAGTGGGGGCGGGCCGTGCGCCCGGTGGTGATCGTCTACACGCTGATCAGCATCGCCATCACCGTCGCCTTCCGCGCCGACGTCACCGCCCAGGCCGGCGCGTACGCCACCGGCATCCTGGCGATGATGGTCTCCGGCGCGGTGGCGGTGACCGCCTCGGCGGCCCGCGCCCGCCAGCGGTCCGCCGCGGCCGGCTTCGCCGTGCTCACGGCGGTGCTGCTCTACGCCCTGGCCGAGAACGTGATCGAGAAACCGGACGGGATCGCCATCTCCGGCATGTTCGTGGCCGGCATCGTCGCCGTCTCGCTGATCTCCCGGGTCACCCGCACCACCGAGCTGCGCGCCGAGCGGATCGAGTTCGACGACGACGCCCGCCGGTTCGTCGCCGAGTCCCTGGCCCACGACGGCCGGTTGCACCTGATCGCCAAGAAGCGCGACAGCGGCACGGTCGAGGAGTACCGGGTCAAGGAGCGGGCGCAGCGCGGCATGAACCCGGTCCCGGGTGCCGCCGACGTGCTGTTCCTGGAGATCGACGTGGTCGACCCGTCGGAGTTCAGCCGGGTGCTGCGGGTGCACGGGGTGGAGGCCGGCGGGTTCCGGGTGCTGCGTGCGGCGAGCCCGGCCGTGCCGAACGCGATCGCCGCGATCCTGCTCGCGTTGCGCGACGCCACCGGGGTACGCCCGCACGCCCACTTCGAGTGGTCCGAGGGCAACCCCATCGCCCACCTGCTGCGGTACCTGATCCTCGGCCGGGGCGACACCCCGCCCGTGGTGCGGGAGATCATCCGCAAGTCCGAGCCGGACCCGTCCCGCCGTCCGGGCATCCACGTCGGCGGCTGACGGCGGGGCGGCGAACCGCCGTCGGAGACCACCGTGTGGCACGGCCGCCCTGTCCCGTCGGACAGTTCCGAGCAGTTCCAGCACGCGCTCCTGACAGGCCGCCAGGGTCGCTCCCTCCGCATCTGTCGAAAGGCCGCCGTCGTCGGTCGGGCCGAGCATCGCGTCGAGCTTTGTTTTTAGGGGCCGAACGGATTCCGGTTGCCTTGTTTGGCCTGCTGGTTTCCCGGTGGCGGTCAGGTCATACCGTCACGGGCATGCGATCGGAACCCACGCTGGTCGATGGCCAGCCGACAGCGGCAGCAAATGACGGACACGAGGGCCCACTCGCTGAGTTCTCCGCGCTTCGGCAGGAGATTCAGGAGCGCGTCAAGGCGCAGCAGCAATTGCTCTCCTTGCAGCTCACCGTCTCCGCAGCGATCTTTGGTTTCGCCATCTCCCGCCCCGGGATGACCGCTCTCCTGCTGATCATGCCGTTCACGTCGTACCTGCTGTGTGGGCGCTTGGTAGCCCAGAACTTCGGCACGCTGCGGATAGCCGAGTACATCACGGATGAGCTCAGCGGCCGTGTTCCGGGCGGCCTTGGCTGGGAAGTGTGGCTTCGACAGCGGCAGCCACGCAGTCCGCATTTCCTGGGTTCTGCGCTGCCACTGCTGCTCACCTTCGTAGCGACGAGCGTGTTCGCCCTGGGCTGGACCATCGGGTACGTCTTTCTCCGTGACGGCGTCGAGGTGGCGCCCCGGATCGGCCTCGCAGTGGTCTGGGCCCTCGGCATGGCCGCCGCCATCTTCTCCACCATCCTCGTGCTTCAGGTGGCCGGGCGGCTGCCCGTACGGAGTTGGGAGCAGACCGGTCTGTCCTAACGGCCCGTCCGTAGTTTCCGGACCAAAAACAACTCGCTAGGAACTGAGGGTTGATCAAGCTCTGCAACGAGCTGTAGCTCGCCGTCCGGTTGGTGACGGTCGATGCCCGGGCGGTGGGTTCGTGGCGACTCAGGATGTGTTCTCGGCGGAGGAACTGGCGCGGCTTCGGGGCTTCCCGGACCACCCTCATGCCGGCGCCTCGCCCTCACCGGGGCCCCAGGAGGATGAGCGGGTGAGGGGAAGCCGGCCGGGCGGCGGCGGGGAGCAAGCCGGTCAGGGAGTTCGTCCATCAGGGGGTGCGGAGGGAGCGTGGTGGCACCGGGTCCTGCTCCGCGAGGTGGCTGTCCATGGTGGTGTTCAGGTCGGCCATGAACGCTTCGACCTGTTCCAGGAACTGGGGCGGATAGGGCGACATCGCGGCGTCGAGGCGGTGGGCGAGCGGGCCGAAGAACTCGTCCGCCCGTTCCTGGATGTGCCCGCCGCTGCGTAGCGTGATGATGCGCCGGTCGGAGTGCTCGCGGGCGCGGGTGATGTGCCCGGCCGATTCGAGACGGTTCAGCAGCGCGGTGGTGGCCGGCGTGGACAGGGAGATTCGCTCGCTCAGCCGCGCCGGTGACAGGGGGGTGCCGCGCTCCTCGGCGGAGGCGATCTCCAGGACCGCGGTCGCATCCGTGGAGTGCAGGCCCAGCCAGGCGGCGAAGCGCCGGCTGAGCTCGGCGTAGTGGCCGCCGTAGATCCTCAGCGACTCCATCAGCCGTTCACGCTGCTCCGGGACACCGTGGCGTACTGCCTCCTCCATGCCTCCGCCCTTCTCTCCTGTCACGCGGTCCGCACGGTCATCCCGCTTTGACAACCTACCCGCCACCACTTTACCTTCACGGTGGAACTATTTCACCATGGAGGCATCTGACGTGCGTGACCCGTCCCCCACCCCCGACGAGACGACCGAGCCCTACCGGTGGCGATGGCTGATCCTGGCAGTGATGATCGTCGCGGAGATCATGGATCTCCTGGACGCCTCGATCGTCAACGTCGCCGGACCGGACCTGGAGCAGTCCCTCGGTGCCGGGTCCGTCGGACTGCAATGGGTGATCGGCGGCTACGCCCTCACCCTGGGCGCCGGGCTTGTGCTCGGCGGCCGGCTCGGCGACCGCTACGGCCGGCGCCGGACGTTCCTGATCGGCCTGGCGGCCTTCACCGCGACCTCGCTGCTGTGCGCGGCCGCGCCGAACATCGAGTCGCTGATCGCCTTCCGCCTGCTACAGGGCACCGCCGGAGCGATGCTGCTGCCCCAGGGCCTGGGTCTGCTGCGGGAGAACTTCTCCGGCCCCGAGCTCACCAGGGTCTTCGCGATCTTCGGACCCGTCCTCGGTCTCGGCGGCATCATCGGCCCGGTCCTGGGCGGCTTCCTCATCGAGGGCGACTTCTTCGGCCTGGGCTGGCGGTCGGTATTCCTGATCAACCTGCCCATCGGCATCGCGGCACTGATCGTCGCCGCGAAGTTCGTGCCCAAGAAGGCGGGCGACCACACGGTACGGGTCGACATGGCCGGCGCCGCCCTGGTCGTGATCTCCTGCGCTCTGCTGGTGCTGCCGCTGAACCAGGGGCAGGAGAACGGCTGGCCGCTGTGGACGTGGCTGTCCATGGCCGCCTCGGTGATCGGTTTCGCTCTCTTCGCCCTCCAGCAGCGCCGCATGGCCGCCGCAGGCCGCGAGCCGCTGGTGACCCCGGGCCTGCTGCGCAAGCCGGCCTTCACCGTCGGGCTCGGCGGCATCGCCCTGTTCTTCGGCGGGCTCATCGGCGCCCAGCTCGTGCTGACCCTGTTCCTCCAGATCGGCCAGCACTTCACCGCCGGTGAGGCGGGACTGGGCAACCTGCCCCTCGCGGTGGGAACTGCGATCGGCGGCGCGGTCAGCGGCGCGTTCCTCGCGGACAAGATCGGCCGCAAGGTGCTGCAGATCGGACCGCTGGTCCAACTGGCCGGCGCGGCCGTGCTGTGGTTCGAGCTCGACGGCCTTGATGCCGCCTCGTTCTCGATCTGGGACATCGTTCCCGGCGTGACGGTGACGGGCGTCGGCGCCGGCATGGTGATCGCCGCCCTGTTCAGCTTCATCCTGGCGGCGGTCGACGACGACGAGATCGGATCCGCCTCCGGTGTCCTGTCGGCGGTCCAGGCGGTCGGCGGTTCCATCGGCGTCGCGGTCTTCGGCTCGGTGTTCTTCGCCCAGGCCAAGACCGGTGACTTCACCGGCGGCTTTCACCGCGCGCTGATCGTCCAGGCGTGCCTGCTGCTGGTCTTCCTCGCGATCACCTTCCTGCTGCCCAAGAAGGGCCGCCCCGAAGAAGAGCAGCACGGCATCACCCCCGAGGCAACTTCCGACGGCTCCGGCACCAAGCAGCACCTCACCGTGTGAGCCCCGGCCGGGGACCGTGCACGACAAGCGGCCCCCGGCCGGCCCTGACGGACCGCGCGCAGGACCGCCCTCGATGAAGTCACGCCAAGGGTGATCTCCGAGCTGGCCTCCTAGGACGCTCTGGCCGAGGTGTCCCGCCCGACCAGGGGGACACCTCGGCCCCCGTCCCGGGAGGGCGGGACCGGGGCGGGCGGGCATACAACGGCCCGCGCCGCCGGGGCGGGGGCGCGGGCCGGGGCGAGCGGATCTTACTTGGACGGCTCGGGAAGGTCGCAGTCGACCTTCGGGTTGGCGCCGATGTAGTTCAGCGGACCGGCCACGATGGTCACCAGGATGGTGCCCGCCTCGGCGCAGTTCGTGTCGTCGCCCTTGTAGTAGCCACGCTGGCCTGCGGCGATCGCGCCGATGACGAGCCAGATGACAAGGATGATTCCCAAAATCGACGGGCCACGCCGCATGGCTTCCTCCCGGGTTGTGGTAGGTCGAGGTGGCACCGTTGTACCCATCCGCGGCGATCGGCTAAACGGCGTCCGGGCCGAGCGGGCGGGACGGTTGTCCGATTTCAGTCATAGCGCCGGGTGGGCTGCCCGGCTGACCGGGCGCCGGCGGGAAGCGCCCCGAGGGCGGCGGTGAGCAGGGCCGGCAGGCCGTCGGGGCGGAACTGCGACACCCCGGGCGGACAACCCCGCGCCCCAGGTCGGCCCGGCCGACCGGGAAAAACGCAGGACCGCCCGGACCGACCGTCGTCCGGGCCTGCGTGGGCCGTCAGCCGGAGGCGGCCGGGTTGCCCCGCCTACGGCTGACTGAGGCTGAACATGGTGCCGGCGACCAGCAGTGCCGTGATGACGAGGAACGGTCGGCCGCGCGCCGGTCGGTGGCCCCGCGCGGGACCACCGACCGGCGTCGTCGGTCAGGACAGGTCGTCGGCGCCGACCGGTGCGGGGAGGACCCGGTCGGCCTCAGCCGGGGCGCCCGCGAGCACCATGGCCTGCTGGGGCCAGGTGGCCAGGCTCGACGTCCCGCGGAGGCCGGCAGCGCGGATCGTGTCCCGCAGCGCGGCCTCGTTCAGGTCGGCGAGCTGCCGGTAGGTGCGGATGCCGGCGTCCTGGAGCGCGGCGGCCATCTTCGGTCCGATGCCCTGGATGCGCCGGAAGTCGTCGGCGGTTTCGGAACCGGCTGACGGCGTGGGGACGGGGGCCGCGTCCGGGGCCGACGGGCTGGTCTCCCCGATGCCGTCCCGGGACTCGACTCCGGCCGCCTCGACGTCGCCGGAGACAGCCGGGGCCGCCTCGGCGTCGCCGGGAACAGCCGGGCTCGGCTCGGCGTCGTCGGCGGCGGCCCGAGGGGCCGGAACGAGCGGCTTGGCGACTGCCGGGACCGCAACCGGGACCTGCTCTTCCTCAACGGCCGGCACCGGAGCATCCTCAGCCGCCGGGGTCGCGACGGGAGCGGGCTCCTCCGCCGTGACCCCGGCAGGCGTGGTCGCGACGGGAGCGGGCTCGGTGAGGGTGGCCTCGACCGGAGCCACCTGCGCGGGGACGTCCTCGACCGGGACGTCCTCGACCGGGACGTCCTCGACCGGGGCGTCCTCGACCGGTACGGCCTCCGCGTGGGTGGCCTCGACAGGCGCGGCCTCGGTGCGGGCCGGGGTTTCTGGCGCGGCCGGGCTGGCCTCGTCGTCCGTCCGGCCCTCGTCGACGAACGGCTCGGCCTTCGGCGTTCCGTTGTCGAGGGTAGCGTCGGCCGAGAGCGCGTCGGTCGTGACCGCGTCCACCGAGCTCGGGTCGGTGGCAGGAGCGGAGGCGGGGGCCGGGCCGGGCTCGGCGTCGGCGGGAACCCCTGTGGTGGCGGTGTCGGCCGGGGCGAAGACGGTCGGGTCCTTGTCGGCGAGGACCGCGCCCGGCCGGGTCGCCTCGGCGGTCTCCGGGGCGGGGGGGTCGACCACGGCGGCCGGGGCCTCGGCCGGGGCCACGATCGCCTCCGGCCGGTGCGTGTCGACGGTGGCCTCGGCGGTCGGGCCGGACACCACGGCCACCCCGGCGACGGGGTCGCCCTCCACGATGGGCGTAACGGTGGCCGGCGCGTCCTGCCGGCCGCGTAGCACCCATCCGGCCGCCGCGCCCAGCAGCAGAGCCAGGATCACGATCAGCCATTGCCCGAAAGTCGACGGCACAACAAACCTCCCTCTTATGAGTGTGGTCGGTGAAAAGTCGCGAGAAAAATCCGTCGCAGCTTCGCACACGCGCCGTGTCGGCGGCAGGGAGGACCGTGGCTTCCAGCGCTGGTGGGATGCTTCGCACCCTGGGTCGCGGCGGGGTGACTGAACGTGGTGCGGCGGGGCGTCCGCGCTCCGCCGCGTCGCCGGCCCCGTCGTCCACCGAGGGCACGCGAACGGACCCGGACAGCGCGGGCCCGGCACCGCAGGATGGTGCCGGGCCCGCGCGGGCTGGGTCAGTCGGCCTCGCCGCGGTAGGTGTAGAAGTCGTCGACGAACCTGCGGCGCAGCGCGGGCACCCGGCTGGTGACGCCGAAGTAGCTGCGCGCCCCGAGCAGTGCGAGCCGGCCGATCACCGGCCGGTACAGCGCGTCGTCGCCGCTGGTGCCGCTGCTGCGCAACGAGTCGGCGACCCGGGCGAAGCCGTACGGGATCATCTCGGCCTCGTAGTCGGCGACGGCCTGCACCAGGGTCTTGTCGCCGGAGGCCGCCAGTCTGACCTGACGGTTGAGCAGGGCGGCGTCGCGCAGGGCGGTGTTCGCGCCGACCCCGCGGCCCGGGGTCATGCTGTGGATCGCGTCGCCGATCAGGGTGACGGTGCTGCTCTTCCACGGCTGCACCGGCTCGGCGGTGGACACCTTGACCGGCAGGGCGCTGCCCGGGTCGCAGCGGGCCAGCAACTCGCGTAGCTGCGGGTGCCAGCCGCGGGTGAGTTCCTGGGCGACCTCGACCAGTTCGTCGCCTCGTCGCCGCATGATGTCGGCGGGGAACCGGCGGGCGGTGCTCCACACGATGAGGTTGATGTTGTCGCGGGTGGTGTCGTGGCGCAGGCCCGGCCAGCGGCGCAACAGCGCGGCGTCGGCGTCGGAGACCCCGGGCTTGATTTCGCCGTGGCGGTCCCACTTGAACTCCATCACGTGCAGCACGCCCATCATTCCACCGGCGCCGAAGATCAGGGAGATGCCCTGCTGGAGCCGCTCCGGGATCAGCTCGCGCGTGTGGTCGGTCAGCGGGATCCGGGTGGCGATGTTGATCGTGCCGGCGTCCCGGCCGGCGGCGTGCGGCAGGTACTGGCGGCGGACCGCGGAGTGGGTGCCGTCCGCGGCGACCAGCAGGTCGCCGGTGGCGCTGCTGCCGTCGGCGAAGTGGGCGGTGACGGTGCCGTCGTCGCGTTGTTCGTACCGGGTGAAGGTCCGGCCGAAGTGGACGACGTCCTCCAGGCCGGTGAGCAGCACCTGGCGCAGGGTCATCCGCGCGACGGAGCGTTCGGTGTCGACCGGATGGTTGTCCGGTCGCAGCTCGAACGACGCGGTCCGGCGCAGCCGCTCGGTGATGACGTTGAAGTAGCGGGGGGCGCGGGCGCAGGTGACGACGAAGGTGTCGAACAGTTCCGGCGGCAGGCACTCGCGCAGCGCCCTGCTGCCGGTGGGGCTGATGCCGACGCGGTAGCCGAGCAGGCCGTCTGCGCGGGTGGTGTGGCGTTCGTACACCGAGACGTCGAGGCCGGCCCGGCGCAGCCCGTGGGCCAGGCACAGGCCGCCGGTGCCGGCCCCGATGACCAGTACGTGTGGTGCCTTGGCTGACACGGGGCCGGCTCCGGTTCAGCCGGCCGTGCCGGTCGCGCTGACCGACGAGGTGGCGTCCCAGCTGTAGAAGCATCCGGCCATCGCGTCGCGCGGTGAGCGCCACGTCGGCAGGTACGGCGAGGTGTGCGCGGAGAGTCGCTCGTTGACCTGGAGGTACAACGGGTGGCTGCGCGCCTCGGCGAGGACGCCGGGGTCGACGTCCTCGGTCTCCATCAGGTGTACGCACAGGTCGTGCAGGCAGTACAGGGAGCGGTGCCGGACCCCGGTGAGGCCCGGTAGTTCCGTCGCGTCGGCCTCGGCGAAGATCTGCGCCACCCGGCCTTCCGCGCCGGGGATGATCCGGCTGACGATAAGTAGACGACTCATGGGACCCCTCCCGCCGGTGGTGCTCCTGGATCAGGTCGGGTGACCGCGTGCACCGTTGCCGCCCACCTTGCCGGCCGCCCTGTCACGTCGCCGTCACTGTGCGTGTGGCGACGGTGACGGGACCGTCGGTGCGGGGCGGTGCCAGCCGGGAACGGGAACGGGTCGGCCAACGCCGGCGCGGGTCAGCGCGGGCGGGGGCCGGTGCGGGGCAGCGGCTCGCGGCGTGGCTCGGGCGCGGCCGGCCGGGTGGCCCGCCGGATCGGTGCCAGCGTGTCGTGCAGCAGGGCGGACATCGCCGGGGACGGTTCCAGGCGCAGCTCCCGCAGGAGCATGTCACGGTAGGCGTAGAAGGCGTGCACGGCCTCGAACACGTTGCCCTCGGCGAGGTGGATGCGAACCACCAGCCGGTGCGGCGTCTCGCGCAGCGGTTCGGCCGACATCGCCTCCAGCGCGGCCTCCAGGGCCTCGCCGTGCCGGCCCGCCGCGATGTGGTTGCGGGCCACCTGTTCCAGCATGTGCAGCCGTAGCTGGCGCAGTCGTTCCCGGTCCAGCAGCACCCAGTCGTCGTACCAGCCGGGCAGCAGGTCGTGTCGGCCGGCGGTGCGGGCGGCGCTGGTGGTGCCCGGGTCGTCGCCGTCGCGTACCCGGGCGGCGGTGGTGGTCAGCTCGTCGACGTCGAGCCCGACGTGGGGGTGCAGGCGCGCGGTGTCGCCGGTGGTGATCAGCGGGCAGCACGGGTCCTGGCGCAGCCGCCAGAGCGCGGTCCGCAGGGAGGACAGGGCGCGCTCCTCGGGCGCCTCGGGCCAGAGCAGGCCGGCGAGGTGGCTGCGGGTGGCTCCGGGGCGCAGCCCGATCAGCGCGAGGACCCGTTGCAGCCCGCGGGGGACGACGACCGGGGTTCCGTCGTGCAGCAGGCGGAAGCCGCCGAGCAGGTGCAGCGAGACCTGTGGGGAGGGGCCGTCCTCCGTGGTCGGCGTGGGCGGATCAGCGGTCACGGCGGCACCCCCTGCACCGGACCTCGTCCGGACTGTCGTGTCCCGGTGCGGCGTGCCCGGGACGCCACTGTTGCCGGTGGCTCCACAAGGCACCGGACCGAGCGCCGCGACCACCGGGCTGGCCCTCTCGGAGATTAACCCCAGTGATTACGGTGAGTCAACATGCTGTCTGTGGTGGCGCGGGCCGTGTCACCTGATTGACACCTTCCCAACTGCGAAAACTTGTCGTCACCGTCAGGTGATTCAAAGGTGCGGCATGGATTATTCACAGCTTGCATCAACGCACCGTCACCGCAGGTCGTGTTCGGTGGGGGGTTGGTGGTGACGCCGCTGTGACGGCGGCGCGCGCACCGTGGCGGCAGTCGTCCCGCGTGACGAACGGGCCAGGCCACGTCCGCCACGCGCCCTAGGGAGGCACGTCCATGGATCGTTCGCTGATTGTCGCCCCGGTGGCCCCGGCCGCCGGGGTCTTCGCCGGGCCCGGCGCGACGAAGCTGCCGCGCCCGGCCGAGTCCCGTCACCGGCCGCCGTGCCGGCCGTACGACCGCCACGTCCGCCCGGAGGATTCCGGGCAGCCGGGCCGGGGGGCGGCGGCGGGCTGCTGCCACCGCTGGGAGCCGACAGCCGGGCGGCGGCCGTGACCGCCACCATCGGCCATGGCGAGCAGCTCTGGTCGCGCTGCGACGGGTGCGAGGCCCTGGTCTACCGCAAGCGGCTGCGGCGCAACCTGGACGTCTGCCCGGAGTGCGGCTCGCACGTCCGGCTCGGCGCGCCGGAGCGGCTGCGTCAGCTGGTGGACCCGTCGTCCTTCGCCGCCCTGCCGGACCGTCCGGACGACGTGGACCCGATCGGCTTCGTCGACGTGTTGCCGTACCCGCACCGGCTGGTGGCGGCCCGGGCCGGCACCGGCCTGCCCGAGGCGGTGGTCTGCGGCACGGCCACGATCGGGGGTCACCCGGTGGCGCTCGCGGTGATGGACTTCCGGTTCCTCGGCGGCAGCCTCGGCTGCGTGGTCGGCGAGTTGATCACCCGTACCGCCGAGCGGGCGCTGACCGACGGCGTCCCGCTGGTGCTGGTCACCGCCTCGGGCGGGGCGCGGATGCAGGAGGGCGCCCTGTCGCTGATGCAGATGGCCACGGTGAGCCAGGCGGTGGCGGCGCTGCGCGAGGCGGGGCTGCTGACGGTGAGCGTGCTGACCGACCCGACGTACGGGGGTGTGGCGGCGTCGTTCGCCACCAACACGGACGTGGTGCTGGCCGAGAGCGGCGCGCGGATGGGCTTCGCCGGCCCCCGGGTGATCCGCCAGGTCACCGGGCGCGACCTGCCCGAGGGGTTCCAGACCGCCGAGTTCCTGCTGCGGCACGGTCAGGTCGACATGGTGGTGCAGCGGCGGTCCCTGCGGGCACGGCTGCTGGTGCTGCTCGCGGCGGCCCGCTCGGCCCGTGCGGACCGGCGTGCGGCGGACCGGCGGCTGGTGTGCCGGCCGGAGGCCGGGCAACTGATGCCCCGCCAGCCGGCCGCCGGGCCGGCCGGACACGGCCGCGCCGGGCTCGCCGCCCCGCCGGGCCGCGCCACGGGCGACGCGCCGGACGGCCGCGCCGGGGGAGACCCACCGCCCGGCCGGCTCAGCGGCGCTCCGGACGACCGCGCGGCGGCTGGCCGGAGCGACGGGATCCGGGCCGACGGGATCCGGGGCGACGGGGACCGGGCGGGTGCGCGTGACCCGTGGGACACGGTGCGGACGGCCCGTCACCCGGGCCGACCGACCACCCTGGACTACCTCGACATGGCGTTCGACGGCTTCGTCGAGCTGCACGGAGACCGGCTCGGCGCCGACTGCCCGGCCGTGGTCGGCGGGTTGGCCCGGCTCGGCGACCGGTACGTGATGGTCATCGGCCACCAGAAGGGGCACAACACCGCCGAGCTCGTCGCCCGTAACTTCGGGATGGCCAGCCCCGCCGGGCACCGCAAGGCGCTGCGGCTGATGCGGCTCGCGGCCCGGCTGGGCCTGCCGGTGGTCACCCTCGTCGACACCCCCGGGGCCGACCCCGGGGTACGCGCCGAGGAGCAGGGACAGGCGGCGGCCATCGCCGAGAACATCCTCACCCTGAGCAGCCTGCCGGTGCCGGTGGTCGCGGTGGTCACCGGTGAGGGCGGCAGCGGCGGGGCGCTGGCCCTCGCGGTCGCCGACCGGGTGCTGATGCTCCAGCACGCGGTCTACTCGGTGATCAGCCCCGAGGGGTGCGCCGCGATCCTCTGGCCGGACAGCTCCTCGGCCCCGCTGGCCGCCCGGGCGCTGCGGCTGACCGCGCCGGACCTGTGCGCGCTCGGCATCGCCGACGACGTCGTGGCGGAGCCGGAACCGGCGGCCCACGCGGACCCGGAGGCCGCCGGGGAGCTGCTGCGCCGGGCGGTGCTGGCGAACCTGACCCCGCTGCTCGACGTGCCGCCCGCGACGCTGGTGCGCCGCCGCCGACAGCGGTTCCGCCGGTACGGCGCGGCCCGGACCGGCGGCGCGGGCGCGACAACGGGGGTCGGCCGGTGAACGCCGAGACGATGCCCGACGACGCCGTGCTGGCGGGGCTGCGCCGGCACGCCCGGGCCCTCGCCGCCGAGCTGACCGGTCCGGTGCGCCGGGTGCGGCTGAGCAGCGGGCAGACCGCCCTGGAGGTGGAGTGGCACGGGGCGGCGGAGCAGACGCCCGGCCCACCCGACCCGCGCGCCGAGGCCGCGGCGCCGGGCGGGGAGACCGACCGTGCCGTCGTGCGGTCGCCGATCGTCGGCACGTTCTACCGCGCGCCGGAACCCGGCGCCGCGCCGTTCGTCGCGGTCGGGGACCTGGTCCGGCCCGGTCAGGTGGTCGGGATCGTCGAGGCGATGAAGCTGATGAACGAGGTCACGGCCGACCGGGCCGGCCGGGTGACGGCGGTGCTCGCCGACGACGCGGCGGCGGTCGAGTACGACCAGCCGCTGGTCGCGCTGGAACCGGCCTAGGTCGGGTGGGGACATGTTCGAGAAGGTGCTGATCGCCAACCGGGGCGAGATCGCGTTGCGGGTGTTGCGGGCGTGCCGGGAGCTGGGCGTGCGGACGGTGGCCGTCTACTCCAGCGCCGACGCCGACTCCGCGGTGGTGCGGCTGGCCGACGAGGCGGTCCGGATCGGGCCGGCGGAGGCCCGGCGCAGCTACCTGAACGCGGCGGCGATCGTGGAGGCGGCCCGGCGCACGGGGGCGCAGGCCGTGCACCCGGGCTACGGGTTCCTCTCCGAGGACGCCGACTTCGCCGAGATCTGCGCTGACAACGGGCTCACGTTCATCGGCCCGCCCCCGCCGGTGATGTCCGCGTTGGCGGACAAGGCCACCGCGCGGGCGTGGATGCGCCGGGCCGGGCTGCCGCTGCCCCCGGGCAGCGTGGAGACCCTGCCGACGGCGCAGCGGGCCGCCGAGATCGCCGCCGAGGTCGGCTACCCGGTGATCGTGAAGGCCGCCGCCGGCGGCGGCGGGCGGGGCATGACCGTGGTGCACACCCCGGGCGACCTGCCCCGGGCGTACGCGCGGACCCGGGCCGCCGCCCAGGCCGCGTTCGGCGACGACCGGGTGTACGTCGAGCGGTACCTGACCGACGCACGGCACGTCGAGGTGCAGGTGCTCTGCGACGGCAACGGCAACGGCGTGCACCTGGGCACCCGGGACTGCTCGGTGCAGCGCCGGCACCAGAAGCTGGTGGAGGAGGCGCCCGCCCCGTCGCTGCCGGCGTCCGTCGTCGACAGCATCGAGCGGGCCGCGCTCCGAGGGGTGCTGGAGGTCGGCTTCACCGGCGCGGGCACGGTGGAGTTCCTGGTGGACGACGCCGACCGGTTCCACTTCCTGGAGATCAACTGTCGGATCCAGGTGGAGCACCCGGTCACCGAGATGATCACCGGGATCGACCTGGTGCACGAGCAGCTGCACATCGCCGCCGGGGTGCCGCTGCGAATGCGACAGTCCGACGTCCGCCCGCACGGCGTCGCGGTGGAGTGCCGGGTCAACGTGGAGGACCCGGACCGCGGGTTCGCGCCCACCCCCGGCCGGCTGGACCGGTTCCACCCGCCCGGGGGGCCGTTCACCCGGGTGGACACCCACGGGCGACCCGGCTACGTCGTCGGCCCCCACTACGACTCCCTGCTCGCCAAGGTCGCGGTGTGGGCGCCGGAGCGGGAACTGGCGCTGGACCGCCTGGAACGCGCGCTCGACGAGTTCGACATCGGTGGGCCGGGTGTGCGGACCACCATTCCCTTCGTCCGGCGGGTGCTCGACGACGCCGCCTTCCGCAAGGGGCGCTACTCGACCGGCCTGGTCGACCGGCTGCTGCGGGCCGCCGACCCGGCCGACGACGCCGCGGCCGGTGCCGCCGCCCCGACCGCCGACGGCGCCGTGCCGTCCGGCCCCGACCAGAGGAGGAACTGATGACCGTCACCCACGGCCGACCGTTGACCACCGAGATCACCGAGATCCTGGTGGCGCACTGCGGCCTGGACGCCGAGGCCGCGGCCAGGGAACCGGCCGCGTCCCTGGAGGAACTCGGCATGGACTCGCTCGCCCTGCTCGAACTGTCCGCCGTGCTCGCCGACCGGTACCGGGTGCGCATCCCGGAGGAGGCCGGGCAGCTGAGCATCGACGCCGTCGCCGACCTGGTCGCCCGGGAGACCGACCCGCCCGGGCACACCGAGAACGGCATCGTCATCGCCGCACCCCTGCCGCTGGTCTGGGAGCTGACCAACGACGTGGCGAACTGGCCGGACCTGTTCACCGAGTACGCCGCGGCGGACATCCTCGAACGCGACGGCCGCACCGTCCGGTTCCGGCTGACCATGCACCCGGACGAGAACGGCACGGTGTGGAGCTGGGTCAGCGAACGCACCACCGACTGGGAGAACCGTGAGGTGCGGGCGCACCGGGTGGAGACCGGCCCGTTCGAATACATGCGCATCCACTGGCGCTACGACACCGAGCCCGACGGCACCCGGATGACCTGGGTGCAGGACTTCGCGATGCGCCCCCAGGCGCCGCTGGACAACGCGGGGATGACCGCGCGGATCAACGCCAACAGCCGCGTCCAGCTCGCGGTGATCAAGGAACGGATCGAGCGGGCGGCCGGGATCCGCTCCACCACCACCGGAGGCGACGATGAGTGAGACCACCGACCAGCGGCCGGCGGCCGGCGTACCGGCACACCGGTCCGTCGCCGGACGGGACGTGCCGGCCGACCGGCGCCGCGGCGGCGAGCTGCGGGTGCTGCTCGGCCCGAAGACGGTCGGCAGCACCTCCGGGTTCATGGGGGTGGCGGCCCTGGCACCGGGGGAGCGCATCGCCGAGCACTACCACCCCTACAGCGAGGAGTTCCTGTACGTGACGCGCGGGGCGATCACCGTCGACCTGGACGGCCGCCCCGTGCCGCTGGCCACCGGCGAGTCCCTGTTCGTGCCGGTCAACGTCCGGCACCGGCTGCGCAACACCGGCACCGAGCCGGCCGAGGTGGTGTTCCACCTGGGTCCGCTCGCGCCCCGCCCGGAGCTCGGGCACGTCGACACCGAACTGGCCGAACAGCGGGGCGCGTCGTGACCGCGCGCCGCACGGTGGTGACCGGCATCGGGGTGGTCGCCCCGGGCGGCGCGACCCGGGACCGGTTCTGGAAGACGATCACCGAGGGGCGCACGGCGACGCGGCGGATCAGCTTCTTCGACCCGTCGCCGTTCCGCTCCCGGATCGCCGCCGAGTGCGACTTCGACCCGGTCGCCGCCGGGCTCACCGAGGCCGAGCGGCGCCGCGCCGACCGGTACGTGCAGTTCGCCCTCGCGTGCTCGATCGAGGCGGTCGCCGACAGCGGCCTGGAGCTGACCGACGCCGAGCGGGACCGCGCCGGGGTGGTGCTCGGCACCGCCGTCGGCGGCACCATGGCCCTGGAACAGGAGTACGTCGCCGTCAGCGACTCCGGCAGCCGCTGGCTCGTCGACCACGCGCGCGGCGGGCCGTACCTGTACCAGGCCCTGATCCCCAGCAGCCTGGCCGCCGACGTGGCCTGCCGGCACGGGCTGCACGGCCCGGCGCAGGTGATCTCCACCGGCTGCACCTCCGGCATCGACGCCATCGGGTACGCCCACCAGCTCATCGCCGACGGCGAGGCCGACATCGTGCTGGCCGGGGCGGCCGACTCGCCCATCTCCCCGGTCACCGTCGCCTCCTTCGACGCGATCAAGGCGACCAGCCCCGACAACGACGACCCGGCGCACGCCTCGCGCCCGTTCGACGCCGACCGGCACGGCTTCGTCCTTGCCGAGGGCGCGGCCGTGCTGGTGCTGGAGGAGTACGGGCACGCCCGCCGCCGGGGCGCGCACGTCTACTGCGAGCTGGCCGGGTACGCCAGCCGCAGCAACGGCTACCACATGACCGGGCTGCGCCCCGACGGGCTGGAGATGGGGCTGGCCATCTCGGCCACCCTGAAGCAGGCCCGGCTGATTCCCGAGCAGGTCTCCTACATCAGCGCGCACGGCTCCGGCACCCGGCAGAACGACCGGCACGAGACGGCGGCGTTCAAGCGGGCCCTCGGCGAGGCCGCCCACCGGGTGCCGATCAGCTCCATCAAGTCCATGGTGGGGCACTCGCTCGGCGCGATCGGCTCCATCGAGATGGCCGCCTGCGCCCTGGCCGTCGAGTACGGGGTGGTGCCGCCGACGGCCAACTGGGCCACCCGCGACCCGGAGTGCGACCTGGACTACGTGCCGAACGTGGCGCGGGAACTGCCGGTGGACGTGGCGCTGTCGGTGGGCAGCGGCTTCGGCGGCTTCCAGTCGGCGATGCTGTTCCGCCGGCTGTCGCCGGCGGTGGCCGGGTGACCGCCCGGGCGGTGGTCACCGGCATCGGGGTGGTCGCCCCGAGCGGCGTCGGCGCCGACGCGCACTGGTCCACGGTGTCCACGCGGACCCGGCGCACCGGCCCGATCACCCTGTTCGACCCGGCGTCCTACCCCACCCGGCTCGCCGGTGAGGTGCCCGGCTTCGAGGCGCTGACCTGGGCGGACAACCGACGGCTGGTGCAGACCGACCGGTGGACCCACCTGGGGTTCGCGGCCACCCGGCTGGCGCTGGCCGACGCGGGGCTGCCCGAGCAGGCCCCGGACCCGTACGGATACGCGGTCACCCTGGCCAGTTCCTCGGGCGGGAACCTGTTCGGCCAGCGGGAGCTGCAACGGCTCTGGGGCGGCCCGTCGCGCACCGTCGGGGCGTACCAGTCGATCGCCTGGTTCTACGCGGCCAGCGTCGGGCAGCTCTCCATCCACCACCAGTTCAAGGGCCCGTGCGGGGTGCTGGTCAGCGAGTCCGCCGGCGGGCTGGACAGCCTCGCGCACGCGGTGCGCACCGTGCGCCGGGGCACCCCGGTGGTGATCGCCGGGGCCACCGAGTGTCCGCTGAGCCCGTACGCGCTGGCCTGTCAGCTCGCCTCCGGGCTGCTCAGCGCGGAGGACGACCCGCAGCGGGCGTACCGGCCCTTCGACGCCGACGCCGCCGGGTACGTCCCGGCGGAGGGCGGCGCGGTGTTCGTGGTGGAGGAGCTGGGGCATGCCCTGGCCCGGGGCGCCCGGGTCTACGGGGAGGTCACCGGGTGGGGGTCCACCCACGACGCCGCGCACACCGGCCCCGACTCGGCGGGCGACCCCGCCCAGTACGCGCGGGCGATGCGGCTGGCCCTGGACCGGGCGGGGGTCGCCCCCGACGACGTGGACGTGGTGCTGCCCGACGCGCTGGGCACCCCCCGCCACGACCGGGCCGAGGCCGACGCGCTGCGCGCGGTGTTCGGGTCGGGTGGAGTCCCGGTGACCACCCAGAAGCCGCTGACCGGCCGGGCCCACCAGGGCGGGGCGGCGCTGGACGTGGCCACGGCCCTGCTCGCCTTCGCGCACGACACGCTGCCCGCCTCCGCAGGCCCGGACCGCCCCGCCGACGGCTGCGACCTGGACTTTCTGCGCGAGCCGCGCCGGCCCGCCTCCCGGGTGGCGCTCGTCGGCGCGCGCGGCTTCGACGGTTTCAACAGCGTGCTGGTGCTGCGCGGCGCGGCGGGCCGCCCGGCGCCACAACCCCGCCGGGCGGCCGAGCCCGGCATGACGAGAGGAGCGGACGGATGATCGAACAGCGGGCCCGGGTGGTGTTCCTGGTGCGGGTGCCGGACGAGCGCACGGGGGACTTCCTCCGCGCGTACCAGTCGATCCGGCACCTGGTCGCCGAGGGGACGCCGGGGCACCTGGTGGACCAGGTGTGCCGCTCGGCCGCCGACCCGGAGCAGTGGTTGATCACCAGCGAGTGGGTCAACCTGGCCGCGTTCGAGGCGTGGGAGCGCAGCGCGCAGCACCGGGACCTGGTGCGGCCGCTGCGCGAGTGCTTCAGCGAGGAGGAGTTGTCGCTGCGCTTCCTGGTCTACGCGCAGACGCCCGCCCTGGCGTGATCGGAGCCCACGCGGGACGGGCCGGTGGGCGTGGCCGGGACCGGCCCCGCCTCAGCCCGGGCACAGCTTTCCCTGGTGGGCGTCGTCCGGCGCGAGTTCGCGTACGGCGTCGTCGGTGTCCGGGTCGGCCAGCAGCCCGCAGAGCCGGTCCATCACGTCGTCGACGGAGTGGCGGCGCGTGCCGGCGGTGTCCGCCAGCCGGCGCAGCGGCGGCGGTTTCCCGGCCGCCGGCAGGGCGACGCCGATCGTGCTGCTGTCCAGCACCGCCACCGGCCCGTCCAGGCCCCGGCCCAGCGGCAGCACCGCCTTCCACTCGCCGGAGTGGGTGCGGCGCTCGCCGGAGCGCGCCCCGTCGGGCAGCGACCACACGCTCACCTCGGGGGTGGAGCTGGTGGACAGCTCCCGGATGTCGCTGGCGGTGGCGCTGAGCAGGTCGCGCCGCCAGGACAGCAGCAGGGTCGACCCGGTCGCGTCCAGGGCGACGGACCCGTTCCGTTCCTCCGGCCGCAGGTCGATCACCGGGGCCTTCGGGCGCAGCGAGGCGGTGTCCAGGACGCTCACCCGGGCGTTGTCGCTGGTCCGGTCCCGCGTGGTGGCGGCGACCGTGCTCCAGTCCGCGCTCATCGCCACGTCGCTGATCCCGTCGACCAGGACCCGCCGGGCGGTCGCCCCGGTCAGGTCCGCGGCGGACAGGGCGATCCGCGTACCGAGCGTGCCGCCGTCGCCCGGGGGCGCCTCGACCAGCAGCGCGCTGCGCCCGCCGGGGCCCAGCCAGAGCTTGACGACCGTGCTGCGCCAGGCCAGGGTGACCCGGCCGCGTTCCGCCCCGGTGCGCAGGTCGTACAGGACGACGGTGTTCAGGTCCGCGCCCGGGTCGCCGGGCTTTCTGCTGGCCGGCGTCACGAGGGCCAGCACCTCCCCGGTGGGGTCGATGCTGACGGACCGGACCCGCAGGGCGGCTGCCATCCCGCCCAGCGGCACCGCGAGGCTCACCCGGTGCGACCCGGTGTCGTAGACCACCAGGCAGCCCAGCGCGTCGGCGAGCGACGAGGGCCGGCAGGCGGGGTAGTCGGCCGGGTCGGGCTTCGGCAGCCCCTCGTCGTCCACCGGCGCGCCCGTCCGCAGGACGGGCACGACCGTCTGGACGAACGCCACCCGGTGGCCGGAGCGGCTGATCACGGGCTGGCCGGCGACGACGCCCGTCCGGGCCACCGAGGTCATCGTGCCGTCGCGGCGGACGGCGTCGGTCAGCTGCCACAGCGCGGGGCGGAGCGCCGCGTCCTGCGTGACCAGGCGGGTGCCGTCGGCGCTGAGCTGCTGCGACAGGTCGCTGCCGAACCACTCGCCGGTGGGCGGCTCGCCGGACGCGCCGCTGGGGGTGGGCTGCGCCCTGGTGCTCCGCGTGCCCGCGTAGTGCGGCAGCAGCGCGTCCACCCCCTCGTACCAGTCCGGGGTGTTGAGTTTGAACGACACGTCGGGGTCGGTGCGCCAGGCCCGCAGCGCGAGCTGGTTCGCCCCGTAGCTGTCCACGTCCGCCCGAGTGCCGGCCTTCCTGGCGAGGTCGGCGGCGGCGATCTCGGCGCGCTGCTCGGCGGTGGTGCGCCACGCGCCCCCCACCGCGCCCACGACGACCAGCAGGACGAGGAGGGCCGCGAGGACCCGCCGGTTGCGCCGGCGCAGGCTGTCGGCGACGAAGGCGCGCTCGGCGGGGGCGAGCTGGTCGCCGTGCGTGCCGGCCCAGCGCCGGGCGTCGTGCAGGTCCGCGCCGGTGAGCCGCCGCCTTGCCGCGTCGCCGGCCGGCGGGCCGGTCATCCGCAGCCGCAGCATCTCCTGCCAGGTGCGGAACTCGCGGTGCCGGTCGGTGAGTGCGCGCAGCCGCTCCCACCCGGTGACCAGCGACTCGTGGGCCAGTTCGACGCCGGCCGTCGCGCCGGCCGTCCGCAGCGCCAGCAGCCGGGTGGTGGCCAGCCGCTGGGCGACCGCGAGCTGCGCGTCGTCCAGGTCGGCCAGGGCGGCGGTACGGCGCACCGCCAGCCCGGACTCGGGCAGCGGCCGGGTGAGCTGGACCAGCAGCCGTTCCGCCGCGCTCCGGGCCACCGGGTCGAGGTTGCCCCACACCCGCTCGGCGTAGCCGGCCAGCGCGCCCCGCACCCCGCCCAGCTCGTCGTACGCCCGGTGGGTGAGCAGCCCGGCGTGCCGGCGCTGCCACAGCTCGGTCAGGGTGAACTGGACCAGGGGCAGCGCGTTCGGCGCGTCCCGCACGTCGTCGACGATCCGGTCGACCAGCCCGGCCTGCGCGCTCACCGTGCCGGCCCGGGCCAGCGGGCCGGTGACCACCTCGCGCAACTGGGACGGGCTGAGTTCGGCGACGGTGGCCGGCAGCCAGCGGGCGGTCAGCTCCGTCATCGTCGGGTCGCGCAGGCACGCCCCGAGGAAGGTGTCCCGCAGGGCGAGCAGGACCGACACCCGCGCCCCCGGGCGCAGCGCCGCGCCCAGCGCGTCGGTCAGGGCGCGGCGGGCGGCCTCCGGTTGGGCGAGCACCTCCTCGAACTGGTCCACCACGAGGACCAGCCGGTCGGCGTCGGTGGCGGCGAGCGCGACCGCCAGCACGTCGGCCCTGCCCCCGTCGGCCAGCCGGGCGGCCAGGGCGGCCACCCGGTCCACCCGGTCGACCGGGTTCCGGACGGCGGTGGCCGTCCCGTCCACCGGGTCCGGGTCGGTCAGCCGGTCCAGCGCCAGGGCGAGGGCGTGCAGCCCGGTGGCCGCGTCCGAGGGGCGCAGGACGGCGACGGCGAGGCGCGGCGTGCGGCGCAGCCGGGCGAGCACCCCGGCGTGCAAGAGCGAGGTCTTGCCGACCCCCGACGGCCCGACCAGGCATAGCACCGGCACGGACAGCGCCTGCCGGGCGAGCTGCTCCGCCTGCTCGGTGCGGCCGAAGAAGAGCGCCTCGTCCTGCTCGCCGAACGCCCGCAGCCCCCGGAACGGGGCTTCGCCCTCGGCGACCCGGGCCAGCTCCGGCCAGGCCGGCAGGAGCCGGTCGGTGGGGAGCAGGTAGCCGATCCGGGGCGGGGTGCCGCTGGCCTTCTGCACCACCATGCCGATCACGGCGTCGACCTCGGTGTCCCACACGGGTGACCCGGAGAAGCCCTTCTCCAGCGTGGACGGTCGGCGGTCGTCGCTGAGGATCTCCACCCAGCCGGTGGCGACCGCGCCGCCGGTGCGGCCGTACACCCAGCCGCCCATTCTCAGGGCGGCCGGGAAACCCACCATGACCAGTTGGGCGTCGGAGAGGCTGCGGTGCCGGGCGAAGGTGAGCGGCCTCGCCCCGGTCGGGGGCGGGGAGAGCAGTCGGAGCCCGGCGACGTCGCCGGTGTGTTCGGGGGCGACCGGCTGCCAGGCGACGACCTCGGCGGTCAGCCGGCGGCCCGGGGCGAGCAGCGGGAAGTCCACCTCGACCGCGTCGGCGGGCGCGTCGCCGTCTGCCGGGCAGCCGAGTGCGGTGGCCACCACGTGGGCGGCGGTGAGCAGGTGACTCGGCCCGGCGAGGAAGCCGGCGCCGACCGGAATGTCGCCCTTCCAGAGGCGGACCAGAGCGGCCTCGATCGGGAGGCGGCGCGTTCCGTCCACGGTCAACCCGTTCCCGTCGGTCGATCGGCAGGGGCCGGGCCGGCGGCGGCCCTCCGACCATCATGCCGGGTCCGCGCCGCCACGGGGACGAGGCCGGGCCGGGGCCCCGTGGCCGTGGCGGCGGGAGGGCTGCCGGGGCCTCGGGCCCGTGCGGCGGGCAGGCTGCCGCCCCGGTGGGCCCGCTTCCCGGCGGGCAGGCTCACGCCCCCGCCGGACGCCGGGTGTACGCGGGCAGGCTGCCGCCGGCCGCCGCGTCGCGGCCGATCCTGCCCGCCGAACCGGCCGACCGGCAATCGGGCCGGCCGACCTTTTTGATCTAGCCATTCGCATCTAGTAATGGTCTCGGCGCTTGTCGTAGTGTTCCGTCAGCACTCCGAAAGATGCACCATATTGGGCGTTGTGCCCTTTTCGATGCTGGGCGGTAGATCACAGTGAGCATGGATCGTTCGGCAGAAGAAACCACAGTAGACGATGCTGCCTGGGTTGACGAAGTGTTGTTGTCCGGCCCGTCGACCGACGTTTGTTTTCGCCTGCCCGACCCGGTGGACCGGGGCACCCTGCGCCGGCTGGTCGGCGAGGCCCAGACCCGGCTCGCCGAGGGCGGGCTGCGCCCCGGCGGGGCCGTCGCGCTGCGCCTGCCCCCGTCGCTGGCGTACGTGGTGAACCTGCTGGCCACCTGGCGCAGCGGCGCGCAGGCCGTCCTGCTGGACCACCGGCTCACCGATCACGAGGTGGAGCGCGCCCTGGAGCGGCTCACCCCGCAGGTCGTGGTGGCCCCGGTGCGCACCGGGGCCGGCGCGCTGAAGGTCTTCGTCGACGTGACCGAGGGCGTCACCGCCCACTCGGACCGGCCGGCCGGCAGCCCGCACGCGGTCATCCAGCTCAGCTCCGGCTCCACGGGACCGTCCAAGGTGATCGGTCGCAGCGCCGCCTCGCTCGTCGCCGAGGTGCGCCGCTACACCCGGATCGACGGGGTCGCGCTGCCCGGGGAGCGGATCATCCTGCTGCCGTCCATGGTGCACGTGCTGGGCCTCGTGGGCGGCCTGCTCTACGGCCTGCACGCCCGGATCACGCTGGTCGCGCCGGACCGGCTCAGCGGCGACGCGGTGCTCGCCGCCGTCGCCGCCGACGACAGCCCCGCCACCGTGCTCGGCGTGCCCTTCCACATCGGACTGTTGGCCTCCACCCGGGCGACCGGCCCGCTGCCGCAGCTCAAGCGGATGACGACCGGCGGCGAGCTGGTCCCGCCGGCCGTCGTCGCCGCGTTCACCGACCGGTTCGGGGTGCCGCTGGGCAACATGTACGGGATGACCGAGGTCGGGGTGATCGGCACCGACCTGCACGGCCGGCACCGCCCGGCGATCGCCCCCGCCCCCGGCATCGAGGTGCGCGAGTCCGCCACCGGCGAGCTCTGGGTGAGCTGCCCGGAGTCGCCCTACGTCGGGCTCTCCGACCCGGACCGCTGGTCCGACGGCTGGCTGCACACCCGCGACGCCGGCACCGTCGACCCCGACACCGGCCTGGTGACCGTGCGCGGTCGGCTCGACTCCCAGGTCTCCGTCGGCGGGATGAAGGTCGACCTCACCGAGGTCGAGGCGACCCTCGCCGGGCTGCCCGGCGTCGGCGCCGCCGTGGTGGTCTACGACGACGGCATCACCGCGTACGTGCAGCCGGACGGGCCGCTGTCGGAGGAGACGCTGGAGAAGCTGCTCGCCGAGCGGCTCGCCGGCTACAAGCGGCCCCGGACGCTGCACCTGCTCGACCGGCTGCCCCGGACCACCACCGGCAAGCTGGTCCGTTCGACCCAGGCGCTGCGGGCGGCCACGCCGTGAACAGCCCGCTCCGGCGGTTCTCCGTCGCGCCCTCGACCCTGACTGATCAATCAGTCGGCGACGATCTCTACCCCGTCGACCGGCCCGCCGACCGCCACCGCCAGCACCAGGCCGCCGGGCCCCGCCACGGCGTCGAACAGCGCCGGGCCGCCGGTCGGGGCCGCGACGGCGACCCGGTCACCGGCGGCGTCACCGGCCGGCCAGGGATGGCCGACCCGCAGGCCGCCCGGCCCGGGGACCGGGCGCAGCAGGCCACCCGGCCCGTCGGGCCGGGGCATCAGCCGACCCAGGCCGCCGTCACGCAACCCCCGGCCGAGCGCCTTGCCGACGGCCTCCTTGGCCGTCCAGAGCAGCAGGAACGCCTCGGCACGCCGCTCGGCGGGCCGGTCGGCCAGCCACGCGGCCTCCTCCGGGCCGTACCAGCGGCGGGCCAGCGCCACCGCCGGCAGTTCCCGGCGCGTCTCCACGTCGACCCCGACCGGGCCGGCGCGGCGGGCCGCGACCACTACGGCGTCGCCGGCGTGACTCACGCTGACCGGCAGCACGGCCGCGTCACCGGCGTGGACGAACGGCCGCCCCGCGGCGTCGCGCCCCACCCGGATCTCCGCCTCCGCCCGGCCGAGCAGCGTGCCACCCGCGCGCCGCAACAGCCGCCGGGCCGCCTCCGGCCGATCGCCGGCGGTACGGCCGAACCACACGTACACGGTGTCCCGACCGGGCACCGCTGACTGGCTCACGGAAAGAGGTTAACCATGCGCGACGAGGTCCGCGTCTTCGTCATCGAGCAGCTCACCGACATGAACTACGACGTCGACGACATCGACGACGACACCACCCTCGGCCCCTCCGGCGTCGACCTGGAGTCGCTGGCCCTGGCCGACCTGTCCGTACGGGTCGAGGACCGCTACGGCCTCAAGTTCGCCGACGACGAGTCCGAGAAGCTGGCCCTGATGACGGTCGGCGAGTTCACCACGATGATCGCCGACCGGGTCGCCGCGACGGCCGACGGCAACTCCTGATGTCCGGTCAGCCCGACCTGGGGCGAGCTGACCTGCTCACCATGCTCGCCGAGATGACCGCGAAACCGGTCGACCAGGTGTCCGACCGGGTGGGCTCGATGGAACTCGCCTGGCTGGTCCACCTCGTCGAACAGCGCTACGACCGCCGGCTCGACCTCACCGACGACCAGCTCGCCGGCATCCGGACGGTCGACGACGCCCTGGCGGTGTTCCACGCCTGCCTGACCGCTCCCGCAGATGGCTGAGCGGCCCGGCGTACGGATCACCGGCGTCCACGCGCTCAGCGCGCTCGGCAGGGGTGCCGAGGCGCAGCTCGCCGGGGTGCTCGCCGGCGCACCGGCGTTCCGGCCGGTCGACCGCTTCGACACCGCGGCCCGCCGGGTCGGCGTGGCGGCCACCCTGCCGGACGTCGGCCCGCTGGCCGACGAGCTGGCCGAGGCGGTGGACGCCGCCTGCACGGCGGCCCGGCTCGGCGCCGGCGACCGGGCCGGCGCGCCGCTGCTGCTCGCCGCGCACGGCGGGGCGGGGGTGCCCGCGCTGGCCGGGGAACTGGCCGGCCGGTGCGGGCTGGCCGGTGCCCCCCGGGTCTACACCAGTGCCTGCGTGTCGGCGTCCACGGCGGTGGCCGACGCCGCCGCGCTGATCGGTCGCGGCGACGTCGACCGGGTCGTCGTCGCCGCCGGCTACCTGGTCGAGCCCGACCAGTACGCGCTGTTCGACGCCGGGCGGGCGTTCGCGACCGACGGTGCGGTGCGCCCGTTCAGCGCCGGCCGCCGCGGGCTGCTGCTCGGCGACGGGGTGGCCGCCGTGGTGCTGGAATCGGCCGGGGCGGCCCGGCGGCGGGACGCGCCCACGCCGGCGTCGGTGCTCGGCTGGGGGCGGGCCGGCGACGGCCACCACCCCTGCCAGCCCGACCCGCAGGGGCGCGGGCTGGCCCGGGCGGTCGGTGCGGCCCTGCGCCGGGCCGGGCTCGCCCCCGAGGAGATCGGGTACGTCAACGCCAACGCCACGGGCACCGGGTACAGCGACGCCGCCGAGGCGGCGGCCCTGCGGCTGGCCTGGGGCGAACACGCCGGCCGGGTGCCGGTCAGCTCCACCAAGGCGCTGCACGGGCACGCGCTGGAGGCGTCCGGTCTGCTGGAGCTCGTGGTGACCGTGCTCGCGGTGCGGCACGGGAAGCTGCCGGTCAACGCCGGCTGGCTCGGCCCGGACGAGGCGTGCCCGCTGGACGTCATCCGCGACGCGCCGCGCCCGGCCGCCACCGCCTACGCGCTGAGCCTCAACTCCGCCTTCGGCGGTGCCAACACCGCACTGCTGGTGGGTGCGGCGTGACCGGGGGGCCCGACCGGGCCGGCGGGGAAGCGGCCGGCGCTCTGCGGGTGCTCGCGCAGGCGCGCTGGCCCGAGCCGGGCGACGGCGCGCCGCCGACCCTGCCCGGCTTCGTGCACTCGACGTTCAGCCCGGTCGTGGCGGCCGTCGCCGAGCGGTGCCTCACCCGCCGGCACGGCGAACGGCCGGCCCCGGAGCCGGTCGGCGCCCGGACCGCGGTGGTGCTGGTCAGCGCCGCCGGGGACCGGGCCAGCGCCGACCACGTGCACGCCACGGTCGCGCGGGGCGGGCGGCCCGGGCCGCTGTTCTTCTACCAGTCGGTGCCCAACAGCGTCGCCGGGCACGTCGCCGCGCGCTGGGGGCTGGGCGGGCCGGTGGTCTGCGTCGCCCCGACCGGGGACGACCCGCTGGCCGAGGGCACGGCCGAGGCGGAACTGCTGCGGTACGACGGCGACGCCGACGAGACATTGTTGATCATGATTGAGCAGGCACCCGACGACGCCGGTGCGGGCGTCGCGGCCGGGGATCCCGGCGACGCGCCCGGGATCCGGGCCGCCGCGGTGCTGCTGGGGGGAGGAGACCCGCGATGAGGACCAGGGGACTGCGCGGCGTGCTGGCCGCCGACACCGAACTGGGCGCCGGCAACATGCTGGCCCGGGTACTGGCGCACGGCGCCGACCCGGACGGCCCGGGGCTGACCTTCGACACGCCGGTCGACGGGCACCCGGCCGAGCACCCGCTGACGCTGGGGCAGCTCGACGAGCTGGTCGCGGCCCGGGCCGCCTGGCTGCACGCCCGGGGCGTCAAGCCGCGCGACCCGGTCGCCGTCTGGGCCACGGCCGCCGCCGACATGGTGCTCAGCTTCCTGGCGCTGACCCGCATCGGCGCGATCCCGGCGCTGATGAACGGCAGGCTGCGCCCCGAGATCGCCGCCGAGTACATCCGCCGGCTGCGCGGCGCGGGCGTGCTCGCCGACGACGCGCACACCGACCTGCTGGCCGGCCACGACCTCGGCGTGCCGCTGATCGGCACCCCCGCCGAGGCCGGCGCCGGCGACCCGGCCGCCGCCCCGGCGCACTACCGGCACCATCAGGACGACCCGATCGTCATCACCCACACCTCCGGCACCACCGGCGTGCCGAAGGCGGTGCTGCACTCGCACGCGAGTCTCTTCGCCGCGACCCGGCACCTGCTGTCCATGCCGCAGGCGCAGGGCACCGGCCGCATCCTCAACGCGCTGCCCGCCCCGCACACCGCGACCGTGCTGATGGTCAACCAGGCGCTGGGCAACCGGGCGGAGATGTTCCTGCTGTCCGAGCAGGGCGGGGAACGGGTACTCGACGCCATCCAGCGGTGGCGGCCGGACGGGGTGTTCGGGTTCTCCGTCACCTGGGCGGAGCTGGCCCGGTTCGACCTGTCCGGGTACGCCCTGGACTCGGTGCGGCTGTGGTTCAACACCGGCGACTGCTCGCACGAGCCGCACGTGCGCCGGCTCGTCGCGGTCGGCTCGCGGGACACCGTCACCCGCCAGGGAGTGGTCCGGGTGCCCGGGTCCGTCTTCATCGACGGGCTGGGCTCCAGCGAGATGGGCCACTCGATGTTCCACATCACCCACACCCGCGAGACGAACCAGTACGGCCGCTGCGTGGGCCGCCCGTACCGGTTCACCAAGGTCGCGGTGCTCGACGCCGAGGGCAACGAGCTGCCCCCGGGCCAGGTCGGCTGGCTCGGCATCGACTCCCCGTCGCTGTTCCGGGGCTACTGGAACGACTCGGTCACCACGTACCGGTTCCGGCTGCGCGGCTGGTACCTCACCGGCGACCTGGTGTACGCCGACGACGAGGGCCGGTACTTCCACATGGACCGGGCGGCCGACTCCGTCGAGGTCGGCGACGGCCGGCGGTACTTCACGGCGCTGTCCGAGGAGCGGGTCCTCGCCGCCTGCCCCGACGTCACCGACTGCACGGCGGTCATCGTCAAGGAGAACGACACGGTCGTCACCGACGTGCTGCTGGAGCTGGCCGCCGGCGCCGACCCGGACGTCGACCGCACCGAGGCGGTGCGCGCCGCGCTGGGCTCCGACGTCGGGGCGACCCTGCGCCGGGTGGTGCCGGTGCACTCGGAGGACATCCCGGTCACCGTGACCGGGAAGGTGCGCAAGGTGGTGCTGCGCGAGCGATACCTGACCGAGTCGCCGTCATGACCGCCGTCATCACCGGGATGGGCCTGTTCACCCCGGTCGGGCGGGGCGTCGCGGAGACCTTCGACGCCCTGCTCACCGGACGGTCCGGGCTGACCCGCCCGGCCGACGACCACCCCGCCCGGGAGTCCCTGGAGGCGGCCGGGCTGCTGCCGCACATCGACCCGCGCACCGTCGCGTCCGGCCCGGAGACCCGGGTGCTGGACCGGATCGTGGTGCTCGCCCTGCTCGCCGCGGCCGACGCGCTCGCCGACGCCGGCATCGAGGTGGGCCGGGACGTCGACCCCGGGCGGATCGGCGTGATCGTGGGCGGGGTCGGCGGGATGTCCACCCTGGAGAGCCAGGTGCTGGCCCGGGCCGCCCGGGGTCGGGCGGCGGTCAGCCCGTACCTGCTCACCGGGATCCTGCCGAACATGCCGGCGGCGCGGATCGCCATCGCCCACGGCATCCGCGGCTACAGCTCGTCGGTCGGCACCGCCTGCGCCTCCGGCGCGCAGTCGGTGGCCGACGCGGTCCGGCTGATCCGGGCCGGGGAGGCCGACGTGGTGGTCTGCGGGGCCAGCGAGGCCCCGCTGTTCCCCACCTTCGCCGACACCTTCGGCAACGCCCGGGCCCTCGCGCGGGGCTGGGCCGACCCGACCGAGGCGAGCCGGCCGTTCGACGCCCGGCGCAACGGATTCGTGCTCGCCGAGGGGGCGGCGCTGCTGGTGCTGGAACGCGCCGAGCACGCCGCCGCCCGGGGCGTCACCGGGTACGCCGAGGTGGCCGGCTACGGGGCGAACACCGACGCGTACCACCCGACCGCGCCGCGACCGGACGGGGCGGGGGCGGCGGAGTGCATGCGCCGCGCCCTGGCCAGCGGGGGAGTGACGGCCGGCGACGTCGGCTACGTCAACGCGCACGGCACGGCCACCAAGCTCGGCGACATCGCCGAGACCGCCGCGCTCACCGCGGTGTTCGGCGACGGCGGGGTGCCCGTCAGCTCCACCAAGGCGCTCACCGGGCACCTGCTCGGCGCGTCCGGGGTGCTGGAGGCCGCGGCCACGGCGCTGGCGCTGGGTCGGGGGCTGCTGCCCCCGACCTGGAACCTCGACGACCCGGACCCGGCCTGCCCCGCCGACCACATCAGCAAGGAACCGAGGGTGGCCGCCCCGGAGCACGCGCTGACCAACTCGTTCGGGTTCGGCGGCCAGAACGTCAGCCTGCTGCTGCGGCGCGGCACCGGTGCGGGTGCGCGCGTCGCCGGTCCGGGGAGGTGATCGCTCGTTCCACTCCGGGCGGTGCGCCGCCCGGGCGGCAGTCACGGGGGGACATGGGAAGGGCTGGAAAATGGACATTCGTTCTATAGATCACATCGAACTCTACGTGGGGGACGCCCGGCAGGCCGCCTTCTACTTCGGCACCGCCGTCGGGTTCCGGCTCCGCGGTCAGGGCGGCCCGGAGACCGGGCTGGCCGGGCAGCGTTCGCTGCTGCTGGGCCAGGCCGACATCCGGATGGTGCTCACCTCCGGGCTGACCGCGCAGCACCCGGCGTCGACGTACGTGCAGCGGCACGGCGACGGCATCGCGGTGGTGGCGCTGGAGGTCGACGACGCCGCCGGGGCGTACGCCGAACTGGTGGCCCGCGGGGCGACGCCGGTGACCCCACCGACCACCTTCACCGGCGCGGACGCCGAGGTGGTGACCGCTGAGGTGGGGGGCTTCGGCGACGTGCTGCACCGGCTGGTGCAGCGCCGGGGCGACCGGCGCGAGTTCCTGCCCGGGGCGATCGAGATGGACCCGCCGACCGGCGGGGACGACGGTCTGCTCGCCGAGATCGACCACCTGGCCATCTGCGTGCCGCCGGGGCAGCTCGCGGACACCGTCGCCCACTACGAGCGGGTCTTCGGATTCGCGCAGATCTTCACCGAGCACGTGGAGGTCGCCGGCCAGGCGATGAACTCGACCGTGGTGCAGAGCCCGTCCGGGCGGGTCACCCTGGTGCTGCTGGAGCCGGACCGCGGTCACCGGCCGGGGCAGATCGACGCGTTCCTCGCCGAGCACGCCGGGGCCGGGGTGCAGCACCTGGGGCTGCGCACCGACGACATCGTCACCGCCGTCGGCGCGCTTCGCGGGCGGGGGGTCCGCTTCGCCGGGGGGACCCCCGGCGCCTACTACGACGACCTGGAGCGGCGGGTCGGCCCGGTCGACGCGCCGCTGGACCGGCTGCGCGAGCTGAGCATCCTGGTCGACCGCGACCACGGCGGCCAGCTGCTGCAGATCTTCACCGAGTCGATGCACGTGCGCCGCACGCTCTTTCTCGAACTGATCGAGCGGCGCGGGGCGCTGACCTTCGGCAGCGGCAACATCAAGGCCCTCTACGAGGCCAAGGAACGCGAGCTGGCCGCCACGGCCACGGCACAGGGGGTGGGAGCGTGAAGACCGTCGACATTCAGCCGGCTTTGACCGCCGAGGAGGAGGCGCTGCTGCCGTCCGACTCCGACGTGCGGTTCTACGCCGAGCACGGCTGGTACCTGTCGAAGAAGCTGTTCACCGACGAGGAGGTGGACGCCCTGGTGGCGGCCACCGACCGGTACTACGACGGCGAGCGGGACCGTACCCTGCCGGTGCGCCCGCCGAAGCTGGCCTACTGGGACCCGTCGAAGGGCCCGGTGCAGCGGCACAACGACTACGTCCACCACGAGCACGACGGGATCGCCGCGATCCTGCGCAAGCCGCTGCTCGGGGCGGTCGCCGCCCGGCTGGCCCGGGCCGCCGAGATCCGGGTGTTCCAGTCCACGCTGATCTACAAGCCGCCGATCTCCGGCGAGCCGTCGAACATCGTGCCCTGGCACTTCGACAAGCACTACTGGTCGTCCTCGTCGTCCGAGGACATGCTCACCGCGTTCATCCCCTTCCACGACTGCGGCGAGGAGATGGGCACCATCACCATGGTCGACGGGTCGCACCGGTGGAAGGAGATCGGCGCGAACGACACCGTCGTGCGGCACTTCGCCGAGCGCGACCGCAGCCAGCTCGAGGAGATGCTGGCCGAGAACGCCGCCCACAACGGTGCCCGGATCGACAAGATCCCCATGGTAATCCCCAAGGGACACGTGAGCTTCCACCACTGCCGCACCTACCACGGCAGCGGCGCCAACGTCAGCGGCCGTCCCCGCCGGGCGATCTCGCTGCACCTGCAGGACGGCGCGAACGCCTACCGGGAGTTCCCGCTCTCCGACGGCACCCTCGCCGCCTACAACCACGACGTGCTGGTCCGCCGCACCGACGACGGTCGGCCGGACTACGCGGACCCCGAATACTGCCCGGTCATCTGGCGCGACCGCGCCCAGCAGGAAGGCTGAACAACAATGTCACGGTACGACTGGGGCAAGACGCACCCGGGCATCGAGCGGCTGGAGCAGGCGGTCAGCGACCGCCGCGACGTGGTGGTCAAGCACCCGCTCTACGCCAACCTGGACACCCACGAGGCGCTGGTCACCTTCATGGAGCACCACGTCTTCGCGGTCTGGGACTTCATGTCCCTGCTGAAGTCGTTGCAGCGACAGCTCACCTGCGTGACGGTGCCGTGGATCCCCACCGGGCCCACCGGCAGCCGCCGGCTGATCAACGACATCGTGATGGTGGAGGAGAGCGACGAGCTCGGCGAGGGCTACATCAGCCACTTCGAGCTGTACGTGCAGGGCATGCGGGAGGCCGGTGCCTCCACCACCGCCATCGACGCGCTGATCGACCTGCTGCGCGGCGGCGCGTCGGTGACCGAGGCGCTGGTGAAGGCCGGCGTGCCCGGCCCGTCCGCCACGTTCGCCGGTACCACCTGGAAGATCATCGAGTCGACCCCGGTGCACTGCCAGGCGGCGGCCTTCGCCTTCGGCCGGGAGGACCTGATCCCCGACATGTTCACCCAGGTCGTCGCGGTCAACGAGCGCAGCCAGAAGCTGCACAAGTTCGTCGACTACCTGGAGCGGCACATCGAGGTCGACGGGGAGCAGCACACCCCGATGGCCATGCAGATGCTGGCGGACCTGTGCGGCGACGACGACACCAAGTGGCAGGAGTGCGCCGACACGGTCAACATGGCGCTGGCCGCCCGGGCGCAGCTCTGGGACGACGTCCTCGACGCGATCAAGGAGGGTCACCCGGCGTGACCCCCACCGATCCCGTCCGGCTGTACCGGGCGGTGCGGCTGATCCGCCGGTTTGAGGAGCGGGCGATCGAGCTGGTCCGCTCGGGAGCGATCGTCGGCGGCATCCATCCGTACCTCGGTCAGGAGGGGATCGCCGTCGGGGTCTGCGCCGCGCTGCGCGCCGACGACCTGGTGACCGGCACCCACCGCGGGCACGGCCACGTGCTCGCCAAAGGCGCCGACCCGGCCCGGATGCTCGCCGAGCTGCTGGGCCGGGTCACCGGGCTCAACCGGGGCCGGGGCGGGTCCATGCACGCCGCCGACCTCGGCGTCGGGGTGCTCGGCGCCAACGCCATCGTGGGCGCCGCCGGGGCCATCCTCACCGGAGCGGTGTGGGCCCGGCGGCGCCGCGGTGACGACATCGTCGGAGCGACCTTCTTCGGCGACGGCGCGGTCAACGAGGGGATGCTGCTGGAGGCGTTCAACCTGGCCGCGCTGTGGCGGGTGCCGGTGCTGTTCGTCTGCGAGAACAACGGCTACGCCACCACCATGCCCGTCGAGGGCGCGGTGGCCGGCACCATCGGCGGCCGGGCCGAGGCGTTCGGCATGCCGGCCGCCGTCGTCGACGGCCAGGACCCCGAGACGGTACGCGAGGCCACGGCC